>PBLL01000036.1 GCA_002721755.1 Actinomycetota bacterium
CATATTAAGCACGACGATAGGTGAATAGGTGACACATACTGCTAGCGGAAGGAATAGAATTTAAATTCTAGGAGTGATTGCATGAACATTTCGATTGACAACCCACCAACAATTAATTGGACGGGCCAAGAAATAGAGATAATTGATCAGACGTTGTTGCCAGACGACTTGAAAGTAATACGACTTCAAACGGTTGATGAAGTGGTTGATGCTATTAAAAGATTGGCCATCCGAGGGGCGCCAGCTATAGGCGCATGTGGAGCCTATGGGGTGGTTGTAGCAATTGACCAAATAGCAACTGACGAAGTTGCTCAGGTTATTTCTGAGATTAACGAAGCCGCTGTAACAATAGGAGAAACGAGACCTACAGCTGTAAATCTTTCCTATGCAGTTGAAAGGGTTCAAAAGGCGGCTGTAGAGGGGGAATCAAAACAAGAAATCCGTGAACTTGCACTGAATGAAGCACATAAAATTTTTGCTGAAGATCGTGATGCTTGCGATTCAATTGGTCGGTATGGAGCTGAGGAAATGTCTGCCTACACGAATCTGATGACCCACTGCAATGCAGGTCGACTTGCCACAACAGGTATAGGCACAGCTCTGGGCGTAATTTACGGTAAGGCACTAACAGGACAACCCGTAGAGGTTTTCGCTTCTGAAACCAGACCTCTACTCCAAGGAGCACGGCTTACCGCATGGGAGCTGTCTAACGCCGGAATAGCTGTAACAGTTATTCCAGATTCCTCAGCGTGCTCACTGATGACATCAGGCCGTATTGATGCCGTGGTTGTCGGAGCTGACCGTATAGCTACAAATGGAGATGCAGCTAACAAGATAGGCACTTTCACGCACGCTGTTTCTGCTCACAACGCTGGGATTCCTTTTTATGTTGCTGCTCCTACAACCACTTTCGACCCAGAAACATCAAATGGTCAAGACATAAAAATTGAACAGCGAGACCCTGATGAAGTTCGAGGAGTCGAAAAATCAAATGTTCCCACTCAAGGAGTCGAGATATGGAATCCAGCTTTTGACGTAACACCTGCAGAACTGATCACTGGAATAATCACCGAATACGGAGTCATAAGAAGCGATTATTCCAAATCGATAGAAGACTTGCTATCGAAAGCATCTTTGTAGGGTAAAACGATGGGAAAAGAAGAAAAGAAAAACACTTCCACTAGTCCAGCTGACCCAGTTGAAGCATGCGCCCACTTCAGCAGGCTAATCGGTGCTGACTCAAACTTAGTATTGCATGGCGGCGGCAATTCATCAGTTAAGGCTGTGCGTCCTGACATCACAGGTCAAGATCGCGAAGCAATATTTGTAAAAGGTTCTGGGTGGGATATGGGAAGCCTTGAAGTGCCCGGTCTCACCCCTTTAGACCTTCCTAGGCTTAAACAACTCTTAGAACTCAATGAGCTAAGTGATGTAGACATGATGCGAGAGTTGTCTGCAGCAAAGCTAGACCCAGGGGCACCAAATCCTTCAGTGGAAACCTTACTTCATGCCTTTATTCCACATAGAGCTGTTCAGCATTCACATGCAGACGTAATCGTTACACTCACAAATCTCGCGGGTATGACCAGTCCTGATGAAGTAGTGAGAGAAATATTCGGCGATGAGGTGATAGTCATCCCTTATGTTATGCCTGGTTTCGACCTTGCTCAGGAAGTGCGAGAAAACTGGTCAGCACAATTTCACGATGGGACACGTGGAATGGTTCTTTTAAATCACGGTCTTTTCACTTTTGGGGATGACTCTGCGACTGCTTATGAATTACATATGCAATTGATTGAAAGAGCCGAAAAATGGTTAGAAAAAGAAGCCCCTGTTGAAACCCGACAGAATAATTCGTTACCTGCCGAAGTTCTTTTAACAGACTTGGCACGTTTGCGTTTACAGATGTCGAATGTTGCCGGAAAACCGATGATCGTCACAAGGCACACAGATGATTCTGTTGGAGGATTTTTACAGCGAGAAGACTATAAGGATCTTGCAAGAAGAGGACCTTTGACGCCCGATCACATAATTCGCACAAAACGTTTACCGATGGTTGGAGCTAATGAAAATTCACTAGATCAATATGTAGAGGAATACAAGTCATATGTTGAAGAATTCCGACACAGAATTAGAACCGAGTTCACTGAGATAGATTCAGCTCCACGAATAGTGCTGGACCCTGAAATCGGCATGCTTACTGCGGGTTTTACTGCAACTGATGCACAAATTGCAGCTGACATCTATCACCACACTATCCCTGTTCTCTGCAGAGCAGAAGATCACCTTGGCGGTTACAAAGCGCTCTCTGCTGAGGAGTTGTTCGACGTCGAATACTGGGATTTAGAACAGGCCAAGTTGCGTAAAACCGGAAAACCCCCCGAACTAAATGGAACAGTGGCACTTGTTACAGGCGCTGCATCTGGAATTGGAAAGGCATGTGCAGAAGAATTAAAAGATCGTGGAAGTGCTGTTATTGGCTTGGATCTCAGTCCTGAGATCGAAAATGTTTTCTCCGGCGACAACTGGATTGGGATAGAAGTTGACGTTACAAAAACTGAAGAAGTCACATCGGCAATAAGGGCAGGAGTTGAAAGATTTGGCGGTTTAGATATCGCAGTGGTGGCAGCAGGCATTTTCGGAGAATCAGCGACAATCGAAGATCTTGATTCAGAAGAATGGCGAAGAGTGATGTCAGTAAATGTTGATTCAGTTCAATCACTCTTCGGTCGTATAGGACCTCTTCTGGCCCTTTCGCCTGTAGGGGGAAGAGTTGTAGTAATAGGGTCAAAGAATGTTCCAGCTCCAGGTAAAGGAGCAGCTGCATATTCAGCTTCAAAAGCAGCTTTGCAACAGCTGTGCCGAGTAGCTGCCCTGGAATGGGCTCCGAATAGTACTCGGGTGAATATAGTTCACCCAGATGCAGTTTTCGATACAGGTCTTTGGAGTGAAGAACTCATTGAACAAAGAGCCTCTAACTACGGAATCAGTCCCGAAGAATACAAGAAAAGAAACCTTCTCTCAGTAGAAGTAACGTCTAAAGCTGTGGCACGTTCAGCAATATCACTTTGCACTGATGATTTTTCTACAACCACAGGAGCTTCTGTTCCTACAGATGGAGGCAGTGACAGGGTCATTTGAAAATAAATTTCTCAAGGGTGCGCGAAACTGTCACACCCTTGAATCTATGCTTGAGCTATGAGGACAAACTTGGTTAAGTTTTTACTTTGTGGGGTATCTTTATCAGTCTTAGGCGCTTGTGGTGGTGGAGACGAAGAACCCGTATTGGTACCAGCCACGATGGCACCCACTACAGCTCAGATAGAAGTGCCAACCACGATGATCCCGATAACGACCACTACTTACGTTGCACCCTCAACTATTGCCCCTGTAATTGCTGAGACAACAACTACTACAAGCCTTGTTGAACCTGTTCAACCTGTTGAAACACTTCCAGAATCAGTGACAGTAGCCGCTGGAGATTCTTTATCTGAGATCGCAAAAGCAAACGGAACAACTGCTGAAAAATTGGCAAGAATTAATGGTATTTGTGATGTCAATTCCATATATGTGGGACAGGTGATACTTCTTAGTTCCCCAGAAGTAGAAGAAGGTGTTGATCAAGTAGAAGAGACTGTTATCACCGTGATAGTTGAATCAGGAGACTCGCTTTCGAAAATAGCGAAACGAGAAGGTGTAACAGTTGATGAAATTATGTCTATAAATGACATTACAGATCCGAATCTTCTATTTGTGGGACAGAAACTTACAATAAGCGGTCAGTCTTTAGTTGAGCCGGTAGAAGAGGATCCAGTTTGTTGATCTAAAAACAAGGGAGCCATCACTTGAGGCTCTAAATTTAATAGGTGAGCGTTAATCTTTCTGAGTCTGATCAGGCATATTTAAACGGAGAACAAGGTCCTGCTGCAGCTTCAGCAATGAGGGTAATTGTTCGTCTAGCGGAAGCTATGGGGGCTTCAGAACTGTTAGATGTATCTTCTGCTCACATTGATTCTTGTTTATACCATGGTCCAGCAGTTTTAGATTTCGCGAAATGGTTAGAAGATCAAGGCGGAAAAGTAAAAATTCCCACAACTTTAAATGTTTCTTCATTAGACCTTATTCATCCCGACCTCTACCGAGGAGATTCTCATTGGGGTGAACAAGCAAGGCTTTTAATGGATTCCTATGAAAGAATGGGATGTAAACCGACTTGGACTTGCGCCCCATATCAACTGGAAGAGAGACCTAATTTCGGAGATCAGGTCGCATGGGCGGAATCGAATGCAATAGTTTTCGCGAATTCAGTTTTAGGTGCAAGAACTCATCGGTATGGCGATTTCATAGATATCTGCGCGGCAATTTGTGGTAGAGCTCCAGCCGCCGGACTTCATTTGGATCAAAATCGTAAGGGAGAAATTTTATTCCGCATAAAAGGAATAAATGAATCTCTATTAGACCGAGATGTTTTCTACCCAGTTTTAGGACATTTAGTAGGAAAATGTACCGGAAGCGCGATACCTGTTATCCAAGGTTTACCTAATGAGGTAAGTGAAGACCGTTTGAAGGCACTGGGTGCAGCGGCAGCTTCATCAGGATCAGTAGGAATGTTCCATGCTGTTGGTATAACTCCTGAGGCACCAACTTTAGAAGAAGCCTTCCTAGGTTTAACACCAAGAGAAGTGATAGATGTAACAATCGACAAGATAATTTCTGCACGAGATGAATTGAGCACAGTATCTGATTTTAAAGTAGGGGCAGTAAGTCTTGGGACTCCCCATTATTCGATTCAAGAGATACAAAAACTCAGTCAACTTTTTGATGGTAGATCTGTCAATCCGGAAATAAAGTTTTACGTTTCTACCGGTAGAGATGTATTAACGGAAGCTTCTTTGCGAGGTCTAGTTGAACCACTAGAAAAGGCTGGAGTGATTTTTGTAACAGACACATGCACTTATATAACGCCGATCATTGAAGATGTGGCTCGACCTGTAATAACTGACTCAGCCAAGTGGGCCTATTACGCTCCTGGCAATCTAGGGGTTGAGGTAATTTTCGCGGCTGTTGAGGACTGTGTGACTTCAGCTGTATCTGGGAGTTTTTCTGCAGATAATAGTATTTGGATGGATGGTTAATCGATGCTCTTTTTGGTTGCCGGAGAAGCCCGTGGAGAAGTTCTGAAACTGGATGAACCACTTAGTTTTTGGGGGGGAGTCGATCCTGAAACAGGCGAAATTATTGATTTGAGACACCCTCAAAGCGGAATGTCAGTCAAGGGTAAAATACTGATGATGCCTTTTGGGAGAGGGTCGAGCAGCGGGAGTTCAGTAATAGCAGAAGGGATTCGCTCGGGTTCTGGTCCCTCGGGAATAATAATGATGGAAGCAGATGAAATAATAGCTTTAGGTTCGATTGTTGCCGACGAAATTTATGGAAAAGCCATGCCGGTCGTGATCGTCGGTAAAAGTGAGTATGAATCATTTACAACTGGCCAGCAAGTCGTTGTTTCTGGTAGTGGTTTAAGTTTGATCTGATTCTTCTTGATCAGAAATCCAATCTTCTATAGCGACGCCTAGCCCATCAGCCAACCTGTTTGCATAAGCGTAGTAAGCAGTGACTTCAACGATATCGAGAATGTCTCTGTCACTAAATTCAGCTGATCGAAGCTTGTTTATATCTTTAATCTTTATATTTTTAGGCTTATTTGTAAGTTTTACTGCAAAGTTCAACATGGCTTTGCGAGAATCAGAAAGTTGGGCGGTTCTCCAGTTTTTTTCTATTTTCTCAAGAAGACTGTCGTCTTTCAGTAAATCACGCAGACCGCGTTTGTGGTGAAACACTCAATAGTGGCAATGGTTTTCCAAACTCACCACTAGAGCTATTAACTCCCTTTCAACCTTTCTTAAAGAAGCGGTACCGGTCATCGCAGATGAATACACGGCATTATGAGCTTCCAGACTTTTAGGGTTGATTGAATGTACCGCCATGATGTTGTCCACCAAGCCGTTTTCTTTATCCTTGACTTGTTCCAGTAGAGAGTTTAAAAGCGGATCTTCATTCCATTCAGGTTGTGGAACAGTTTTTATCCAAGCTGGATCTTTCATTAGTCAACTCCTCTGCAGGCGTAATTTTTAAGATTGTCGTATAAGACAGTGGCTTCTTCCAGAACTGGTAAAAATTTTTCAGGGAATGGATCCCGATTAGGGTCTTGTTTTGAAAAACCAGATGATTCATGGGTGTTCTTGTACCAGTGCTCTGCCCAGACCCCGTCTTCAGGTTTTGCTCCCGGTTCCCACGAAAGCATTGATTCATCAAAAGCAATTTCAAGAATTTGGCATAATTCTTTTAATATGGATTCTGGTCTTTCCAATAGAAGTGCAGAGTCGATCACTACAGGAGTCTCACCAGAGTCGAGGATTCGATTTAGTAGAAAGTTCTGAACGTCTAAACCTATGTCCGATACTTGAAGGTCAGGAACGTTTTTCGCATGCGAACGAATAACGAGACCCGGTTCTCTTATAAGCAAAATGTTACAACAGTCGTCTAGAAAGGAAAGATCAATTTCAACTAGGTGGTGGCACATTTGTTTGAAAAAAACAATCGGAGTCTGATAATTACCTTTTATAACGTCATGTACTACTTTTTCCGAATGCTGTTCTTGCGAGCAAAGAACTTCTTCATAGCCTGGATGCTTACGCCCACTAACCCTTAAGTAATGAGCGTAAAAGGGTTCATCGACGACAGTAGTGTCAGAACGCTCCCTGAATGAATACATTAACGCCGTCGAGATATTTCGAGGACCTGACCAACAATTAATACGTAGAGTCATTCCGACACTTCGGCGTGTATAGCTTCCTTGTATAAGTTTTGGAGTTGAACAGTGGTCATTCCGATTTTCCCATCACCTATAGTTCTTCCATCGACCTCTATCACCGGTGTTAATCCACCAAAAGTTCCTGTAACGAATGCTTCATCTGCAGAGTAGACATCAGTCAATGAAAAAGGTTTTTCAAATGCCGGCATTCCTTTCTCTCTAGCTACTTCTAAAATAAGCTCTCTAGTTATTCCATTCAGACAATATTCACCTGTAGAGGTCCACACTTCACCATTTTTAATAATGAAAAAATTTGTGGCATTGCAAGTAGCTACTGCGCCAGTGGGGTCAAGCATCAAAGCTTCATCAGCTCCGGCTTGAATGGCCTGCACCAGAGCAATTACTTCGTGCAATTTAGAATGACAATTAAGCCTTTGATCGAGAGTGTCTGGAGCGGGACGACGCACGGTGACTGTAAAAAGAGTTATACCTTCTTGAGCAACTGAAGGGTCAGCAACTTTATGTTCAGCAATAATGACGATATTTGGTCCACCCACAACGTTTGAGGGATGTTGGGAAGGTGTCTTTTTATTACCTCGTGTGATCATTAAACGGACGTGCACATCATCGGTCATATTGTTTATCTCAATGGTTTCATTAAGAGCTTCAGTTAATTCTTCCCGCGTTAATCCGATATCTAGATGAACGGCGGAAGCTCCGGCAAATAGTCTGTCGAGGTGCTTTTGTAGAAAGGCGAATTTACCGTTGTGAAGTCTCAAACCTTCCCAAATTCCATCACCAACAAGAAAGCCACTATCAAACACTGAAATTTGGGCGTTTTCTCTACTGTGAAACTCGCCATTTATGTAAATTTTTACATCTTCATTACGAGGGTCGACTATCGCCGAATGAGTACTTTTAGCCATGACTGGTCAGCGTACCTCTCAAAAATGCTACGGTGCTTATAAGTACATAAAAAGAAAAACCTTAGCGATCAAGATAGCGGTCAAATTTTGACCAAATACCGATATTTAGAGGGGGAAAAGTGGCTGGTGGAGAAACGATAATTTCTCTAGAAAATGTTTATAAAATTTTTGGTCCAAATCCTCGCGGTAGAGCTTTTGATTTGTCTAAATCAGGTGTTCATAAGGACGAAGTCCAAAAACAGTCGGGTCATGTTGTTGGTTTGACAGATGTATCTTTCTCGGTAAACAAGGGTGAAATATTTGTAGTTATGGGTTTGTCCGGTTCAGGCAAATCAACCGCTATACGCACGGTGAACAAACTTCACGACGTTACGAGTGGAAAAGTGATTGTTGAAGGCACTGATGTGCAGGAATTGGATGGGTCGGCACTTCAGGAATTCCGTCGAGAAAAAATGGGTATGGTTTTCCAGCATTTTGCCTTGTTCCCACACAGAAATGTCATAGATAACACAGGTTATGGCTTAAAAGTACAGGGAGTTGAGAAAAAGCAACGTAATGCAGCTGCCATGAAAGCTCTTTCACTTGTTGGGCTGGAAGCTTACGCTTTTAATGCCACACGAGAACTTTCAGGAGGAATGCAGCAGAGAGTGGGTCTCGCTCGTGCCTTGTGTAGCGACCCTGACATACTGCTCATGGACGAGGCCTTTAGTGCTTTGGATCCATTGATACGACGTCAAATGCAGGATGAGTTGATGTCAATCCAAGAAAGGTTGCAAAAAACAATTTTGTTCATCACGCATGATCTAAACGAAGCATTAAGAATAGGCGATCGTGTTTGCATACTCAGAGACGGTTATGTCGTGCAGATCGGAACTGCGGAAGAGATTCTCACTAAGCCGGCAGATGCGTATGTCGCGGAGTTTGTCCAAGATGTTGATCAAGGAAGGGTTATTGATGTTGAGTCAGTAATGGAAGCGCCAGCAATAATTGACGCTAATTCAACCCTTGTAGAAGCTATTAATTCACTCGGAGAGAGGCAAGGCGGTTTTTGTTGCGATGCAGATGGGAAACCTGAATCACTACTACATCTCGCTGATGCAAGTTCTGCTTTGGCACAAGGAACCACTGACCTGAAAGATGTTTTGAGGAGTGATTTCGAAACGACTACACCCGAGGCAACATTCAGCACTAACTATGCTGCAGCTGGAAGGGGACTTCCCATAGCTGTAGTAGATGAATTTGGTCGCTTAATAGGAGAATTGGAACCCCGCGAGATAATGGAAGAGATGGGACGTGTGGAGCAGTTAATCGATGGATTCGATCGGGAGGTATTCCTATGATGAATATTTTAGGACAGATACGTTTCGAGAAGGCAACTAGTGATGAGCCAGTAGGGCTTCTAGACTCAGCAATTCTTGATGAATGGCGAATACCGTTCGGTTATTGGTTTGATCAGATGGTCGACTGGATGGATATAAACGCAGGCTGGGTTCTCGATACGATTAGATGGCCTTTCAACTTCCTGCTCGACAATTTCGTAAATTCTTTCTTGCTTACAGTTTCCTGGTTTTGGGTCGTTCTCTTTACAGTCGTTTTCGGAGCTCTTTTTCGTTCGCCACGAATAGGGATCCAGTCAGGTTTCGCTCTTGCGCTTTGTGGATTATTAGGGCAGGCCTACTGGTTGGACACCATGAGGACCGTTGGAATGGTCATTGTCTCTGTTGCACTTTGTTCAATTATTGGTATTCCACTAGGTGTTTTGTGTGCACGACAGGACGGTGTATGGAATGTAGTCAGGCCTGTGATGGATGCAATGCAAGTTATTCACTCATTCACTTATATGGTTCCTTTCGTTTTCTTCTTCAGCATCGGGGTTGTTCCTGCAACTATGGTGACGATGATTTACGCTTTGCCGCCTTTGGTTCGTTTAACAAATCTTGGAATTAGACAAGTTCCCGAAGATGTAGTTGAAGCTAGTCGCGCTTATGGAGCTCCCGAAGCAAGAGTATTAATTGATGTGCAACTACCACTGGCGAGACCAGCGATCATGACAGGATTAAATCAATGTCTGATGCTTTCAATAGCCATGGTAGGTATAGCAGCGATTATGGGCGCATCAGGTTTAGGGCTTCAAGTTTTTAGGGCAGTTCAGAATTTAGACGTCGGGCTTGGGTTCTCAGCAGGGTTTGCTCTTTTCTTGGTTTCAGTTGTGCTGGATAGGCTTTCACAGCCAGAAGGTGATACTCGCGGACTTTTTGAACGCATCTCGGGAGCTGTCAAAGCACGTAGAAGCACGGATGAGGAGATACTAAGCGAGTTGTCTGAGCGAAGCGAAGAGAAAGAAACACAAGAGGTTGAATGGAACACTCCGGCTACACCCCAAGAACGTAAAGGTCTACTTTTTGCAGGTGTAGGTGCAGTTGTCACACTTGTTTCTTTGTTCTTGACATGGGGCAATGATGCAGGTCTGATAGCAGGTCATTCTCGTAATGCAGACCTTGATCTAACTGGTCAGTCGTTTAATGGATTTGCTGCTTCAGGAGGAAATTGGTACGGAATTATTGTTTTTGGTGCAGTATGTTTTCTAATCGCTGCAGTAATAACAACTGTCAGAAATCCGGGCTCAGTTTCAAAATGGATGGGGGCGCATGGTTCAGCAATAGCCTCTTTTGTTGTTTTAATTTCATCGTTGACTTATTTGATTGCTAACACGGCACAGGGAACAGTTGAATACTCTCATGGAATAGGGGTTTATTTGGCCATAGTGGGAGGTGCTGTGGGTATCGTAGGGTCACTTTTTGCTCTACAGACAGCTCCTTTAGCACCGCATAGACCTCTGAGGGTTTCGATTGCTGCAGGTCGAATTTTGGCAGGAGTTGTGGCTGTAATTTTAGTTCTTATAGGTTCGATTTCTGGATGGACTTTCGATGAAAGGGGAGCTAAAGACCTGCCGCCCGAAGCTCAGGCAGAGATCAATGTTCTCCGTGAAGAAGTTGAATTGTCACCAGCATTAGTTGCGATTAATAATTCAAAGATCAGTTCAATAATCAATAAATACCGAATGACCGTTGAGACAATTAACGACGGTATAACACCTAATGGCGGAGGTCTTTCTTATTTAGCGATTCCTCTAGTTATTTTGGGTTTTTTAGCGTTGTTCCCAGCGGTCGGCATTTTTGGATTTGATGAACATCTACGATGGCGCTGGAGTGTGATTGTGGCCGGTATAGGGGCAGGTGTAGCAGTGATTGGACTTGGTTGGATAATAAGTTTGGCCAGAGTCTCGGACTTGCAAATAGTTACAGGTGCTGGAGCTTTCCTAACCGCTTTGGGTGGAGCTACTTTAGCGCTTTCATCGCGTTCAATTTTAAATGAATTTAATAGGAAAAAAGTATACGAAAATCCAAACATCGGGCAGAATGTTTAATCTGATTTTTTAAGGGTAAGAATGTCGGAGATATTAAAAAAGAAGTTTAAGAAACGCGTTTCGGGAGTAGACAGATTTCTCACATTCATACGTGTCTTAATGGCGACTCTTATTGTCGTCGGTGTCTTAGCATTTATAGCTCAACAAGTCTGGCCGGAAAATCCATTTACTGAATGGCGTAATCCAGATGCAAGAGGTCTTACGGGTGACCAATTCAAAGGTTTGATAGTCTCCGGTCTTTCTCAAGGGGCCATGTACGGACTTATTGCATTGGGTTATTCAATGGTTTATGGAGTCTTGGGATTTATAAATTTTGCTCATGGAGAAGTTTTCATGGTGGGAACCATGTCTGGATGGATCACATCAGAGAAATTGCATGACGCTGGCCTATGGGAGAGTAATTTTATTTTGTCGCTTTTTGTGATCATTTTTGTAGCTATCGCGACTTCCACTGTGACTGCGGTAATCACTGAAAGGATCGCCTATAGGCCTTTGCGTAATTCGCCAAGATTAATTCCTCTCATAACCTCGATAGGTGTCTCATTTTTTATACAAAATGCGGCTTTGGGGTTATTCGGGCCAACCAGTAAAGGTTATCCACGTCTTCCTGAATGGTTGTCTAAACAAAGATCTATTTTGACAGTCGAGATTGCTGGAACCAAGATCTTGGTAATGGTTGTGGCTGCAGTATCGATGGCTGGTCTCTGGTATCTAGTTGAGAGAACCCAAACAGGGCGAGCTATGAGAGCTGTAGCCGAAGACAAAGAAATCGCTTCACTCATGGGGATAAATGTTAATCGAACGATTGTCATAACTTTCGGTGTTGGAGGCGCCATGGCGGGAGTTGGTGGAATTCTTTGGGGGCTTCTATTTAGAAGTGTTACTCACATGACAGGCTTCCTGCCTGGTATTAAGGCTTTCACCGCGGCTGTAGTAGGTGGCATTGGAAATATGGGCGGCGCTATGGCCGGTGGGGTATTTTTGGGATCAGCAGAATCAATAGCTCCAATGGTCATACTTGAACCACTAGGCGTTCCAGGCGTTAGTCAATTAAAGGATGCTGTAGCTTTTACTGTTCTCGTTCTTGTTCTTCTCTTTAAGCCTTCCGGACTTTTCGGAGAGAGGCTCTCGCAAGAGGATCGTGCATGATGAGCACTTCTTTACCTTCCAGAAAACTGTTTGATCAGGATTGGAAGCGTGTTTCCTTTTGGGGCAGCATTTGTGCGCTATCTCAAGTGTTTATTTGTTTAGTTGGGCTTCCAGCGGAACTAAACAGAAGAATACTTATTGAGTCAACTCTAAGTCTTGGTTACTTATTTATTATTTGGGTACCTCTGGTATTCGGCTATGTAGTTTCAAAAATGGTTGAATTGGAAGGTGTCGAAAACCCTAAACCTGGTGCCGCTGAGTTACTGTCAGGAGCTATAACAGGATTACTGGGTGGTTTGGGTCTTGTAGTGCTGATGCTGGGTATCGACAACTTCGATTTAAGAGACCCTTTGCTTAATTGGAACCCCAAACTACTTAGATTGTTGACTTTTGAAAACAGTATTGGGTTCGGAAGTATGATTTGGCTCTTGGTCGGAGTTGGACTTGGGGTATTTGGGGCTTCATTGCATCAAATGACAACTCGGATCCGAAAGATGGTCGCTTATGCCATATTCGGTCTTTTCACCCTTGCAGTTCTAGAAGATGTAATTGATGACCTTTCAGAAGGTCTACGCCTCGAGTGGCTCAGTGATATGATCTATGCGAAAAGAGGTGGTATAACAGTCACTTCAACCATTGTTATAGCAGTGGTACTAGCGGCACTACCGTTGCTCACTCGCGGGAAAGTGAAAGAGGCAGTTTCCCGTTATCGCTCGAGCGATAATCCTGCCGAACAGCAGCGAAACTCAATAGTTTTGTTCGCTTTGGTTGCGGTCGTATTTCTCGTACTCCCTTGGTTCTTGGGCGGAATCATCAACGAATTGCTAGCCAATGTGGGACTTTTCCTGTTACTGGCATTAGGTCTAAACATTGTGGTTGGTCTTGCAGGTCTTTTGGATCTTGGCTATGTAGCTTTCTTTGCTGTAGGGGGTTACACAACTGCAGTTTTCACTTCGCCTAATTCGCCATGGTTCTCACCTGAGACCCATTTTGGAATTTCATTATTGGTAGTAGTGGTTATGGCGACTCTAGCGGGTCTTTTGATTGGCGCTCCCGTTATCCGAATGAGGGGTGATTATCTTGCAATTGTCACTTTAGGGTTCGGTGAAATTATAAGGCTTCTTTTCTTGTCAGATTGGTTGAAGCCGTATTTAGGTGGTTCACAAGGAATCACCAATATCCCAGGGATAGATCTAGGTCCATGGGAAGTAAGAGGAGCAGATCCTCGATCTGTTTTTTACATGGTTTTAGCATTCTGTGTATTGGCGATATATGTTTCATGGAGATTGCAAGGATCCCGTATAGGTCGAGCATGGATGGCCATCAGAGAAGATGAGAGTGTTGCCGAAGTGATGGGTATAAATACAGTCAATTCGAAATTGATGGCTTTCGTGGTAGGCGCTGTTTTGGCTTCGTTCAGTGGAGCAGTACTCGCAGCAAAGGTAGGTTCTGTTTTCCCCAAGAGCTTTGAAATTCTTGTGTCGATTATAATTCTTGTGGTCGTAATAGTCGGTGGAATGGGAAGTATCACCGGAGTTATGGTTGGTTCATTGGTTCTTATAGGAATTCTTGGTGGACCGCGGCAACCAGGACTTCTTCAAGAATTCCAGAATTATAAACTTTTAATATACGGTGCGTTGCTTGTATTTATGATGCTTAAACGCCCTGAAGGTCTTGTCCCAACTGCTCGTAGAACTAGGGAATTACACCAAGAGGAATATCTGCAAGATGCATGGTTAGGGGATGATGATTCTGAACAGCAGGAGGAAGCAGGTGAACGGTTATGAGTCTCTTAGAGATTGAAAACCTTCAAATTACTTTCGGAGGTCTAGATGCACTTTCAAATCTAGATTTTGCTATTGAAGAAGGTGAAATTGTTAGCGTGATTGGACCTAATGGTGCAGGAAAAACAACATTTTTTAACGCAATTTCAGGAATGATACCG
This sequence comes from Actinomycetota bacterium, assembly GCA_002721755.1. Lineage (GTDB taxonomy): Bacteria > Actinomycetota > Acidimicrobiia > Acidimicrobiales > MedAcidi-G1 > MedAcidi-G1. The sequence goes on from PBLL01000036.1 coordinate 14,262, forward strand.
CCGACGAGTGGCGAGATCATATTTGATGGTGAATCTGTCCTAGGTCTTGACCCGAATCAAATTACCGAAATGGGAATAGCGAGAACATTTCAGAATGTACGACTCTTTCCGAATATGACTGTTCTTGAAAACGTGATGGTTTCTCAGCACTGCAGGACATCGCAGCTCGTGGTAGGGGCTTTATTCCAAACTAAAGCATTCAAAAAAGAAGAAAAAGAAATACGTGAGAGAGCCGAAGAGATTTTGAGTTTCTTTGGAACTCGTCTTGTCGGTTACCGCTTAGACCAGCCAGCTTTTGCATTGTCTTATGCAAATAGACGCAGATTGGAAATTGCTCGTGCTATGGCAACACAACCGAGACTGCTGTTGCTAGACGAACCAGTAGCAGGCATGAATCCTATAGAAACAGCAGAACTAACCGCTCTTATCGGAAGATTGCGCGATGAATGGGGTTTCACAATTGTAATTATCGAGCATGATATGAAAGTTGTCAGAGACGTTTCGGATCGTGTTGTCGTTTTAGATCATGGTGTGCCGATAGCGCAGGGATCTTACGATGACGTTTCAACAAATCCTGATGTGATTGAAGCTTATTTGGGTAGACCTGTAGAGGCGAAAAGATGACAGAAACGGCTTTATTAGAATTCCGCTCAGTAAATACCCATTATGGAGCTGTACACATTCTCAAAGATGTTGATTTGGCAATTTATCCTGGTGAGATGGTTTGTCTATTAGGAGGAAATGCAAGTGGAAAATCAACGACACTCAAAACATTGTTGGGTATGGTTACGCCTACGTCTGGTGAAGTCTTACTTGATGGTGAAGTCGTTAATGACAAACCAACAAGTTACAGGGTGGTCAATGGAGTCACGATGGTTCCTGAAAATCGTCGACTGTTCAAACGTCTCACAGTAAAAGAGAATCTTGAACTGGGAGCCTATTTGCGTGATGATAAAGAAGGAATCGAGGAAGACTTAGAAAATATTTACGAACTTTTCCCTCGCGTTAAAGAAAGGCTTTCTCAAAAGTCAGGAACTCTTTCAGGTGGGGAGCAACAGATGGTTGCTATTGGACGTGCTTTGATGTCACGTCCCAGAGTTTTGCTTATGGATGAACCTTCGATGGGTCTTGCCCCTGCGCTTGTTCAGCAAAACTTTGAACTCATCCAACAAATTCATGAAGAAGGGGTAGCAATTTTCATGGTAGAACAAAATGCCAATATGGCTCTGTCTATAGCTGACAGGGGATGGGTTCTACAAACAGGTAGGGTCGTGCTGGACGATACAGCGGAAGCTTTGCTAGCAAACCCTGAACTTCGTTCTTCCTATCTGGGGGAAAGTTAGATTACTGCTTTCTCCAGAAAGGGTTCATTTCTGAGGATGCGATCGTAACCAAGGTCAGACAGATCCAGAGATTCGTATCTGCCGTAGGTAATTAATTCGCTAAGACCTCTACCTACCCCTGGACTTTGTTGAAAGCCGTGACCACTGAAACCATTACAGAAAAAGAAGTTTGCAAGTTGTTCACATGAGCCAATTATCGCGTTTTGATCTAGCGTGTTGTATGCATAGTGTCCCGCCCAGGAACTTTTTACTTTAATTTTCTCAAAAACAGGAATGCGATTAGCAAGGACAGGCCAGATGTTATCTGACCATTCATCCTGTCTTACTTTGAAGTCATTAGGTTCGACTTCCAGATCTTCAGGAGGCGGGGCTCCCGCTAAGTAATAGGGAGGGTCTGTTCTAACATGCACTCCTGATGGGTCGATTGTGAGTGGAAGAGTTTGCCCTTCTAGTTTTTCGCGGCAGTCGAAAACAAAAGCAGCTCTAATTCTAGGTTCTACTGGGAGTTGCAGTCCTGCCATTTCTGCTATCCATCTCGCACGCGGGCCAGCACAATTTATAACACGTGAACAGGAAATAGTTTCACCGGAATCTAGGTGTACGTGCTCGACAAGATTTTTATTTTGATTGACACTCAACGACACAACACGGTTCTTTAAATATTCGACTCCGTTATGTCTGGCTCTTAGTTTGAAACCTTGCATCAAAGAATACGCATCTAGTGTTCCTTCATTTCGAATTCCCAAACTCCCTCCTTCAAGATCCGAAACTTTCATGTATGGGAATCTCTCTGAAATTTCTTTTGGATTAAGCAAAGCGACTTCAGCACCGCAATTTTTTTGTATTTCATGGTTGGTAATAAGGTTTTCCATTCCATCTTCAGTAGCTAGGAATAAGTAACCAGTTTCATGAAAAGGTAATTCAGGCGCTTCCCCGTCAACTTGTACATTTTCATGAAAATTAGCAAAAAACTCTGTAGCGAACATTGAAAGTTTTATATTTACTGGTTGTGAGAATTGATGGCGGATGCTTGCTTCGGAAAGTGCCGTCGAAGAATGTGCGTAGGTTGGATCGGGTTCAACAACCAGAATGTTACCGTCGTAATCTGGATTTTCAGATAGCCAATAGGCAGTTGAACTGCCCATCACAGCACCTCCGATTATCAAAGTATCGAAATGCTTCATCAGTTGCCTTAGTGTGAGTTAGGTTTCAATTTCATTTTTCAAGTTACTCTCTCGTGTAATCAAGAAACATAACCCTGTTCAATATCATTTTTTAATAAACTGGAATCTCTTTCTTCTGGATCACCAAAACCTCCTCCACCGGGTAGCTCTAAAATCAGTCTTTTACCTTCAGGAACAGCTTGTTTACCTTTCGCATCAAAAGGTGTTCCATCATCAAGGTACACCTTTCCGGGTAGACCATTACCCCCACCGTTGCGTCCTCGTGCAGGGTTTTCAACTCTGTCAAACATGCAGCTAAAGAAAAATTTGTAACCATCAGAGGGTGCAAGTTCTATTATTTGACCTAATCCTCCACGTTGTCGACCTTTTCCTCCTGAATCTGGTCTGAGTTCTTTTCGCCAAATAACTATGGGGCCTACTTGTTCAGTAGCTTCAGAAGACATAGTTCTAACACCACTAGGAAAAGCAGTACTGTTCAGTCCGTCTAACTCGGGTCTGGCTCCTGTGCCACCACTATTAAACATCAGTATTTCTCGATTTGGGAGACCTGACCCAGGATTACTTGGTCTTGCACTTACATGAAAATTCCATAGTGCGCCTGCACCTTCAGCCGGAATAATCTCTGGAAGCGCCTCTGCAATAGCACCTAGGCAAAGATCTGTCACGAAATGTCCGGTAACGTGTCTTACGGCGACAGGGTCAGGATGCTTGGCATTAAGTATGCATCCTTCAGGTGCGCTAACTGTAAAAGCCGCCAGTGACGCATAGTTGCTCGGCATCTCAGGTGCTAGTGCTACAAGCATTGCATATGAATAGTAGGCGTGGGCGTAGACCAGAGGTACGTTAACTCCGTTTTCGCATGTGGGTGAACTTCCCGCAAAATCGGCATGTGCACCATTTTCATTAACATTGATAGTTACTTTTAAGTTCACCGTTTTGTTGTAGCCATCAACTTGCATTTCATTTGTGTATTCTCCTGGCGGTAGTTTGGCTAATCGTTTTTTAGTGGCTTCTTCAGTTTTTTCAAAGATAAATTCAGCTAGATCATCCAAATTTTCCAAATTGAATTCATCGAGCATGGCATGAAGTCGTCGAACGCCTGTTTCGTTAGATGTTGAAAGAGAGTGGAGATCACCGATTACCTGCGAGGATTCCCTAACATTGTGACGAACAATATTTATAAGGTCGTCATTTATTTCTCCACGTTCCAAAAATTTCATAATGGGAACGAAAAGTCCTTCTTCATAAACTTCAGTAGCATCAGGGCCGAAACCTCTACCTCCTACATCCACTACGTGGGCGGTACAGCCGAAATAGCCTATGAGCTTGCCATTTCTAAATACAGGAGTCACAACTGTGAAGTCATGTAAGTGGCCGGTGCCCTTCCAAGGGTCATTAGTTATATAAACATCACCATCGTAAATTCTGTGAGGACCTATGTCTTCGATGAAGTTGACTACAGCTGCCGCCATAGTGTTCACATGTCCAGGGGTTCCAGTAATCGCTTGTGCGATCATTCTTCCCTTAGTGTCGTAGACGCCAGCTGACAGATCTCCTGCTTCTCTAACACTTGTACTAAAAGCTGTCCGGACTAGAGCTAGAGCCTGTTCTTCGACTATGGATATAAGTCGATTCCACATAACTTGATTTTGTAAGTGCTTCATGTTTTATCTGTATCCGTTTTCAGTATTAGCAGACAAGCATCATTTTGGACTGTTGCTTTACTGCTACTTGAGATCCAAGTAGTTGTTTGGCTTTCAAAAATTATTGCTGGCCCTATTATGCAATCACCGGGGTTTAATTTCTCCCGATCGAAAATAGAAGCCTGAATTTCAGAACTCTCGACTGGATCATAGATTGTTCGCTTTATGTCTGTAGTGACGATATTTTCAGAATCGAGTGGGACAATCTTTTGAATTGTCGGTTTAGGAGAAGTAACTTTTACAGACCAGCCGACCACTTCTATGGGTAAGCCTTCGATCGCCCTGCCGAAATGCTCTTCGTAAGTTTTTTCAAATTTGTTGTTCAGTAATTCGATTCCAAAATTATCGAATTTTGTATTTTCTAGCGGGACAGTAATTTCCCATCCCTGGCCTGAGTATCGCATAAAGGCGCAACGTTCCACTTCAAGACTTTCTTCAGGGTAGTTACCATTCGATGCTTCCATCACGAATTCTGTTGCCTCAGAAGTGAGATCGTCTAGGAGTTTATTTACACTTTTGTGATCAAAGTTTTCTACGGAAATGTAAAAACTTCTCAGAGCTTCGTAAGAAAATGGTGTTCTGAGGAAACCAATTGCAGAACCCACACCTGCATCGGGTGGAACGAGTAATTTATCTATTTCTAATTTGTTGCATAAACGGGAGGCGTGTAATGGTGCCGCCCCGCCGAATGCAATCATTGTGTATTTTGAGACGTCTCTGCCATTTTCCACTGCATGCACGCGGGCGGCATTAGCCATATTTTCGTCAACAACCTCGATAACTCCTATTGCTGCATTTTCTGCGGTGGTTTCAAGAATCTTTGCAACATCATTTGATAGTGCTTTTTTAGATTCTTCAGGAAGTAGGTCTATGTCTTCGGCTCCAAAAGTTTCGGGCGAAATACGTCCTAAAAGGATGTTTGCATCAGTTACCGTTGCGAGAGAACCACCTAATCCGTATGCAGCAGGCCCAGGTTCTGAACCTGCACTTAGCGGTCCTACTCTTATTTGTTTGAGGTCGTCAACACTCGCAATAGACCCACCACCTGCTCCTATTTCAATCATTTCTATAACTGGGATCGAAATCGGCATACCGCTTCCTTTGGTGAAACGATGCGTTCTAGCTACTTCAAATGTCTTAGCTGATCTTGGAGCTTGGTTGTCTATAAGACATATTTTTGCGGTGGTTCCTCCCATGTCATAAGAAAGAGCGGCATCTATTCCATATCGATCAGCAATTTCAGCGGCGAAAATAGCACCGCCAGCTGGACCTGATTCGATCAGTCTCACCGGGAACTTTATTGCACTTTCTATACTTATTAACCCGCCACCTGAATGTATTAGGTGTATGTCGCAATTAGCCCCTGCATCAGTCAGTTTGCTTTTAAGCCTTTCAAGATAAGAAGCCATCATAGGTTGGACGTAGGAATTCGCACAGACAGTATTGAATCTCTCGAATTCTCTCATTTGAGGTGAAACCTCAGAAGAAATTGAAACTTTAATTCCTGGAAGCTCTTTTAGAATCATCTCCCGAAAGATAGATTCGTGTTCATTATTCATGTATGAATGAATGAAACCTATAGCTATTGATTCATATGGATCTTTTTTTTCCGACAGTAGTTCAATAAGTTTTCCAGCTTCAGTTTCGTCAAATGGTAAAAGTACCGAACCATCTGAAGAAATTCGCTCTGAAAGGACGTATCTGTCTTTTCTTTCAATAAGAGGTTTAGGTAGTTCTAGATTAAGGTTGTATTGTTCAAACCTGCTCTCGGTTCTCATTTCAATTGTGTCCCGAAAACCTTTCGTGGTAACAAAAGCAGTTCTTGCCCCTGTTCTAGCGATCAAGGCATTCGTAGCAAGAGTTGTTCCATGTATAAACGAATCGACTTCAGAAAGTCTGGTCTTAGACATTTCGATAACATTTTCAATACCTTCAAGGATTCCTATTTCAGGTGACTCATAAGTAGTAAGAACCTTAGTTGAAAACAATTCAGTGCCTTTTTCCAGCACTATGTCTGTGAAAGTACCACCGACATCTGCTCCGATTCGAATTCCATTATGAGTCATTGGCCGTCTAGTCTCCTTCGGCAACATCTCGCAAGGATGGAAAAGTTGACGGAGGTATTATGTCGACAGTTGCTGACCTCTGTTGCGAAAGCATTCCTCCATCCACTTTTATTACATCTCCAGTGATGTATTTGGCATCTTCTGAGGCTAGGAAAAGAGCAGGTCCTGCCATATCTTCAGGATCACCAGGTCGTCCGAGAGGAATATTTTCACCGCGCAATTTTCGTGCTTCTTCATCCATTCCCTCGGTGTCAATCGAACCGGGCATAAGAGCACATACTCTTATACCGTAAGGACCTAGATCTAGCGCCATTGCTCTGGTGAGAGCTTCAATGCCTCCTTTTGAAGCATCATAAGCTGTAAATGATCTGTGCGCGCGTGTAGCGCCACCTGATGACATGTTAATGATGACACCTTTCTGATTAGACGCCATGATTCTTGCCGCTTGTTGTGAGCAAAGGAAATGACCGGTTAAATTCACATCGATTATACGCCTCCACCAAGCTTCATCAGCATCGAAGAAGTGGAGCATTGGGCTTACGATTCCAGCGTTATTGACTAGAACATCTACAGTTCCGAAAGACTCCAAAGCAGAGTCGAAAATGCTTTTAACTTGAGTGCTGTCTGACACATCGGCGACAGCTCCTATTGAATTGCCGCCTGAGTCGTTTATATCAGCAACTACTTCGTTAACCCGATCTTCATCGATGTCATTCACTACAACTTTGGCACCTTGGCTTGCAAATCTTTGCGCTATAGCACGTCCGATTCCTTTTCCAGCACCGGTTACTACGACCACTTGATCTTTGTGATTGCCACTCATTATCTGTCCTCAGTCGACTGCGTCCCTTTAAAGGTTATCGAAATAAAATACAATCTCTTATCAGCCACTCAGCCACTCGGGTGGAAAGCTAAAAAAGTGTGTCTTCGTACATAGTTTCCGGTTGCATAACTGGAGGAACTTTCATCTGCATGGAAGTTGGGAAAATTTGTAAGGATTTCTTTAAGAGCAATAGAAGACTGTAGGCGAGCTATTGATGCACCTAAACAGAAATGCGCTCCTGATCCAAAACTCAGCATTCGGTTAATTTTCCGTTGAACGTTTAGTTGTTCAGAATTTTCCCCAAATTCACGTTCATCTCTATTGGCAGATGCATAACCTAGAAGAACGCGCGAACCGGACGTTAGTTTTTCTCCGTGCAATTCAAAGTCCTTGACTAGAACCCGGCTCAAACATTGAACTGGAGAAGTCATCCTCAATAGTTCTTCTATGGCTCCTGGTAAGAGTTGTAAATCTTTAAGTAGGAGTTTTCTCTGCTCCTGGTTGTCTGTGAGGAGTACCGCTGAACCACCCAGCAACCCGGTCGTAGTGTCGTTTCCACCAGTAATCATTGTGAAAGCTAAACCGAGAATCCACATAATAGAAACCTTTTCTTCACCCATTTCTAAGAGTTGAGAGATCAAGTCATCTTCAGGGTTCTTCTTTCTCCATTCAATCATTTCAGTGAAATAATTTGTTAGTTCACCAATAGCGTCTAGTCCTGTGTTGTTTTCATTTTGAACTGCACCTGCAACAATTCTTTCAGTCCAAGTGTCGAAAATTTTTCGATCTGATTCCGGCACGCCGAGATACTTGGAAACCACAAAACTAGGCAAAGGTTTAAATAGTTCAGAAATGATGTCGCAATTTTCCATATCTTTGATCCTGTCGATTGCGCAGTGGACAAAAGAAGAAATATCCTGGGTCATTTCGTTAGCTTTTCTGGGAGTGAAACCCTTGCTGATAAGTCGTCTGAATTGAGTGTGTTCAGGTGGATCTAAAAAAACTATTGGGGCGGCGTCTCCCAGGTCCAAGTAATCTGTATTTTGTTCAATCGTAAGACCGTGGCGTGATGAAAAAGTATCCGGACTTCTTGCAGCGTTAAAAACGTCTTCGAATCGGGAGAAAACCCAATAAGAACCGTCTTCTACAAAATGTGCCGGATTACTGTTTCTAAGGTTGGCATACATTGGAAAAGGGTCACGCCACGATTTGCCGGATCTAGGTTCATAGAGTTTTTTCTCCATATAAAAGCTTATTCTTATAAAAAGTTATTGATGACACCAAAAGGTCAAAGTTTGAAGGCAGAATCGATTTGTATGAATAGTTTTTTGATCAGGTATTTAAATGACCAATTATGACGTAGTTATTGTTGGTGGCGGTTCAGCTGGTTGTGTGTTGGCAAATCGTTTAAGTGAAAACAGCGATGTGAAAGTTCTTCTACTGGAAGCAGGAAGACGGGACTATAGATGGGATTTCGTTATCCATATGCCGGCAGCTCTTTCTTTTGGTATAGGAAATAGGTTTTACGACTGGAAATACGAAACAGACCCTGAACCGGGACTCGGAGGAAGAAAGGTTTTTCACGCTAGGGGAAAGGTTCTAGGAGGCTCTTCAAGTATTAATGGAATGATTTTCCAACGTGGAAATCCTGCAGATTATGACAGGTGGGCTTCTACACCGGGTTGCAGAGAATGGAGTTATTCGCACTGTCTTCCATATTTTAAAAAAATGGAGACATGTTTAAATGGAGGTGATATATACAGGGGGGATGACGGTCCGTTAATGCTGGAAAGGGGACCTGCTGCCACTCCATTATTTAGAGCTTTTTTCAACGCTGTGCAAGAAGCAGGCTATGAATTGACTGAGGATGTTAACGGACACCGTCAGGAAGGGTTTGCTTCTTTTGATAGGAACATTTATCGCGGTAGGCGAAACTCTGCTTCAGTCGCTTATTTAAGTCCGATTTCCACAAGATCTAATTTAGATGTAATTACCCGAGCACATGTCACAAGATTGATTTTTGAGGGAAATAGAGCAGTGGGGGTTGAATTCAGAAAAGATCGTCGGACCAGGATAGTGAGATCAGGTGAAATAATTTCCTGTGGAGGGGCAATTAACACTCCACAACTTCTTCAAATTTCAGGGATAGGTCCAGCAAGAGTTCTTGAGAAAGCAGGTGTTGAAACCCTGCTTGATCTGCCTGGTGTGGGTGAAAATTTACAGGACCATTTAGAGGTTTATGTTCAATACGCCTGCAAGAAACCAGTTTCGATGGCTCCGTACCTGAAATATTGGAGGCGACCTTTTGTATTTTTCCAGTGGCTTTTGAGAAAGGGACCAGCTTCAACAAATCATTTTGAGGCAGGAGGTTTTGTGCGAGGAAATGAAGGGGTTGAATGGCCGAATTTAATGTTTCATTTTTTGCCAATAGCGATTAGGTATGACGGATCTACTCCAGTGTCAGGTCATGGTTACCAGTTCCATGTAGGTCCGATGTTTTCCAATAGTCGTGGAAGCATCAAAATAAAAAGCAATAATCCTTTTGAAAAACCATCCATCAAGTTCAATTATCTTTCCACTGAGGAAGATCAAAAGGAATGGGTCGAAGCAATCCGTGTTGCTAGGAACATAATGGGTCAGACTGCTTTTGATGAATTTAACGGGGGAGAGATTTCACCTGGTTCTAATATCGAAAGCGATCAAGAAATTTTAGAGTGGATCAAAAAAGATTCAGAGACAGCACTCCACCCTTCTTGTTCTGCTCGTATGGGAACAGACCACATGGCGGTTGTGGACCCTTCTTCCATGAGGGTTCACGGAATTGAGCAACTTAGAGTCGTAGATGCTTCTGCTATGCCTCATATCACGAATGGAAACATTTATGCACCGGTTATGATGCTTGCCGAGAAGGCAGCTGACCTTATATTGGGCAACAGTCCACTACCAATAGACGAGTCACCTGTTTATAGACATGGAGGAGAAAAATAGAAATGAGTCCAGAAATTGCTATCGGCTCAAGAGTCAGAAAGTCAGCTTTTTATGAGGCGACTATTGCACATGGAGTTAAACAATTTTCTGTATACAACCATATGTATATGCCTACCTCATATGGTGATCCACTTGCTGAGTATGAAGCATTAACTAAAAACGTTGCTATTTGGGACGTGGGGTGTGAACGGCAGGTTGAGATTTCGGGACCGAACGCCATTGAATTGGTTGAATACATTTCAACTAGAGGGATGAGGTCATGCAAAGAGGGAAGATCTCGTTATACACCGATTTGTGATCACCAAGGGGTGTTGATTAATGACCCTATAATGCTCTGTATAGGGTTTGACCGCTATTGGGTGTCAATCGCTGATGGTGACCTCTTACTTTGGATACAAGCCATAAATGAGGAAAAAAAACTTAATTGCAGTGTTTTTGAGCCCGACGTTTCGCCTTTAGCTGTGCAGGGGCCTATGGCGGATCAGACTATGGCTGACCTGCTTGGAGAGTGGGTGAGAGGAATCCCGTTTTTCGGATTTGTTGAAACAAATTTGGATGACATTCCGTTTGTTATATGCCGTTCTGGTTGGAGCGGACAAGGGGGCTTTGAATTATTTTTAACAGATCAATCTAAAGGTTTGGAACTTTGGGAAAGAGTTTGGAAGTCGGGTGAGCCCTATGGAATTCATCCTGGTACACCAAATGCCGTGGAAAGAATAGAAAGTGATTTGCTTTCCTATAGAACTGATTGTGGAGCTTCAGCAAGCCCTTTGGAGCTGGGTTTGGGTCGATTTATGGATTTAGAAAGAGAAGACGATTTCATCGGTAAACAGGCATTACTGCTGGAAAAAAGTCAAGGTTCAAAAAGGAAGCTTGTAAAAATTACTCTGTCAGGGGAACCTTTAAGTTCGCCTACTGAAGAACCTTGGCCAGCTTTTGATGATTCAGATAACAGAATCGGAGAAATACGTGTTGTTGCTTGGTCTCCCGCTATGCAGGCAAATCTAGGTTTGGCTTTAATTTCAAGTGATAAAGCTGGTAGTGATTTCTATGCACTTTCAGTAGGCGATAAAAATTATCGAGCAACGCACCTAAGTTTTTTTGGTGAGAAATAGTTTCTTTTATTTTCACTTCATAAATCAGTAATCTAATTTTCCCAACTGCAAAGACGAGGGAGCCATCGGCAAGAATACTGGAATGGCGAATGAACCCCTTTTTCTAAATTTAGATGATGAAGATCCAGAAAGCATTTATCAGTTATTTGAGTCACGGGGCTGGGGTGATGGTCTTCCGCTCATTGCTCCCACCATGGAACGTGTAGACGAAGCACTCAGTCATGTTCAAGCGTCGCCAGAAGAAGTATTAACAGTTCTCCCACCCCGCGGAGGCTCAGCAACATACAGAGATGTAGCAGTGAACAGTGTTTTAGCTGGATGCAAGCCTGAATATTTTCCAGTTGTTGTCACAGCTGTAAAAGCTTTGGGTGAACAGAAGATAAATCTACGTGGAGTGAATACTACAACCCACCCTGTTGCACCTCTACTGGTCATTCATGGAAGAGCGGTGGAAGAGATTGGTTTCAATGCGGGTCTTGGAACGTTTGGACCTGGCAATAGGGCAAACGCAACAGTGGGCAGGGCGATAAGGCTTATATTGCTGCATATAGCCGGAGCGATACCAGGTCCAGGTGATGCATCTACACAAGGTCAACCATCAAAGTACACTTACTGTATTGCAGAGAATCAAGAAGAAAGCCCTTGGGAATCGTACCCAGAATCACTTGGCGTAGATTCAGGAAGTGCACTTACGGTTCACTGTGGTGAGAACCCTCACAATTTTCATGACATGGAGTCGAAAAACATAGAAAGGATTCTTGATAAGGCTGCTTCATCAATGACTACTTTCGGAGTTAATAATGCTTGTATTTCCGGTGGAGAATGGTTTGTTATTCTTTGTCCAGAGCATGCAGCAACAGCATTTAATCAAGGATGGGGCAGAAAAGATGTTTCCGAGTATCTTTTTGAAAAAGCAAGAATGCCGGCTGGAGAGTTCAGAAAACAGTTTGAATTACTTGCATGGGCGGATTGGATGAAGTCGCTCTCGGATAGAGAAATGGTTCCGATGACTCAAGATGTAGAAAATATCAAAGTTATTGTAAGTGGGGGTGCTGGGAAGCATTCATGTGTAGTTCCCAGTTGGGGAATGACTCGAAGCGTAACACTTCCAATAGAAATCTAGAGAGATGGTCTAGTCTATGAATATGAAGATTCACAGTCCAGAAGGAGAGCTGCTAGAAGAAGCAGTCCAACTTTCATCAACCACCCCGTTACTTTCTGGTGGAAAAATCGGAGTTCTGGATAACGGAAAACCAAATGCAAATTTGCTTTTGACTAAAGTTGCAGAAGTACTGGCAGAGCGAATTGATGCAACGGTTTCGCTTGTAACCGGAAAAGGGGAACGAGCCAATGCTGCCACGGCTTGCAATCCTCAGGTTGTGGGAATGCTTGCTGAAGAGGTCCAATTAGTTCTAACAGGTTCAGCTGATTGAGGCTCTTGTACGTCGTGGAGTGTCCACGATCTTATAGAAATTGAAAAATCAGGAGTACCAGCTGTTGTTTTTACCACGGAAAAATTCAAAGAACTCACCTATGCGACTGCGAATAGTTTGGGAATGCCAAAAGCTAGAATCATGGTGGTGCCACACCCTCTGGGAGGCACGGAAGAAAGAACAATTATTGGCTGGGTCGATTCTGCGGTGGATGAACTTGTAGAAATGCTGGAGGTTTGAAATGTCATTGGAAATTGATTACTCCGGAAAGAAAGTTGTTGTAACCGGATCTGGCGCTGGAATCGGTCGTTCCATAGCGATTTTGTTCGCTCAAGCTGGAGCGGATGTAGCGGTTATTGATAAAAGAGAGGAAAAAGCTCAGGAAACTGTTGAAATGATTAATGCTTCAGGTGGAGGGTCTGGCTATTTGATAATCGGAGATGCTCGCCAAGAAGGCCAGATTGAAAAAATGTTCGATGAAGCAGTTGAAGAGCTTGGGGGAATCGACGTAGGAGTAAACAATATAGGAATGCTTGGATCTCAGGGGACAGCTTCATTAATTGAGATGGACGAGAATAAATGGAGAGATGTGTTAGAGCAAAATCTTTTAGTGACAGCTCTGTCTATCAAAGCAGAAGCAGAACATATGAAAAAATTGGCTGGGGGAGTGATCATTAATGTCAGTTCAGGTGAGACCACTCGACCGAGTCCATTTTTGGCTGGCTATGGGGCAGCTAAAGCGGGAATAAATCATCTGACACAAACAGCAGCTGTCGAATTAGGTCCCATGGGTATAAGAGTCATAGCTATTGCACCAGGTACAACATTGACTGAGACAGTTTCAGAATTTTTTGATGAGGAACGAATTTCTGCTATAGAACAGTCGAATCCTCTTAGAAGAATAAACGGTTTAGAAGATTTGGGGTACTTAGCTGTTTTTCTGGCTTCCGATTTCGCAAAAAATATTACTGGGCAGTTATTTTTAGCTGATGCAGGAGCCCATTTATCTCGTGAAAGACCAAAAAGTATTTCATGAGATTTTTAGAAGTTAAAGACTGAAAAATATGAATAGTTACCCGACTTCAGATCCGGTGCGCTCAATCACAGAATCGGAGATTGACTCCTTTGTTTCTGATGGGGTCGTACACCTGCCTGGAATTTTGAACATTGACTGGATTGATTTTCTTGGTGCAGCTTTGGAAGAAATTCTGAATGATTCGACAGCTTTAGCTGATCTCACTTCTTTAGGTAAGAATTTGAGTGAAAATGAAGGTTTTGAAGTTCTATCAGATGAAGATGTTTCTGGTGGAAGGTTTTTATCTGGAGTGGACCATTGGAAAGAGGATGAAGCATTTGCGGCATTTGCGAAGTTTTCACCATTGCCATTTATAGCGTCCAAGTTGATGAATTCTGAAAATGTTTTCTTGTATGAAGATTCGATTTTGGTCAAGGAGCCAGGGACATCAGAGAGGACTGCTTTTCATCAGGACCTTGGATATTTCCACCTAGAAGGTGAAAATATCTGCACTGTTTGGGCTCCTCTTGATGATGTTGACTCGGAAACAGGTGCAGTTGTTTATCTTCGTTCTTCGCATCAAGAGAAGAAAGTCTTTAAACCTAATTGGTTTGTCACAAATGAATCTTTGCCCGGTACGCAAGGAAATGAAGTTCCTGAAATTAACATCGAAGATAAGGATCTAATTAGATTCGATACAAAACCAGGAGACTTGATAGTGCACCATGCAGCCACTATTCATGGTGCGGGTGCAAATCACTCAATTTCTAGACGAAGGCGAGCTGTTTCAGTCAGATATTGTGGAGATGGGGTTGTCTATAAGATTCGTTCCGGAGCTCCTTTAAAGTCACATCATAAAAATGTTCATACAGGAGATCCTGTAATCGATCATCCTGACTGCCCATTGGTTTTTTAGGGAAAGATATAGTTGAAACTGCTTATTTGTGGTTATGTGATAAGACGGCACGAACGGCGTCGTCCTTCGAGGTTCTATTTAATACAGCCATTGCGTCGTCTATTTCGTCCATTCTGAACACTTCTCCTAGAAGTAAAGATGTAGGAAAGTTTTTTGTGTTGAGAATCTCGACAGCTTTTTTCAAGGATTTGTTTGTACCGCCTGCTCCACCATGGATCGTGATTCCTCGCATTACTGCGGTATCTGTAACTACTGGAACTGCCTGCCTGTCTTTAAGTCCCGCCCAGATGACGTCGCCACCGTATCTGACTAGATCAAGACACAGCCCTGGCACTTGAGGGGCACTGCTAAGATCGACAACCAGATCTGCCATTATTCCGTTAGTCAGCTCTGAGATTGTTGCAATTGGATCTTCATTTGAGACGTCAACAATAAAATCAGCCCCTATTTTTTCTGCTATCGAGAGGCGGTGTTTGTCTTCGCTGGTTCCTGTAACAATCAATTTTTCAGTTCCCATCTCTTTAGCCATAGCTGCAAAGGTCAATCCCATATGTCCGGGTCCTTGAATTACCACTTTCATTTTTTCATGCCAACGAATCCGGCTCGTCCAAGCGATGACATTGCTCAGAGGTTCGAAAATAGTCAATTCTTCGGCAGGTAAGTCATTAGTTAAAGGCTCGAGTTGTGTTCCGGGGAGAATAGACATGTATTCGCCATAGCCACCCCATAGTCCCTCCGCATTATCTAAAGAAAAGCTATAGCCATAGCAACTGAAACCGAACGGGTTTAACTCTGAAGGCTCTGTAGGAACGACGATGTTAACTGCCACGCGGTCGCCCACTTCGACTCCTAATTCGGCATGAGAGTCGAGAGCGTGAACCCTTCCTACTATCTCATGCCCAGGTACTGTAGGTGAGACTTCCCCTGGTACGTGTTTCTGACCGTTCAACTGCGCTACATCACTGTGACAGAGACCTACAGCTTCTACAGCTAGGACCGCTCCGCCTTCTGGAGCTTTAGGAACTAGGAAATTGTCTTTTCGTTCCCAAGTTCCATCTCCATTGAAGATCACAGCAGAACAATTTTCTACCTTTCCCACTGCAAGTAAATCCAAAAACTACAGACGTTGGAGAAGGGTGCCGGTTCCTAGACCTCCACCGCAGCACATTGTGACTAGTGCATGTTCGGTATCAGTCCGATGGAGTTCATGAACAGCTTTAGTCATCAATATTGCACCTGTACCTCCAAGAGGATGACCTAAAGCGATCGCTCCACCATTGGGGTTGACTTTTTCCATGTCAGGACTGGTTTCTTTTTCCCACGCTAAGACAACTGAAGCAAATGCTTCGTTAATTTCGACGAGGTCTATATCGTTTATTCCCATGCCATTGTCATTTAGAATTTTTTCTGTCGCAAAAATTGGTCCTGTAAGCATAAATTCAGGATCTGAACCCACTAGACAGCTGTCGACAATTTTCGCTAAAGGTTTTAACCCCAGGTCAGCTGCTTTTTGAGCTGTCATCATCAACACGGCTCCAGCGCCATCGGAGATTTGAGAAGAAGTTCCAGCAGTATGAACCCCATTTTCTCGGCCAGTGGGTTTTAAGCCTGCTAGTGATTCCAAAGTGGTTTCACGCAGTCCCTCATCACGGTGAACTGTGATATTTTCCCCCGATGGATTTCCTTCTTCGTCAACCACGGGAACATCGATCGGTGTTATTTGTGTTGCGAAACGGTCTTCTGACCATGCTTGAGCGGCACGGTCTTGAGAAAGTTTTCCGAAAGCATCACAGTCATCTCGGGTGATTTTCCAATGGTCAGCGATCCGTTCTGAACCTTCAAACTGACTTGTCATCTCGTAATGTTCAAAATAGTTACGATTTACTGGACTTCCAGCATTTGGTTCTTTAGGAATTGTTGCTCCAAAACCAACTTGACTCATGAGCTCCACACCACATCCAATTGCAGCATCAACAGTGCCGGAGGCTACAAGTGCATATGCAAGATTCGTAGCTTGCTGAGAGGAGCCACATTGTGCGTCGACTGTTGACGCAGCTACCTCAATAGGGAGACCAGCAGTTAACCACGCTGTACGTGTAACGTTCATGGTTTGCATGCCAACTTGACCAACGCATCCACCTACGACTTGACCCACTTCTTTAGGGTCCATTCCTGTTCGGGTAAACAAAGAGCTTTGAACTGCTCCCAGTAGGTCTACAGAGTGCGAATTGGAAAGCCCTCCACCTCTTTTACCTATGGGGCTTCTTACAGCATCGATTATTACAACTTCTTGCATTTTTTCTCCTTGTATTCAGTATTTATATATTACTACTTTCAGATCGGTAGGTTTCCAGTGGCTGAAGAAGTTGAGCCATGATCTTTAAAGGCAGCTATTGTTCTTTGAGCTATACGCATTTGATGAATTTCATCAGCACCATCGGCGAATCGTGACCATCTTGCATGTTGGTACATGTGAGCTAAAGGAGTGTCAGTTGAATACCCGAGGGCTCCATGAACTTGAATAGCACGATCTATTATTCGGTTAAGGCTGTTAGCCACAAAGTGTTTAGCCATTGAAACTTCTGACTTGAAGTCATCGCCGTTGTCGATTTTAGAAGCAGCATGCAGAACCATTAATTTAGCTTGGTATAACTCCATTGTTGAATCAGCGATCATCCATTGGATTCCCTGTTTCTCAGCAAGAACTGAACCATGGCTGTATCTCTCCAAAGATCTTTCAACAGTCATATCAAGTGCCATTTCCGCTTGAGCGATCCATCTCATGCAATGAGCTAGGCGGGCTGGACCTAAACGGTATTGTCCCAGCAGATGCCCTTGACCTCGACCACCCAACATCTTGGAATCGTTGACTCTCAGGTCTTCAATCATTATTTCAGAATGTCCAGTTGAGCCGTGCATCGTCTCAATTTCTCTCACTTCAGTCCAACCATCTGAAGGAAGATCGATAATGAAAGCAGTGTTTGCCGCTTGTGGTAAATCAGGATCATCTTCAGTTCTTGCGATCAAAATTGCGAAATTTGCCCGATGAGCATTTGAAATGAACCATTTGTGGCCATTGATAACCCATTCGTCACCATCTTTATATGCATTTGTGCGAATTAAGGTGGGGTCGGATCCGGCTACCTCAGGTTCAGTCATAGCGAAACAAGAAGTTCCAGTTCCCTTACAAAGTGGCTTTAGATACTTTTCTTTCTGTTCATCTGTGGCCCAATGAAGAAGAGTATGCATGTTTCCTTCGTCAGGAGCTTGACAATTCAGCACCCAGGGTCCGTAGTAGGACTTAGCAGCTTCAGCTTGGACCATAGCCATAGCAACATGACCAAGCTCCATCCCTCCCCATTCTTTTGGCATGTGCGGCAGCCATATGCCTTCCTCGAAAGCAGCTTTCCGCATTTCAATTAGCTTTTGAATCCTGTCTTTGGGATTTAAAGGTTCAGTTCCTTCGGAACCTTCAATTATTTCTTCCCCAGGTTTTACTACCCGTTCAATGAAATTACGAACGTTGGTCCGAATTTCTTCTAGTTCGGGCGAAAGCGTGAAATCAATTGCCATTAGATGTCTTTGCTGGGTCTTCCGGGTCCTTCAGTTGGCATTCCAGACATATCTGGATTCAGTTGGGCTTCTTTCATCAGTTCACGAATTATATCTGTGAGGCCTTCAGGGTCGTCAGTCTGTTTGGCAGATGGTCCTAAACTCCACTGTTCGGCGATTCCTATTCTTTCTCCGACAACATCGAACACTCGACCAGTAACATTTTGGGCTGCCTCGCTACATAACCAGGCGGTTACTACGGATATCCATCTTGGGCTCATTGCTTCTTCAGCACCTTCACCTGTACCGACGATTCCGGGTAAATCTGCTGTCATGCGTGTGAAAGCCGCAGGTGCAAGACAGTTAACGGTCACTCCGTATTTCACAAGCTCCATTGCAGTGATTACAGAAAATGCCGCTATTCCTGCTTTTGCTGCACCATAGTTTGACTGTCCAACGTTTCCGTAAATACCTGAGGGTGAGGAGGTGTTGATTATCCTCCCGAAAGCTTCACCGCCATTTTTTACTGTTTCGCGCCAGAAGACTGAAGCATGGTGAACAGTTGAGAATGTTCCCTTAAGGTGAACGTTTATTACGGAATCGAAGTCATCTTCAGACATTGAAAAAATCATTCGATCGCGCAAAATTCCGGCGTTGTTAATCAAAATGTCCAATCTTCCCCAAGTGTCTACTGCTTGCTGGATCATTTCGCCAGCTGCTGTAAAATCAGCGACGTTTGCGCCATTTACGATCGCTTCGCCACCCATTTCAGTGATTTCGTTTACTACTTCTTGAGCAGGGCTTAAGTCGCTTCCTGATCCATCGACGTCGCCGCCCAGATCGTTTACTACTACTTTTGCGCCTTGGCTTGCAAGCATCAGTGCATGCTCACGTCCAATGCCTCTTCCCGCTCCAGTAACGATGGCCACACGACCTTCACAGAGGTTGCCCATTATTTTCTCTCCTAAATTATTGTCCAGTATGCAATGTCAGTTAGATGACTGATTTGCAACTATTCAAGCCTAAAGGAAAATGAAACGAAACTAAACAGGAAAGGGTTTTTCTTCTTTTGGGTTGATAGGTTTGTACGTCCAGTGTTGCTTCTATAAACACCGGATATAAAACCTCCCTTCCATCTCATTTTAGAAGGGGGGTTTTTATTTTATAGTTGGGCGTTGTCCGCAATCGGGTTTAAAAAAAGAACACCCTTCTCCAAAAAGGAAAAGGGTGTTCTGTTTGCGTGCTTGCAAGGCGTCCTCCACCTCCGCTGATATGAACATAGCCGATAAAGGGGGTACTTACTTGTCTTTGTAAAAACCCCTTCGTGTTTAGTTTTTTAAAAAAATGACCTATGGTCATTATTTGAAACTTAAACATAAAAGGAGAGACAGATGCCAACATGCGCCTTTATAGGTTTGGGAGTGATGGGTTACCCAATGGCAGGTCATCTTCAGAATGCTGGAAACCAAACCACGGTTTACAATCGCACTATCTCAAAGGCTGAAAAGTGGGTGGAAGAACACGGAGGTTCTTTAGCTGCGACACCGCGTGAAGCAGTTGAAGGTGCTGAAATAGTGATGCTTTGTGTCGGCAATGATGATGATGTCCGATCAGTTGTCTATGGTGAATCTGGTGTTTTAGAAGGAATGTCACCTGGCTCAGTTTTGGTTGATCATACGACTGCTTCTGCATTTTTAGCTAAGGAGTTAGAAGAAGCTTGTGAATCCAAAGACATAGGCTTTATTGACGCTCCCATTTCGGGTGGACAGGCTGGAGCGGAGTCAGGTCAGCTCAGTGTCATGTGTGGTGGTTCAGGGGAGGTCTTTTCTAAAATTCAAGCCACGATAGATGTTTACTCAAAAATCTCTATTCTTACCGGCCCTTCAGGTCACGGACAACTAACAAAGATGGTTAATCAGATTTGCATTGGAGGTTTACTGCAAGGTTTATCGGAAGCTCTGGAATTCGCAAGGCGTTCAAATTTGGATACTGAAAAAGTTCTTCAAGCAATAAGTCAAGGAGCGTCCGCCTCTTGGTATTTAAGTAATCGTTCCGAAACTATGCTGGACAGACACTTTGATCATGGTTTCGCAGTTGATTGGATGCGTAAGGACTTCAGTATAGTTTTTGAAGAAGCTGAAAGGATTGGTTTTGAATTACCGGTAACTTCTCTAGTGGATGGGTTCTTCGCTGAATTACAAGAAAAAGGTCACAGTCGGTCAGATGTTTCATCTCTCATAGAGTTGTTAGTAGAGGAATAATTTTTCAAATCCTATATGGCGAAGGTGTGGTCAGATCGCTTGCGGTGGTTCGATTCAACTCTCTTCTAACCCCTTTGTAGTCGTTTAATGCTATGTGCTGAGTTGATCTGTTGTCCCAGATGACCAAGTCACCAGACGACCATTTGTGTCGGAAAGTGAATTGGATTCCTGTAGTCCAGTTGTTCAACCATTTTAATAGAGCTTCTTCGTCGTCTTTACTTTCCAATTCAGGTCCTTTCAGACCACGAACGTAAGTAGGGTTAAAGAAAAGGGATGGCTTCCCGGTTTCTGGATGTTCGCACACCAGAGGATGTTCCTGTGTTTCGTTAGCTGTCTCAGAGGTTTCTATATTCATATTTGATAGTTGAGAATGAAGATCCTGTTGGGCGGGCGAGTAGGAAGCGCTTGCAGAGTGCACGGCGGTTATTTCTCCTAGCCGTTGTTGAGTTGGTTCATCAAGTTGTGAATAGGCAGTGGTTGTAGATGCCCAAACTGTGTCCCCTCCGACTGGAGGCACATCGATAGCATAAAGAATTGTGAATGCAGGTGGGATAGGGAGAAAAGAGAAATCGCTGTGCCATACTCCTCCGAAATTGAAGGCATCGGGTTCGGTGCTTTCTTTCACTACTTTTATTACTTCAGAGTTATCTTGAAGTGGTTTAACAAAAGGAACAGGCGAATAAGGACCTAGAAGGTGGCTGAAGGCAACTTGGTCTTCAGGTGACAATTTTTGATTTGGGATTACCGCAACTTCAAACTCGCAAATAGCGCTTCTGAGATCCTTTATGAGTTCATCATCAAGGTCAGAGTTTAGATCAAGTCCTTCAATTCGGACCCCAAGGACTCCAGTTAACGGTTTTATTTCTAACGAAGTTTTCAAAATTTCCTAGAGGATTTGTGAAAGGAAAAGTTTGGTTCTTTCTTCGGTTGGGTTGGTGAAGAAATGTTCAGGAGTTCCCATTTCCACTATCTGTCCACCCTCCATAAACATGATCTTGTCTGCAACTTCTTTAGCGAAACCCATCTCGTGTGTAACGACCATCATCGTCATACCCGACAGCGCTAATTCTTTCATCACATCTAGAACTTCTTTGATCATTTCTGGATCCAGTGCAGAGGTAGGTTCATCAAAAAGCATCACTTTTGGTTCCATTGCAAGGGCACGTGCAATAGCTACGCGCTGCTGTTGTCCACCCGATAGCTGACCAGGAAACTTGTCAGCCTGTTCAGGGATTCCCACTCTTTCTAATAACGCCGTGGCTTGTTCTTCAGCTTCAGTGCGAGGTTTTTTTCTGACCCAAATCGGAGCAAGACTTATGTTGTCTCGTACGGTCAGATGAGGGAAAAGGTTGAACATTTGGAAAACCATTCCAACTTCCGATCTCACCTTTTCAATGTTTCTCAGATCGTTAGAAAGTTCGACCCCGTCTACGACTATTCGACCCTCTTGATGTTGTTCCAGTCTGTTAATGCATCTGATCCAAGTGGATTTTCCTGATCCAGAAGGACCTAGTACAACCACAACTTCTTGTTCTTTTATTGTAGCTGAGACACCGTTTAGAGCTTGAAAGTCGCCGAACCATTTCGAAACACCTTCACAAACAATCATGTCCTGAGCATTTGTTAAGTCACGGTCTCTTCTGGTTGAAGAGGCAGTTTCGTTATCACTCATTTTTTTACCTTACCTTTCACCAAGCCCAACGCGTTTTTCTACTCGTTGACTAGCTTTCGACATGGAAAAACAAATCACAAGATACACCAGAGAAACAAAAAGTAGATTTTCTCTTGTGCTGCCCATGTATTCGGTTTGTCCCGGAATTACAGATCTGGCTATATACAAGAAATCAAAGATGCCAATTATCGCTAACAAACCGGTTTCTTTGAAGGTAGCGATAATTTGTCCGACCATTGGAGGTATAGCAACTCGTAAAGCTTGTGGGAGGACGATAAAAAATGTTTTTTGAGCGTTGGTCATACCCACAGCCTCAGCTGCTTCATGTTGCCCGCGTGTAACTGATTGGAGTCCACCGCGTACATTTTCAGCTAGGTAAGCAGCCTCGAAAATAATAAAAGCGATTGTTACGGCAGCTATTTCAGTTAGGTCCATGCCCTCAGGTAAAAATAGAGGCACCATAACGCTAAAGAAAATCAAAATAGTTATTAGAGGAACGCCTCTTATGAACTCAATAAAGGTTGTCGAAATAATTCGGAATATTGGAAATTTCGATGTTCGTGCAAGGGCTAAAAGAACACCTAATGGAAACGCTAGAACCATCGTAAAGAAAAATATCATCAAAGTAATGGCGAAACCTCCGATGAAAAAATCACCAGGAACCTTTGCTGTGGAAGGAGTGTTTATTGCGGTGATAAGCCAGCAAAGAATTACCATCGTGGCAATCCACACTTTGGCATATCTAATTCGCGCTGGTTTCTGACCGCTGAAAGTTGGTGCAGCTAAAGCGAAAAAAGCTAAACAAAGAGTCAAAATTCTTACAATCATCAGCATGGAGATTGCAAATGTCCCAAATCCGATGAAAAGAATTGCGGTTGAAATTATGCGTCCTTTTTCTCCAATTTCTGGTTTCGTCAGCCAAAGTAAAAGAACTGATCCTACGACTGAGAAGAAAACAAATATTGGTATGTCTGTCGAAAAAAGGTGACCGGTGTCAAAATCAGGATCCCTGAGAACTAAAAAGAGAAGGAAAAGTGGGGAAATTAACCAAGCAGCGGATAAAACAGCTTTGCTTTTTGCCTCGTCGATTTTATCCCTGAAAATACAAGCAAGAAAATAAGAAGATATGGCGACACCCAGCATTATCGTCCACGGCAGCTTGGTTGTCATTGCTACAGTGCCAGGTTCTGCAAGTATTTTTGGTGTTCGAGTAGAGATATAGCTGTGATGACCGTAAGGGATTACCCATAGGGAGAGAATCGCTAAAAGAAAAGCTCCTGACAAGAGAGTTAAGGAGCTGACAGTTTTCTGTTCATCAGCTGGTTTTAGGAACATTCCTACTCCGATAATGAAAACACCTATAAGTAGCCAAATTATTGTTGCTTTGTTACTGAATGGAGCCAAAAGAGTGGTAAGTAAAATGAACGCACCAATTGCTAATAGCTGTTTTCCGACTTGAGCGATTTGCACTCTTCGACCAGCACGCCAGAAAGCTAGAGAGACTCCTGCAAGGAAGAGTAAGAATCCGAGACTTACCCAAATCCTAACGTACTGGTTTTCGGGGTAAGCCTGTGTCATAAGTAGGCGCATGTTTGTCGCAGTAGCCGACCATTGCCTGAGGGGGTTAAAAATAAAGCTAAGTAGCCCTCTTAAAATCAGCAGAATGGCTGCGACAGAAATAACTGTAAGAATTGAGTTGAAGGTGCTAGAGAAAAGGTTTGCTTTAAGCCATTCACTCGGAGAAAGCGCAGCTATCTTCGGAGGCAGTTCTCTGCTTGATGATTCTGCTTCTGCGGGGTCAGAATTCAGTTGATCCGTCGAAGTTGAGTCTTTAAAATTCGTCATCGTTCTACAATCTTCATTCGGACGTTGTAAAAGTTAACTATGACTGAAATTGTCAAAGAACAGGTGAGATAGAAAAGCATCCAAATTGCCATCACAGGAAGAGATTTTCCTGTTTGGTTATATACAGTCTGTCCTACTTGAACAATGTCGCTGTAGCCAACTGCTATTGCAAGTGAAGTATTTTTTGTAAGGTTCAAATATTGGTTACCCATAGGTGGCAGGATGATCCTTATAGCCTGAGGTAGGACTATGTGACGAAGAGATTGACCTCTGCTTAAACCGACGGCGTTCGCTGCTTCGATTTGACCTTTAGGAACTGCGAGAATTCCGCCTCTAATTATTTCTGCTACAAATGCTGAAGTGTAAAAAACCACCCCGAAAAAAACAGCGGCAAAACCCGGACCCATGGTTAACCCGTTTGTGCCGTAGTTTGCAAATTTCCCTGGTTTAACTATGTCAGGTTTCATAGCGTCAAAAGGTCGAGCAGCGCCATCCACTTCGAATTTGGCTTCAAGCATGTGGAACAGGTCTCGACCGCTATTCAGTATCCAAGAAGATATTCCGGTCCAAGCAACAACAACGATTATCGCTATCAAAGCACCAGCACCAACAAAAATCATCCTGAAAATGTCATCATCAATTAAGGAAAGATGACCTGTAGCACTTCTGCGACTTGCAAAGAAATTACGGATCCAGCGAGCAGCAAAAAAGATAAGAATGGAGGATAGAAGGACTTTTATGAGAGTTGTTGGTATGTTCTCGAAAAGAGTAGCTAAGGCGGAAAATATTCCACCTACAAAACCAAATACTGGGTGAATAAAAAGACCTATTAGAGCGAAGGTGCAAACCGTGAAAAAAGCCCAATAAACGGCATGAGTATTTTCACCGGTTAGATCGTGTTTCTTTATACGTTGTTTTCTTATAAAAAAAGCTGCAAGGCATCCCACCGCAACGACGGTTATCCATTGATAGAAACCGTCAGAGATAAAAATTCTAGGCATAGATATGCCCTTATTTGATACATGCAGCCATCCATTGATTGGTCCTGACTCTAAGCTCACTCTGGGTAGGGCAGTTAAAACTGCGAAGTAGAAGATCATCTGCACTAGAAGAGGAACGTTTCTCAGGGTCTCTATCCATAAACCAGCAAGACGCTTAATAAGCCAGTTGTTTGAGAGTCGCGCTAAGCCGACCACCACTCCCAGAACAGTTGCGAAAATTATGCCTACTACGGCCATTCGCAGCGTGTTGACCATTCCCACCCAAAGTGCTCTTCCACCTGTTGCAGGTGAAGTGTCTATGCCTTCACTCAGTTGGATGTCAGGAGGTCTTTCAAGAAAATCAAAACCAGTATTGATGTTTCTGGCTCGAAGGTTGTCACCAGCTTGCCCCGCAAGAAACCACAGGGAGGCTACTACTACTGCCAAAAGTCCTATTTGAGTAACCCATTTGATTACGACTACGTCACGCCATAAAGGAACCCGTTGTGATACTGCCTTTAAGGTGCTTGATTTTTCTTCTGCATGTGATTGCATAGGTTTCTTTTCAATCAAATATGAGACTGGGTTATGGAAAGCATAGCAAATGCTGGTCTGTCTGTAATAGGTGAAAAAGTCCTAGGCCCAAGGTGAGTTTCACCTTGGGCCATTAGGACTTAATTTAAAAAGATAAGAGTTTTACTTATCGTGCTGGTGGAGCATAAATCAATCCACCATCTTTCCAGCCGGCATTAGCTGAACCTTCACGATAGAGACCTACTGGATTGAGGTTTCTATTGTAAATGTCGCTGTAGTTACCGACTTGTTTGATTACTTGATGGAAAGCGTCTGCGCTTAATCCCATTGTGGTTTGAAGTTCTCCATCACCACCGAGAAGACGTCCTAGCTCTCCTTCTTTAACAGCTGAATCAACGTTGCTCTGATTTACTCCGTATTCATCAGCAATAATTGTTGCATAAACAGTCCAGTTAATTGCGTCTGCCCACTTTGAGTCGTTCTGACCGTATGTAGGTCCAAGAGGCTCCTTGGATATAGGAGTAGCTGGGAAAATTACCCATTCCTCATCAGCTGGTTGCTGTTTCACTTTACGTCCGACAAGGGCCGATCCGTCTGTGGTTGAAATATCACAAGCTCCATCGATGAAACCTTGCCAGTACTCATCGCTTGTTTCGAATGTTTTAAGTGTGATATTTACACCTGCGAGTTTTGCATATTCAGAAACATTCTTTTCAGTGGTTGTTCCTGCATTTGTGCATACAACTGCGCCTTCAAGGTCAGCGGCTCCTGAGTTTGCGTTAAACCCATCGGAAGCACGTCCCATAAGCTGCTGTCCGTCATAATAAGTTGTTGGTCCAAAGTCCATACCGACATCGGTATCACGGCTCTGGGTCCAGGTTGTGTTACGCATTAGTACGTCAACGTCGCCACTTTGTACGGCGGTAAAACGCTCTGATGCTGTAAGAGAAGTGAATTTAACTGCGTTTGCATCTCCAAGAACTGCAGCTGCTACGGCACGACAGTAGTCGGCATCGAAGCCTGTTACCGAGCCATCAGCTTGGGTTTCTGA
>PBLL01000037.1 GCA_002721755.1 Actinomycetota bacterium
AGCAAGACGGACTATTGCTTCCGATATTTCATCTCCTCTGATGAACTCTAAAACAACCTCTTCGTCTGGAAGTCGAAGCTGTATATCAGCTCTCAAAGCTTGCATATTTAAAATCGGACGTCTATCAACGCGAACAATTAAGTCACCCACTTCAAGCCCAGCTTTATAAGCCGGTGAATCCTCCTGTACCTCAAGTAGTAACGCACCCGCCCTTCCATCTGTGGGTGTCTCCCCAAGGATTCCTAAGAAAGCGGTTCCTATGGGTTCACCTGAAATTAGACGTTTCGCGACGAGTAAAACAGTGTCGCTGGGAATGGCAAAGCCGACTCCGACGTTCGCAGACAAAAATCCCTCTGTCCTGATGGAGGTATTCATCCCTATGACATGTCCATTCCTGTCTGCTAGTGGTCCTCCAGAGTTACCTGGATTAATTGGTGCGTCAGTTTGTATCATTGCCACTCCTGCACATTCAGCGCTCATCGGTCCAGCAATTTCACAACCATAAGAAGGTTCCACTCGCCCAATGGCACTCACTATTCCTGCTGTGACTGTTTGGTTCAGCTCGAAAGGACTTCCCACAGCTACTGCTAGTTGTCCCACTCTCAAATTTTGGCTCGAAGCAAATCTTGCTGGCGTCAAACTATTATCAACATCATCAAGTTCTATGACTGCTACATCTCTCCTGATGTCCGAACCGACAATCCGAGCTTCTACCATTCTCCCGCTAGGAAGCAAAACCTGAATTGTTTCAGAATCTCCTAAAACGTGGGCATTGGTTACTACCCTTCTATCATCGTCCAAAGATATTCCCGACCCTTGACCTGTTTCAGAGCGGACAATTACTACTGAACGAGAGACTGTGTCGGCTACTGCGACCACAGGCTCTGTTTCAGAGTTCAGTACGGTCATTTCGGCGATTATTGCTGCAACCTCACTTTCTGTTAAGTCTCCAGAGTTGTTAACAAGTGCTTCCATCAACTCTTGGACTACATCAATTTGATTTGAAGCCATATTGATTGAAGAGGTTTCATCATCTCCGTTTATAACCCAACCGAAAATAAATGCTCCGGTTAAGAGGACGATGAATAAAGCAGCTCCGAGAAATAAGAATCCGATTTTTCTCATCTGTTTTTGATCTGAAAGAACGGGAGAAGGTAGCAGATCGGGAAATGTCTGTTCGTTCTTCTCTGAAGTAAGTAGCTGTGTTTCCTTTGCTGTCTCTTCTACTGGCGGTTCCAGATCTTCTTCCATTAGATAAATCTATTATCTCTTAAGTGAAAACAACTCAAAAATCACTCTTTTAACAATCTGGGAAGCCAAATTGTAAAAGTGGAACCGACACCTTTTGTAGACCGTACAGTCGTTCTACCACCATGGCTTTCAGCAATTGTTTTTACTATCGCCAGACCTAAGCCAGAGCGCCCAGCTTCTCTTGCCGAAACTTGATCAGCTTTCCAAAATCGATCAAAAACTTTTTCAGAATCTTCAGGTTCTAATCCTGGTCCTTCATCGCGAACCGATATCCAAACCATCTCTTTGTCACTTCCCGCCTGCACAAAAATACTTTTCCCTTTACCAGACACTCGAATGGAATTACTTAAAATATTTGCAAATGCACGTCGAAGTGCTGACTGGTCACCAACGACTTCTAAGTTCGAGTCACATTCAAGTTCAAGTAAAACTTCTGATGACTTTGCTTCTGCTTGGAAATCCTCAACTGTGTTAACAACTAGTTCCTCTAAATCTAAATTCACGCGCTGCAAATCAGGACGTTCATGCTGAGCGAAAAGCAATAGGTCGTCTACTAACTTTCCCATGCGGTCTGCTGCCCGGCTTGCCACTTCGCTGGCTGCGATAAAGTCCTCAACTGTTGACTCTGGATCTGCAATTACAACCTCCAGATTTGCTTTCAAAACAGCTAAAGGGTTTCTCAATTCATGAGCTGCTTCTTCAAGGAATTCACGTTGATTTAGAAATGCCTTATCAAGCCTTGAAAGCATGTCATCAAAAGTGTCCGCTAAACCACGAATTTCATCTGCAGGTCCTCTTAGGTCAATCCTTTTTGACAAATCTGTAGCTGAAATTTCGCGCGCTGCGAAAGAAATGTGTTTTATAGGTTTCAAAACTATTCCAGCTGCATACCAGCCAACCAAAAGGCTTATTATTAATAACCCAGCCAAAGCGAGAAAAATATAGTCCCTCAATTTTTCAACAGCGTTTTGATTGACTTTTTCTTCAAAAGAAACAAGCTCCTCTGTGCTGAAATCGTCTCTTTCTATTTCAATATTTTGTTGTGTCATTTCCGAGTCTGAAAGCGACTGTGAAAACGAAAGATAAATAACACCCAGAACTACTGAAGCTAAACCGAATAGAAGAATGGAATAAAGCAAGGCGATCTTTGTTCTTATGCCTCCCAGCTTTTGTAATTTTTTAGTTAAATCCAAGATCTAATCCTTGTTTCCAAAAGTTCCTTCAAACGGCTCTTCGAGTAGTCGATATCCACTACCGATAACCGTTTCAATCAAATCAACCTCATCATCGATTGATACTTTTCGTCTAAGAGTGCCAACTGTTACTCTGACGGTATTTGTAACCGGATCTGCATGTTCGTCCCAGACATGATCCAACAATTCTGATTGGGAAATCACTTGACCTGGTTTGGACATAAAATAACGAAGCAAGGTGAATTCTTTCGAAGTCAGTTCCAGGAAACGCTCGCCTCGTTTAGCTTGTTGTCTAGAAGTGTCAATAGACAAAGGACCTATTTTAATAATCGAGCCTGTTTGACCAGAGTCACGCCTCAAAAGAGATCGGATTCTTGCTGCAAGTTCATCGAAAGAAAAAGGTTTTACTAAATAGTCATCTGCGCCCACATCTAAACCTTGGATTCGATCTTCAATGGAGTCTCTGGCAGTTAGCATCAATACCCGTGGTGAAACTCCTTGGTAAGAGGAAGTCCTGAGGGAATCACATACTTCTATTCCATCTAAACCAGGCATGTTCAAATCTAAACAAACCAAGTCGTATGGGTTCCAAGATGCTTTTGCTAATGCTTCCTCGCCACTTGTAGCAGTATCAACGGCGTAACCTTCCTGCTTGAGTCCGCGTTCTAAAGCCTTTACTAAATCTGGTTCATCATCAACTACTAAAATTCGCACACTTTGACGCTACCTTGGCTAAGAAATCTGAGGTAATTGGAGGTCCGATTTCTAACTCGCCAACATTCCCAGGCGTTCTGCTGAACGAGTTGCCTCTACCTTTTCGCTAACTACTTTTGACGAACCTCCTGAAGCCATGGAAACTCCATATAGGCAATCTGCTGCTTCCATGGTTCTCTTCTGGTGAGTGACAATTAGTAGTTGTGACTCATCGCGGAATTGATCAACTAGCCCAAGGAAACGGACAAGGTTTGCGTCATCTAACGCAGCTTCTACTTCATCCATTACATAGAAAGGCGAAGGTCGGCTTCGGAAAACTGCAAAGAGGAAAGCGAGTGCTGTCAAAGATCTTTCACCTCCAGAAAGTAATGAGAGTTTCTTAACATTCTTTCCTGATGGTCGAGCTTCAATTTCTATTCCTGTGTCTAAAAGGTTTTCCGGGTCGGTTAAAGCAAGTTTTCCATTTCCGCCTGGGAACAAAACTTCAAATAAGTCAGAGAAGTTAGTTGAAACTTCTGCAAAAGCTGCAGCGAAAACTTCTTTGATCTCTATATCAATTGAACGAATGACTTTGCGGAGTTCTTTTCTAGTTGATCGGACATCTTCAAGTTGTTCTTCAAGGAATTCATAACGTTCTTTTAGGTCATCGAATTCATAAAGCGCAAGAGGATTAATCGGCCCTATGAGCTTAAGTTCCCTCTCCAGTTCAGCTATTCGTTCGGATACTGTTATTCCCTCTGACAATTCAGGACTGGGAAGTTCACCGATGGATTCTGGTTCTCTCTCAAATTCGGATCGTATCGTCTCGGTCAAATTTTCTAACTTCAACCTAGTTTCGGCTCTTTCTATCTCTAGACGTCCCTGTTCTTCTCTTAAAGCTCTTACCTGATCTTCTCTTTTTCTCCTTGATGAGCGAAGTTCATCTAGTTGTGAAGTAATTTTTCGCACACGATCTGACTGATCTTTACGGTGGTTTCTCAGCTCCGTTAAACGACGTTCGATTATTTCAGTTCTCAAGTCAAGAGAATCGACTAAAAAAGAAGTAGCTTTCTCTTTCTTTTCGATTGTTTCGCTTCGCTCTACCACACCTGTTCTTTCTCCTGAAAGCCTTTGTAAGCGGATGTCGAGTTCATTAACTCTGTCTTTCACGACAGCTAATCTTCCTTTGATGTCCGCAGACCTAACTTCGTGTTCAGTGCGTCTTGCTGCAGTTTCAGCAGATCTGCTTTCAAGTTGATTTCGCTCATCTGCCATTCTTTGCGCTGCTTGTACTGATGTTTTCTCAGCTTCCTCCAGTTCTTGTAGGTGAATTTGTAGTTCTGTAATCTGACGCATCTCTTCTTTAATTCTTTGTTCATTTTCACGAATCCGGTCATCTAAAGTCTCGTTTTCGATGCCGGTAGCTTTTTGTTCGACTCTCACTTTCTGAACTGCTTCAGACAATGAAGCCTCTTTGCGTTTGCACTCCTCAAGTTGTTGCTGTTTCTCAAGTAAATCTTTTTCAGACAAATCGATTCGTGATTCGAATTGATTAAAGGAAAGTTGTTTTTCTTGTGCTTCCTTCTCTTCAGATGAAAGTCGACTTTCGGCATCTTTCAAAATGTCCTTTATGTTTGCTTGATCTTTCTGACCTATTCGCCAACCCAGAGAACCAAACCTGTCGCCGTGTTTGTTCACGATAGTGATACTCGGGTTTTTCTTGAGAATCTCAACTATGGATCTGAGATCGCCTTCTTGAACAATCACATCTGCGAGGAGGCGGTCAAGGAACGGATTAAGAGAGTCATTCGTTGAAGTAACATGCCTACGGAGAGGTTCGCCAAAATCTGTGATTTCTGGGTTTCTGAAGTTTGTATCAACTGTGACTACAGACACTGATCTATTTTCTATTTGCATACCGTTCAGTGCTTCTATCGCATTTTCAGTCGTGTCGAAAACAACCGTGGAAAGCAGATCGCCAGTCGCGGCTTCAAAGGCTTTCTCATAGCCAGTTTCGATATCAAGAAGATCTGACAAAATTCCTAGAATCCCATCAGGATTGGTTGAAAGTTCCATTACTGGTGTTTCAATGATTCTGTTAACAGCTTGATTCAGGGCCTCAATTTCTGCTTTTGTTCCTCGCAAACTTGCTTTCGCATCAGCTAATTCTTCCCACGCAGAATTTCGATTTTCTCTTTGCTTCTGTATCTCTTGGCTTAATTGATTAATTTCTCCTTTTATCTCAACACCCTCAAGTTTGTTATTACTTAGTTCACCATCCAGCGAACTGGCTTCTTCAACAAGTTGTATTTCTGAGTTTTTTACTTCGTCAGATCTTTTTTGGAATCGTTTTTTTTCAAACTCTTTTTGATCAACTGAAGCTTTTAGAACACCTAACTCACCTCGTATTTCTGAAGCTCGACCACCCACCACGGGAACTCCATCTGCCCAATCTGTTTCAAAAGTTGACCAATCGTCAGCTAGTTCTTGTTCAGTTTTCTTTAAAGCGTCAATCTCCGGGAGTAGGCAATTTTGTTCCTCAAGTAAACTTTCTTCTTCTTTTTTTGCTTTAACAAGCTCAACTTCCAATCCGGCAACCACTTCGGAAGAGACCAACGAGTCGCGATCTCGTTCGATGCCTTTTTGCCGTTCCATTAGAACTGCCTTCAAACCGCGTGCCCGTTCTTTAAGAGCTTCAAATCGAACCAGTTGATCTCCTAAATCATCTTCTCCTCTTGCTGTCAATTCACTTTCAGCCATTGATATTTCAGTTTCAAATCGTTTCAGTTCATTGACACTTAGGGTTTCTTGTCTTGCCAAATCTGATCTTTTCTCTGATTCCTGTGATGCTAAATTTTTCAACTCTTTGAATTCTTTGGAATAGCGGAATAAACGCAAATTCTTTAGCTCTTCCAGAAAATTTCCATGTTTTCTTGCTGCCTCTGCCTGTCTTTCTAGTGGCCGCAGCTGTCTTTTAACTTCACGTTGCATGTCGCCTAGTCGATCAAGATTGGAACCTGTTGAATCAAGTCTTCTTTCGGCTTTTTCTTTTCTCTTTCTGAATTTCAAAATTCCGGCGGCGTCTTCAATAATTGATCGACGGTCTTCTTCTCGTGCATTCAACACTGCGTCTATTTGACCCTGTGAAATAATTACATGTTGTTGCCTGCCTACACCGACGTCTGAAAGCAACTCTTGAATGTCTAGCAACCTGCAGGGAGAGCCATTTAGTGAATATTCGCTTTCTCCGTTTCTGAACAGAGTTCTGGTTACAGTTATCTCCGGAAAATCTAAAGCAAGACTGTTGTCGGAGTTATCAATTGTTAAAGAGACCTCTGCTCTTCCCAGTGCACTTCGATCGGTCGTGCCTGCGAAAATAACGTCATCCATTCTTTGCGACCTGACTGCACTTGGGGCTTGTGCTCCAAGAACCCATGCAACGGCGTCTACAACGTTGGATTTTCCACTTCCGTTTGGTCCTACTACAACAGTTACACCCGTCTCAAGATCTAGTGTCGCTGCATCAGCAAAAGATTTGAATCCTTTTATAGTTAGACGTTTTAAGAACACTTAAAGACCATAGTCAGTAAGCAAAGCCTCTTGGATTCATTCAAAAAAAATTTTGAATTTCATTTAGTGCAAAATCAAACCTGTGTTTCACAGAAGAAAGTCCAGCGTCCTTTGTGCTTAACCTTCTGTACCGGTTTCTTGCTTGTTGGGCTAAACAGACCTTCTCTACCGTAAACCGCTAGATGTTCAGCAAAACCACCCGGTTCTCCAAAAACATCCAGAAATTCTCTTTCCTCAATAGAGGTACCACGATATTTGACTGCCTCCACGATCACTTCAACTATTGACCGGTAAAGCCGCCTGACTTCCTGAATCGATAAAGAATCGCTTTGCCTGTCGTGTCTCAACCCTGCGTGAAAAAGAATTTCGTCGCTGTAAACATCACCGACACCTACCACCACTGAGTCATCAAATAAAAGAGATTTCAAATCGGTTGACTCTCCTTCTCTTAGCACTCGTTTAGCGAATTCCGTCCAAGGTTCTGGCTCTAAAGCAGGATCCATTCCTAGGAATTTAAATTCTGGAAATTTCTCCTCAATGAAGTCTGGGTCCTCTAGGTCCTCTAAAGAAAAGACGCTAACTTTCGACTCTTCTTTCGGGTCTACAATCCTTAACTGCCCCCCTACTGTGAAAGTGATTTTAAGAACTGTGTCTTTGTCTGTCGCGTCTTTAGTAGCGTGTCTTCTTATCGATGCTCCCGTCCCGATTTTTATGAAAAGGATCTTCTTTTTGTCCAATTCTGTGAAAATGTAGAGACCTTTTCTCTCCACTAAACCCAGTTTGGTGCCTACAAGTTCTGCATTGAAGGCCTTTTTGTTTTTTGAACCTTCAATGACAGACGTCGAAGAAACTTCCACTGCTTTTATCTTTTTCCCTGCTATTTCACGGTCAAGGTCACGCCGAATCGTTTCAATTTCTGGGAGTTCTAAAGGGAGAGTCAATTTTTTTCCTTTTTCTCTTTAAATTCAAAAAAACTGTATGCGAGGTTTGCAGCTGCTTGTTCTGCCTTCTTCTTGGAAGCTCCACAAACAGGACCAAAACTTTGGTCTCCTATCTTGACAGTTGCGTAAAAGCTTTTCTCATGGTCAGGTCCATCCGTTTCAATGAAATAAAAAGGAGTAGGTTCTGAAATTTGCACTGTTAACTCCTGCAAACGAGTTTTGTAATCAGTTGATCCTGGTTCTATTGCCGTCAAACCAATTTTCTCAGAAAATAACTTGTCTACAATCAATTTTGCTTTCTCTATTCCTCCATCCAGAAAAACTGCACCCAAAAGAGCCTCAAAGGAATCCGCGAGGATGGAACCTTTTTGACGACCCCCAGCTGATTCTTCAGCTGCACTTAAAGCTACTATCTCACCAAGGTGAATTCCTTTAGCAATTTCTGCTAATGCAGGTGAGCTGACCACCTCGGATCTGATTTTTGCAAGATCACCTTCTGGTTTATCTGGATAATCTTCAAAAATCTTTTTTGCCACCAGTAATCCCAATACTGCATCCCCTAGAAATTCAAGACGCTCATTAGAATCTGCCCCATTCTCTGAGCACCAAGATCTGTGTCTTAAAGCATCAGAGAGAATCTCGACATCACGGAATGTATATCCGATCCCTTCTTCGAGTTTCAGTCGAATCTCTTCCTCGAAGACCGGCTGGTTCCCGATTTCTGAATTAATTGAAACGAGAGACGACATAGTCAACCGCATCTCGCACCGTCCTAAGGTCTTCTAGATCGTCATCATCGATCCTGAAGCCGACAGAACGTTCACTTAATTCCTCTTCTAAAGCTTCCACCAATTCAATCAAGGCAAGGGAATCTGCTCCAAGGTCATCTGCAAATGCAGCGCCCTCTGCAATACCAGCAGGGTCTATTTCTAGAATGTCTGCTAAACGTTCTCTTACCAGGTCTAAGACCTCGTCACGTTCTATTGGGGCGCCTTCCATATGGGTTTCTGCAGGCACATGAGCTCCTTGGTTCGGGCTGATTTTCTTTCAGCGTGAACTCATCCTAGCCGAGTGATGACTTTTAAGCTTTAGTAGTTAAATATATTAATATTTATTGAAATTAGCTGAAAGATGATTTTAAGCTGCTCACTATCTCTGATTCAGCCATTTCTGCTGCAACCTGAATTGCGTTTTCGATAGCCAAAGAGCCGGATGAGCCGTGACTGATGATGCAGACCCCTTTCACTCCGAGCAGCATCGCCCCACCGTATGTATCTGGATGAAAGATTTTTATTAATTCATCGAATTCAGTACCTAATGTCTGAAAAGCTGCGGTTGATTCTTCACTCGAAGTCATTTTTTCAAAAATTGCTGAAAAGAGTATCTTCATTGTTCCCTCTATGGTTTTCAGGGCCACATTTCCTGTGAAACCATCTGTTACGACCACATCAGCCGCATCGGTAAGCAGATCTCTTCCTTCTATGTTTCCGATAAACGAACCGCCATTGAATTCAGCTGTAGAAAAATTTTCGAACGAGTCTTTAATCAACGGACTACCCTTGCCAGGTTCTTCTCCTATGGAAAGAAGTGCTACACGTGGGTTTTTTATACCGAGCCTATGTTGAGCGAACACTGAACCCATTTGCCCAAATTGAAGAAGCCACTCTGCATTGCACTCCGCATTAGCTCCTGAGTCAAGTAAAACTGTGGGAGTCGTTCCAGGCGATGGAAGCAAAGTTGCAATAGCTGGACGAGCAATGTTTTTTATACGTCCCATCCGCAGAAGGGCACTTGCCATCGTCGCTCCGGTGTTACCTGCACTTACCATTGAACCAGCCGCCCCGTCACGCACTGCTTCAGCCGCCCGTACCAAAGAGGAGTCTTTCATCTGTCGAACGCTTGACCCAGGCTCGGCATCCATTTCGATGACTTCCGAAGCTGGCAAGATGGGAATTTCTGTAAGGTCTTCAAGAACTTCGGGTTTTCCAACTAGAAGAACAGGTATTCCGTGTTCGTCAACAGCCTTTTGCGCTCCGGCGATTATCTCGTCTGGGGCATTGTCACCGCCCATGGCATCAACAGCAACAGGTAACAATTGAAATGTCCTAGCCCTTGACAAATAATTTTGTGAAACCGTGGTCTAATTCACAATTTTTAATCAACGTCAATAACCTGTCTTCCGGCATACCAACCACAATTTGAGCAAATCCGATGGGGTCTCTTGACGGATGCGCATCGCGGACAGACACTCCGAGCTGATTGTCTGATAGGCCAAGCTGACGCTCTTCTGCTTCTGCCTTTAGCCTTAGAGGTTTTTTTCTTTGGGACAGCCATTACTGCTTTTCCTTGAATTTAGATTTTTGTCCTACTTTTAGGAGCAAACTTAGGCTAGCGCAACCTCGGGTGAACTGATACCAGTTTCAATATTCTATTTAATCAGTTCAGATTCATGATTCTTTTAATCTGTCGAGAACAGCCCAACGAGGATCACCTTTTTGATCTTCCTCAGAACTAAGAACCTCTTCTGTTACTGGGAAATTCTCTGGTTCAGAACCTTTACAGTCAGGATCGCAGAGTGGAGATAAAGGTAAGGCCAAAAGTGTGGCGTCTCTAATCAAAGGTTCCAAATCAAGGTCAACCTCACCTAACAGATAAACATCTGTTTTTACACTTCCTTCGATTTTCTCATTATTAAAACGACTTCCTTCTCCGACAAAGCGTTCATTTATTTCTAATTTCAATTCACCTTCAACTGGCTCGAGGCATCT
This sequence comes from Actinomycetota bacterium, assembly GCA_002721755.1. Taxonomy (GTDB): domain Bacteria; phylum Actinomycetota; class Acidimicrobiia; order Acidimicrobiales; family MedAcidi-G1; genus MedAcidi-G1. Next base: position 10,417 of record PBLL01000037.1, read on the forward strand.
GCGACATTCCCCTGTCCACTCTGCTGAAAGAAAGCCCTCTACTTCGATTTCATTTCCAAGCGACACCAAACTTAGGGCGCTTTCAACTCTCCCATCATTAATTTTTGAAAGACCCACTTTGAGACCATCTAGTAGAAAGGTGGAGGAGATCTCTCTTGGTTTCGAACCACCGCGACGAATTACATTTAAAGGTATTCGCAGATTTTCTGTTTCAGAATCCACTAGAGGTCAGAGTCGTCTTGATCGAAAAGAAAAACTTGCGAATCTGAATCCAGAGACTCTTTTGCTTCTATTTCCTCTGCGTGTATTCTCTCTTTTTCTCTATCTAATTCTGTCTCTTGAAGGCGAAGGCGACCTGCAGTCACGGCATCTTTTGTCGTTGCTAGAATTCTTTCGAAGTTCGCGAGTTTTTGGTCACAATATTCTTCAGTCTGCCTGCGCATACGCATTGTTTCCTCTCGTGCAGCTTCAACCATCTGACGTGCTCTCGTCTCAGCATTTCTCACAACTTCCGTTCTTTGCACGAGTCTTTCAGCTCTAGCTCTTGCCAGTTCAAGTATTTCATCTCCTTCACGTCTAACTTTTGTCAAGAACTCTTCACGTTCTTTCAAAAGCCATCTTGCTGCTCTTACTTCTTCTGGGAGTCTTGAAATAGCCTCATCTACCATTGCTAGAAGTTCGTCTTGGTTGACCATCGATGAGGAAGATAAAGGCATTGGTCTAGCCGAAGCCACTAGTTCTCTGATCTGACGGAAAATGGCCTCCACCTGAGGAGGTCTATAAGGATCCGGGGTTGTGGGTGTCGGATCTGGAAAAACTGAGTCGTTCAAGATTAAAACTTTTCTTCTAGATGTTTTTGCACTAGTTCAGGAACCATTTGGGACACATCTCCCCCCAATCTTATTACCTCACGTATGAGTCTTGAAGCCAAAAATGAACTTCGTGAGGCTGAAGGAAGGAAAAGGGTTTGCACGCCAGAAAGGGCGGTGTTCATCTGTGCCATTTGCAATTCTGATTCGAAATCAGAAACGGCTCTTAGTCCTTTAATTATAAAATCTGCTCCTACTTCCGTTGCTAGATCGACTACCAGTCCATTGAACTTTGTCGTCCGAACGTTAGAAAGGTGTTTGAGACTTTCTCCTATTAAAAACATCCGTTCTTCGAGATCGAATAATCCATCTCCTTTTGATGGATTTACTAACGCCGCAACAACGACTTCGTCAAAAAGCTCCGAAGCTATTTCCGCTAGCTCAACATGACCGTTGTGTATAGGATCAAAGGAACCTGGATATAAGACGCAAGCCATTTCAATACACCCCCTGGCATTCACTGCCAAATCGTTGATAAAAAACTATTAAGTGCATCATTTATTTGGGTTAATTATTACTACCACGCTACTCCCATACTGACGAATGGAGTCAACATGCCAGTTAGGACCTGGATCTATTTTCCTATTTGACTCTATTACTAAGGTTTTGGGCTTCTTCTCAGTGAGTATGTTCAGAAGTTCTGACCAATTTTCAAAGTCATAAGGAGGGTCTAAAAGCACCAAATCCCATGATTCTGAGCTTTTCTGCAACCATTTCAATGCGCTTCCTTTAATAACTTGTGCTTTATTCTCAAGTCCAGACTTTTTTAGGTTCTCCTTTACCAGTTCCAAACTTTCAGGAGAATTGTCAACAAATGTTGCTTTTTTTGCTCCGCGTGAAAGAGCTTCTATACCCAGGGCTCCTGTACCTGCAAAGAGATCCAGAACTTCAGACTCTTGGATTGCGGATCGACTGTGTAGAGAATTGAAAATCGACTCTCTAGCCCTGTCAGAAGTTGGTCTTATGCCAGTCCCTTCTGGTGTCAATAAACGAATTCCTCCTGCTGTTCCAGCTATAACTCTCATAGGTCAAACTTTTAGGGACCTCAAGTGGAAAGCGTTTCTTGTTTTTTTATTCAAATGAGGGCTCCCTCCACATAAGCGGAACTGTTGGACCACCTTTTAAGGTCACTTCACCTGTGACACTAAATCCGTGCCTTTCATAAAGTGACACATTTTCTGGATTGCTGGATTCCAGGTAGGCGGGTAATTTTTCTTTGTCGCAAATTTCTGTTATTGCTCTGATCAGATTAGAAGCTATTCCTCTACCGCGCGCTTCAGTTCGTGTGCCTATGAACGCGAGATACCAATGTGGGGTATCTGGCTTAGCTTCAATCAGAACTTCCAGATGGGCGAGCCTGTCGGTCAGCCATTGTTCTCCCAGAAGAGCAACTGCAGCTGAGATTGCGGCATTATAAGAGGTTTCACTTTGAATTTTTTTTTCAGGTGACTCCCAAAGTGCAGCCGAAAATTTTTCATCAGTCCCTGTGGGAACTAACAACTGGTCAGCATCAGATCGTGACGCTAGACGATTAGCAAAAAATGCTGAAAGCAAGAGAGGTCTTCTTTCTTCATCTTCAAACAAATATGATATGACAGGGTCCTCCATAAACGCCTCTGTTAGGCAAGCAGTCGCATCCGGATATTGTTTTGGATGAGCGACTTCAACTCTCATTTCCCTCATCTCTTGACTTCCTTTCATGACTTCAGAAGATAGTCTGCCTCTGATTCACCTAAGAAAAGTGTCACTTCTTCACTCAACTCCTTATTTGAAGTTAAATCTCTTTCTGCAAGAACTCCTGATGCTTCTGTTCTTGCAATTTCAACCCATTCTTTGTCTCGTCGAAGTGAAGCCAGACGCAGATCATTTCTACCTTTCTGTCTCTCTCCCATTACTGTCCCTTCACCTCTGAGTTCTAAGTCAACCTCAGCAAGTTCAAATCCATCAGTGGTTCTCACCATGGCTTTTATTCTCTCCTCTGCTTCTTTTGTAGTGGCGTCACCTACGAGTAAACATTGACTCGGATGCTCGCCTCTTCCAACTCGACCCCGGAGTTGATGCAATTGAGCTATTCCAAAGCGAGCAGCATCCAAAATGACCACAATAGAAGCGTTTGGGACGTCCACTCCGACTTCTATGACCGTCGTGGCCACCAATACATCGATTTCCCCTAAACGGAATGACCTCATTGTTTCTTCCTTGTCTTCCTTGTCGAGGCGTCCATGGAGTAAACCGAGATTTAAATCTTTTAAAGGACCCTGACTAAGATCATTGAAGACTTCTTCTGCTGAATGGACTTGCAATTTTTCAGAATCCTCTATCAGAGGACAAACAACATATGCTTGTCGTCCGGAATCAACTTCATCTTTTACACTTTTCCAAACCAGTGTGTCGTCGGCTTCCCATCTCGTGCTTATCGGAATTCGCCCTGGGGGTAACTCATCCAGAACAGAAACATCAAGATCCCCATAAACGGTCATTGCTGCTGTTCTTGGAATGGGAGTTGCTGTCATAACCAAAATATCTGGAATCCTTTCGTCTTTATTTTTTTCTTTTAAAGCTGCACGCTGTTCAACCCCAAACCTGTGCTGTTCATCTATCACTACAGCTCCCAATGAATTGAAAGAAACACTTTCCTGAATTAGCGAATGTGTCCCAATTATAAAATCAACGGTTCCATCTTCTAATCCGCGGCTGATTCTTTTTCGCTCAACAGTTGATGTTCGGTTTGTCAAAATGTCTACCTGCAAAGGTCTATCGCCAAGAAGAGTGGTCGAGTCTGGAACAATCAACTCTTCCAAAAGTTTTGAAATACCTAAATAATGTTGCTCTGCTAAAACTTCGGTAGGGGCCATCAAGGCACCCTGATGACCTCCCTGAACAGCCTTTAGAATCGTAAAAACTGCAACAATGGTTTTCCCGGAACCGACATCCCCCTGAAGTAGACGGTGCATCGGTGTTTCCTTTTGTAAGTCTTTTCCAATTTCATCCATTACTTGCTTTTGAGAATTTGTTAAGTCGAAGGGAAGCCTCTCCAAAAAGACCTCAATTAAACCCTCTTCATTTGAATGGATAATTCCAATAGAGTTTTTCTCGATAAATTTTTTTCGTTGCAACAACTCAAGTTGAATCCTGAAAAGCTCATCAAAAACAAGCCTTCGCCTTGCTTCAGCCACTTCGTTCATTGAATCAGGCCTGTGAATGCCCTTGTAGGCCGACGAGCGATCCACCAGTCTGTATCTTTTAAGAATTTCTGAGGGAACCGGATCCGCGAAACCTCTGACTTTCATAACTCTTCTAAGAGCTTCAGCAACAAGACGATCCACATCCCAGCTGTGAAGTTTGGCTATTCCCGACTGAGGATAAACCGCAACAATTCTGCCTGTTCTATCTCCGACAAGATCGACAATTGGGTTTGTCATCTGCAACTTTCCTTGATAAATATCCGCTTTACCGAAAACAACAGCGTCTTTGCCCTCTTTTAATTGTTTTTGCCTCCAAGGTTGATTGAAAAAAACTAATTTAAGAGAAGCTGTTGTGTCAGAAGCAGTGACTTCAACAAGAGTTTTTCTGGAACGCATCTTCCTACTTCTAACTTTTTCAATATTTACTAGGACCATTCCTTCCTCACCTGATTGGAGAGAATCTACGGTTGCCTCTTTACTCCGATCTATATAACGGCGTGGGTAGTAACTTATTAAATCAAGAATTGTATTTATGCCGACTTTGCTTAGGGATGCAGATGTTTGTTCCCCGACACCATGGAGATCAGTAAGAGCACGATTCTCCAATTCTTTTAGAGAAACGCCGGGGTCCGACACTTGGTCTCCTATTCGATACCTATGTAGTAGGGATACAAGGGCTGTCCACCTTCGTGCACTTCAACCTCAAGTTCTCCGTATTCATCTCTAATCCACGAAACTATTTGATCGGTTTCATGCGGATTGGAATCTTCTCCTGATACAAGAGTCAAGATCTCATGTTCGTCTGCGATCATCTCAGTTAGAAGATTTTTAACTGCTTCAGTAATTGTCTTAGCAACAACTATTACTTTTCCTTTTCTTAAGCCTAGAAAATCTCCCTTCTTGATCTCTGCTACGTCGGTGGAAGATTCTCTTACCGCGGTGGTTATTTCTCCGGATTCGACAGCGTGCGAAGCTTGAGTCATGCCTGCCTGATTTTTTTCTGAGGTTGCTTCAGGGTCATAACCTAAAAGAGAAGCAAAACCTTCTGTAACGTTGTTTGTTTCAACTACGCAAACAGACTTTGAAGTCTGTGAGTCAACCTGCTTGGCCACTGCAACAATATTTGGGTTGTTAGGCAAGATGATCACATGTGCCGACGAAGTTGCCTCTACAGCCTCTAGGAGGTCTGCGGTAGATGGGTTCATCGACTGCCCACCGTTGACTATGCGGGTAGCGCCAAGGGATCTAAAAATTTCACTTATTCCATCACCGTTAGCTACTGCTATGACAGAACACCCAATCGGATCATTTAGTTCGTGACTATGGTCGTGAAGGTTCCCAGCAACTTCCTCAAATAAGTCGGTCACCCTAATGTCATAAGGCTTTCCGATCGAAATCCCAGCTTCGACCGCTGCTCCAATGTCATTTGTGTGTACGTGACAATTCCAAATATTTTCACCACCAACTACAACTATTGAATCACCAATTTCTGACCAAGCTTTTTTGAAATCAGGAATCAGATCGTCTGCCGCTTCCAAAAAATACATCACCTCATATCTAGTTCCACTAGAACTTGCATGATCATGAACATCCAGAATTAATGAATCCACACTTGTGGAAAGAACCTCTGGTTCAGGTATTGGAGTGTCATTTATTACATACAGAAGTGAGTCCATCAAAAGCAGGAACCCACTTCCGCCTGCATCCACTACTCCCGCTTTGGCTAAAACTGGTAGAAGATCCGGTGTTGAGTCCAAAGAACTTTTTGCGGCATCGCGTCCTGCTTGCACCACTGACAGGAGGTTACTGTTTTCTTCTGCATGATTTTTAACAACTTCCGCAGTCTCTCTCACTACAGTCAGAATCGTTCCTTCAACGGGATTTCCTACAGCCTCATAAGCCGCTGTTGACGCAGCGCTGAGTGCTTTAGAAAAGAGGTCCACATCGATTTCTTCACTGGAGTCACTTCTCTTTATCTCAGACACAAAACCTCTGAGTATTTGGGAAATGATCACGCCTGAGTTTCCCCTAGCGCCCATTAAAGAGCCATGAGAAACGGCTCCAATAACACTTTCTAGTTCAGGGTCTTCCCCCAAAGATTGAATTTCGTTTACTACAGAATTGAGTGTGGCTGCCATATTTGAGCCTGTGTCCCCATCTGGCACCGGGTAGACATTCAAAGAATTAAGATTTTCTTTATGATCGTTGAGAGCGTCACGGAAGCAATGCATCAGCTCTATAAAGTTTTTAGAGTCTAAAGTTTCTATCCCCACAACTGCGATAGTACCCACTTAATGCACCGCTATGCATTAGTTTCTTTTTTTATGTTTGGAACTGTCGAATACTCACATACGATCAGGACTATTCACCAGTGTTTTTGGGTGGGCTAGGCTCCCAGCAGCCTCCAAAAGTTAGATAGGAGAAATAATAGTTGCAAGGTGTAGTCAAGTCTTACGACCCTGGTAGTGGTGACGGCCTGATCATTCGCGATTCTGATCTCTTTGAATTTGAATTAGCAGATGGAGCTCTTGAAGGTTCGATATTTAGAATGCTTCGCCAAGGTCAACGAGTTGTTTTCGAATTAGATGAGAACAACAATGCGACAAATTTAAAACTTGGATCTGAGATTGATATGGGTACACCTGACTTAGATTGATATGAGTTCAGAAAACACAAGTACACAGAATCAGTCATTAAAAGAATGGGTTGCCCATTGGGAAAAGATTTTTGAACCAGATCAAACCCACTGGTGCGACGGTTCCGAAGAAGAGTACGAAAAATTTACGAAAGAGTTGGTTGACTCTGGCACTTTTATTCGACTGAATGACAATCTGCGACCAAATAGTTTTTTAGCGCGCTCAGATCCTGATGATGTAGCACGTGTGGAAAGCGATACTTATATTGCATCAACCAAGGAAATCGACGCCGGTTCGACAAACAACTGGCGTGAACCAAATGCGTTAAAAGAAGAGATGCTTACCCATTATCAAGGTTGCATGAAAGGCAGAACTCTCTATGTAATACCTTTTTGCATGGGTCCCTTAGGTTCAACTATTTCTCATATAGGGATTCAACTCTCAGATTCTCCATATGTGGCAGCCAGTATGAAAATTATGACGCGGATGGGAATTGAAGTACTTGATGAACTCGGTGAAGGGGATTTCGTCCCGTGTGTTCATTCTGTTGGATTTCCCCTTGGGGAAGGTCAGAAAGATGTTCCCTGGCCTTGCAACAAAGATGTTCGTTACATTTCCCACTTCCCTGAAACTCGCGAAATCTGGTCATACGGTTCCGGCTATGGAGGGAATGCCTTATTAGGAAAGAAATGTTTTGCGCTACGTATCGCTTCAACTATGGCTCGTGATGATGGTTGGCTTGCTGAACACATGCTTATTCTTGGGGTGACTCCCCCTGATGGGGAAAAACGTTACATCGCTGCTGCTTTCCCATCTGCATGCGGTAAGACAAATATGGCAATGCTGGTTCCCACTATTCCGGGGTGGAAAGTGGAGACAATCGGAGATGATATTGCGTGGATGAAATTCTCTTCTGACGGGCAACTTCGTGCTATTAATCCTGAAGCAGGTTTTTTTGGAGTTGCTCCTGGTACTTCTAAGTCAACAAATGCCAACGCTATGAAAACACTTTGGGGTAATGCGATTTTCACAAATGTGGCACTTGACGAAAATGGTGACGTTTGGTGGGAAAGAATGACGGTCGACAGACCTGACTCACTTGTCGACTGGCAGGGACGCGATTGGAACGCTGAGTCTGGAGAACCCGCCGCTCATCCAAATGCACGCTTTACTGTTCCCGCCAGTCAATGCCCATCCATTGCTCCTGAGTGGGAGGACCCTGAAGGAGTGCCTATCTCTGCAATAATGTTCGGGGGTCGGCGTGCCTCAAATGTTCCCCTTGTCACGCAGGCGCGAAACTGGGAGCACGGGGTTTTTCTTGGTTCCATAATGAGTTCAGAAAAGACCGCAGCTGCAGCAGGAAAAATAGGCGAAGTCCGATTTGATCCTTTTGCCATGTTGCCGTTTATGGGCTACAACGTCGGAGATTACATAAAACATTGGATAGAAATTGGCAAGGTCGACAAATCTAATAAATTGCCAGAATTATTTTGGGTTAACTGGTTCCGAAAAGATGAAAATGGAGACTTCCTCTGGCCTGGGTTTGGTGAAAACAGTCGAGTCCTTAAATGGATTTTGGATCGAATTGATGGAAACACTCAAGCGATTGACACACCATTGGGTTTGCTACCGGAAATTGATGGCATCGACACTAAAGGCTTGGATTTAGATAGTTCCGCTATGGCGAAACTTCTAGAAGTTAATTCTGAGTCATGGAGCGAAGAAATCCCCTTGATAGAAGAACATCTGGGTTCTATCGGGGAACGACTGCCCGTCGAAATGACCTCTCAACTAAACGATTTGAAGTCACGAATAGGTTTGGGAACATAGGTCATATTGGTCCTAAGACCATTGAACGAATCCCAAGTCCCATTAGAAAAAGTCCGGCGAACCCGTAAAGCAAATATTTTCGACTCTCAAGTTGATTACGGTAACCGTAGATTACCCCCACGCTGAGAGCTGCTGCAGCCCAATAGAGCATGTGAAACTTTGGAACCTCAATATTCTCTGCTGATGCAGCCGCAACTCCTGAAAAAAGGTGAATAACTACCATAGTTTGAGCGATTACTGTTAACCATGAAAGCGCAGAAACACGAAATTGTTTGTTTCTATGAGCTTGCAACGACCAGATACCGGTTGCACCATTCAGTAAAACCATTGACCATGCGACAACTTCATGTGTATTCCGAAGAGAGGCTAAGACATTCACGATTCTGTTTCGCTAGTTAAAGAGGTTTGCTTTAAAAGGCTCATTTTCTTTTCTTGTTTCTTTTGGATTAATAAACCATTCAGTCCCGAAAAGTGTAAGGAACTGTTCGTCTGGAATCTTGAGAAAAAAAGAGTTTTCATCTATTTGACTCCGATGTGCTGAAATAGACTCTCTTTTCTTGTCGATAAAATCAGAAACATCTATGGCGTGAGTAATTTCAATTTCGGCAGACCCGAAGGACCCTTCCTCTACTCTCTTTTTTCTCTCTTCAAGATCTTCACCAACACCGGCTAATCCTTCATCTGGTGTTTCTCTCATGGCAAGTTCAATTGTTTTCTTTATCGCATCCCTATTAAGGGTCGTCCATCTTACATTTTCTATTCCTACTTGTTCAGACCAGAGAGTTCCTACGCGGTGAACCTGGATATGGTCAGGATGTCCGTAACCGCCATTGGGGTCGTAAATTACTAAAAAATCAACTTTTTCATCTTTTAAGATGTCACCGAGCCGTTTAGTGGCTTCTTCTGGATCAGCCTGCCAAAAACATTCTGGGTTAGATGTTGTAGGAGAATCCGCCATTCCACTGTCTCTGTAGTTTAGAAATTCAACTCTTTCTACTCCCAGTAGGTTTGCAGATTTTATGAGCTCTTCAGTGCGTCTCTCTTCCAGAAGTTCACCTTCTCGAAGAACTCCGGGAACAGGTTCACCCTCCTCTCCACGTGTAGCTACTACCAGAATGACACGGTGCTCTGCAACCGATAGAGCAGCCATAGTTCCAGCCGTAGAAAGTGCCTCATCATCGGGGTGAGCATGGAAAAAAACTACTGTAGCCATTGAAGTGTTTAAGCTATAGCACCACTGCTACGCAACTCGGCTATCTCACTTTCCTGAAAACCACACTCCATCAGAACTTCATCACTATGTTGCCCAGGATGAGCGGGCGGTCTTTCAATTTTTCCCGGGGTGCGACTAAAGCGCGGGGCTGGCGCTGGTTGAGCGACACCCGCAACTTTCACAAAAGTTTCTCTTTCCACATTGTGGGGATGTTCTATCGCCTCGTAAGCAGAAAGAACCGGAGCGTAACAAACATCGCTTCCTGCGAGCAGCTCATCCCATTCTTCTCTACTTTTTGTGGATATCAAGTCAGCCATTTTCTGTTTTAAAATTGGCCATTTTTCTCGATCGTGCTGTGCTGCAAATTCCTCTTTATCAAGTTCTAGCTTTTCCAACATTTCCTGATAGAACTGTGGTTCTATTGACCCTAGAGATATCCACTCTCCATCGGCACATTCGTAGACATCATAAAAGTGGGCTCCGGTGTCAAGTAGATTGACACCCCGTCCTTGTTGGTGGAAACCAGTTTCCATCATTCCGTAGAAAAAACTCATCAGACTGGCTGCGCCATCAACCATTGCAGCGTCGACTACTTGGCCTTCGCCGGAATTTCTAGCTTCAATTAATGCACAGACGATTCCGAAGGCAAGATACATGCCTCCTCCGCCAAAGTCACCTACGAGATTCAAAGGTGGAACAGGTCCACTTTCTCTTCGGCCTATATGAGCCAGCACTCCTGCAAGAGAAATGTAATTTATGTCATGACCTGCGGCATCTGCATACGGTCCTTCTTGACCCCAACCGGTCATACGACCATAAACTAAAGCCGGGTTTCTCTCGAAACAGTCTTCTGGTCCAACTCCTAGCCTTTCAGTTACTCCTGGTCTGAAACCTTCGAAGAAGATGTCGGACTGCTCAACTAGCCTGAGAACTGTTTCTCGTCCCTCTGGATTTTTTAGGTCAATTCCTACACTCTTTCTTCCGCGACTAATTATGTCATTAGGAGGAGAATTTTTATCAAAGTCTTTAACTGCTCCTGCACGATCAATGCGTATGACTTCTGCACCCATGTCAGCAAGCATCATTCCACAAAAAGGACCTGGACCTATTCCTGCTAGTTCTATGACTTTTACCCCATCTAAAGCACCCATTTTGTCTCCTCTTTTTAGCTGCTAGTTCTCAGCATTTCTGACATGCTGAATTATCTCATTTGTAATCTCCGGCCACGAGCCTGGTGGCAAATCATGACCCCATCCTTCGATTATCACAAGTCTCGCTCCAGAAATAATTTCTGCTGTTCTTTCTCCCCCGCTTTGGTCGACCAAAGTGTCTGCGCTTCCATGCAGTACGAGTGTAGGGGTTTTAATTTTCGATATTATTTTTTCACGGTTACCGGTCGAATTCATAGCTCTCATCTGTCGTTCTTTCGCTTCGTTGTTTTTATTTGTACGTTCTGCATATCTTTCAAAAATCTTTAAACAGTATTCGTCATCATGCCATTCGGTGCTTGCCCAGATGCGTCTATCAGATAGGTCCTTTAAGGCTTGTTCTTGAGGATCAGTCGGAGCTGGTGCAAGCAGTGCCTCTAATGCTTTTCCCTTTGGTATACCGAAACCTGACTTACCGGTATTTGAAGCCATTGAAGTAAGACTGCTGATCCTCTCCGGATGATCGGCTGCAAAAATTTGGGCGACCATACCTCCTAAAGACATCCCCACAACATGAGCTTTTTTTACTAGAAGATGATCAAGCAATCCCGCTGCATCAGATGCCATATCTGATAGCTCATAATCTTCTTCCATCGTTGATGAAAGTCCACTATCTCTTTGGTCGTAACGGATCACGTACAATCCTTCTTCAGCCAGTTTGTTGCAAAAACCCTCTTCCCATAGAAGCAGCTGGCTGCCTAAACCATGGATCAATAAAACTGCAGGTTGGTCTGACGAACCAAAAGTCTCATAACAGATCTCCACCCCTGATGGCAAAAGAGTCTTAGGCATTAAATTTCCTTCAAAAACGTTTCAAATTAAGACTATCTGCTGCCCTCGTTACCGATTCAACGAAATGAGCAGTAGTTTCATTGTGTGGGCAACATTTTTGATCAAAAATTTCATGAAATCGATTCTTCTTTTTTCTACAAAATATTACGTCTGAGAGTCGATGTTTTTGTAGTGGAGCAAAACTGTCCCTACCCAGAGCTTGATGGATTTGATCTTGCTTTAAACACAAGGCACATCTGGATCGCCAATGAGGATACGCCAGTTTCTTATCTCCGTTTGGTAAATGAGGATGAAAAAACAAACCGGATTAGTCGGGTTGTCACATCTGTTGATAACCGTGGAGAAGGTCTGGCAAAAACGTTAGTTGAGCATGTCATTAATACCACTTCTGGAAAGCTGACACTTGATGCGCAGACCTACCTTGAAAATTGGTACATGGAAATGGGTTTTGTGGCTAACGGCGAAACTTTTGAAGAGTGTTGCGGACAGGAAACAAACCCAGGAATTCTTCATGTACCCATGGTCCACGAGCGGGAAATTGATTAACACTCCGCTCTGGCATGTGACTGCACTTCGTGGATAAAGTGCGCCTTATGGGGAAAATGGGCACGAGTGAAGATTCTACTTTTTCAAGAAAACTCGAATTTGAAGATCATGAAAATCTGCTCCTTGGTTTAGACGACTCTCAACTTCACGCCGTGACCGTGGATACTGAACCACTGGCTATTCTTGCCGGTGCAGGGTCTGGGAAAACGAGAGTTCTCACTAGAAGAATCGCTTGGCGAACAACGAAAGGTAAAGAGGATCCCAGACGTGTGTTAGCTCTTACTTTTACGCGGAAAGCAGCTAGCGAACTTCGTTCACGTCTCGGAAAACTTGGTCTCAGAGACCAGATAGCTGCAGGCACTTTTCACTCTGTCGCCTATTCGCAACTTCGCATTTACTGGCAAGACCGAGGCATAAAGGAACCAACTCTTCTCACGAATAAAATTTCCTTCGTCACGAATCTTTTGCCTAGAGATAGGCGTTCTACGGACACTCTCGATGTTGTAGCTGAAATCGAATGGGCTAAGGCTCGACGTATTACACCAGAAACGTACTTTTCGGAAGCTGAAAAACACGGTCGTACACCGCCTCTAGCGTTGCAGGAGGTTTCGACTATCTATAAGAGTTATGAAGAACTTAAAACAGAGAGAAAATTTTTGGACTTCGATGACCTCCTTGGTTATTGCGCCAAAATTATTCGAAGTGACAGGTCATTTGGAGATGCGCAAAAATGGCGTTTCAGGAACTTCTACGTTGATGAATTTCAGGATGTTAACCCTCTACAGTTTTCTCTTCTTTCTGCTTGGCTTGACGGAAGATCGAACCTGTGCGTAGTTGGTGACCCTAATCAAGCTATTTACGCTTGGAACGGCGCTGAAGCCGACCATTTGATTCGTTTCACAGATCATTTCAGGGATTCATCTGTGGTGACCTTGGACAATAACTATCGAAGTACTCCTCAGATCGTTGAAACAGCTTCTTGTCTTTTGGAAAGTTCAGGAGTCGAGGCTGTCAGGGGCGATGGAGTAACTCCTTCGATTATCGGTTACCCAGATGAAGAAACTGAAGCAAAAAGTATTTCAAAAAAAGTTAGAGACCTTCACATTCCTGGCGGAAAATGGTCCGATCAGGCAATTCTGGTTAGAACTAACGCCCAAACTGAAATTTTTACTAGTGCACTGCAAAAATCAGGAATTCCGGTCAAAACGGTTTCAGGCAGTGGCTTACTCGACCGGAAAGATATACAAGCTGTGATTGCTGCTTTGGAAAATTCTGAAACTCCGTTAGTTCAAGAAATCGCTGATCTCGATACTTCGGAAAATCAAAGTCTCTCAGATAATGCAAGCCTGGTCACGTCCGACACTGAGAGGTCTATTGCTTTAGCTGAGGTGCAACGTCTTGGTGAGGAATACCTAGCTCTTGACCCTGAGGCTAAAAGTAATTCGTTTATCAAGTGGCTCAAATCTCAGTCTCAAAATTTGCACGAAGTGAATGATGACGCTGTTGAAATTTCTACTTTTCACCGTTCCAAGGGTCTCGAATGGTCCGTAGTTCATATTGCTGGGTTGGAACAGGGTCTTGTTCCAATAGCCCATGCTAAAGACCCCGGTGCAGTTGCTGAAGAGCGGAGACTTCTTTACGTCGCTCTCACAAGAGCGAAAGATCAAGTTTTCTGCTCTTGGGCAACCCATCGCAACTTCTCTGGCAGTAAAAGAAAAAGAGAACCTTCTCAATGGTTGTTCAACATTGAACGTGCTATTAAAAATTTGGAAAAACCTCTGACTCCTAAAGAACAACTTGAACGCGTAAAGTCTTCGAGAAAAAACAAGTCGAGAAACAAACCCCCTGAAACCCAACAACTCAAAGATCTTAAAGAGTGGAGACTTTCTATGTCGCGCGCGGCAGATGTTCCTGCTTTCGTAATTTTCAATGATGAAACTCTTCTGGATCTTGTAGAAGTTCAACCGACCAATTTGGATGAACTCCTCAATGTAAAAGGAATCGGGCCTGTTAAAGCTGAACGTTACGGCAAAGAGATACTTGAACTGGTTTCCAAAAGCTACTAATTATCTTATTTTTTCCAGTCGAAAGAAGCAGCTAATGGAGCATGATCGCTAGGTTTCACGAATTCACCTTTGGCATCTTTATATTTTTCTATCAAATCCTTATTTTCTTCTTTAAGCATTTTCTCCGGCATGCACTCGTGGGTGTGCACTTCAACTGATTTAAGTGATTTTGTCAAAACCTTTGAAGCGAGTACAAGGTCAATTCTGAGTCCACGTTTGTCTCGGAAAGCATTTTTTGGGTACTCCCAAAAAGTATCAGACTTATCTTCTGGAAAACGTTCACAAAAAACATCTTTCATCCCTAACTCGTCTAGTTTTTTTAGTGCTCCACGCACTTCTTTTGTGATGTGAGTTTCAGGCAAATCAAATGTTTCAGTTAATGTTTTCTTGAGCTTCCAGTCAAAATTCTTATACTCCTGTTTCGGATCCCATTCGTCAATAACAGGTCTCGGGCAAACATTGAAGTCACCAGCTGTTATTACTGGAGTTTTGTCGGGATCTGCATTTTTCTTAAGATCTTCATAAAGGCGTTTCAACCAATCTAGTTTGTATTTGTAATGATCGTCTTTCAGTGTTCTTCCATTCGGTACATAGCAGGAAGCTATTCGAATATTCGAACAAGTAGCCCAAACTATCCGTGCGTCTGGGTCAGCGTCTCTTCCGTCATTGAATCCATCTTGCGGATTTTCTATGCCGACTTTCGAAACAATTGCCACACCATTCCATGACTTCTGTCCGTTGTGGACAGATTCATAACCCAGCTCATCAAATATAGGGCGGGCTTTCTTTGAAAAAACTTCATCAGTCATCTTTGTTTCTTGCAGGCAAACCACATCTGGCTGATTTTCTTCTATCAGCAGTTTAACTCTGTGGAGTCGAGCATTTAGACCAGCAACATTCCAGGTGACTATGTGCATGACGATGACATTAGCGCTTAATCAGCTGGGAATCCCAGAATTTCGTATAACTCTTTAATAGCTTTCTCGGGTTCGACAACTTTTATGGTTGTCATCCCCATGGCTCGTGCTGGCTTCAAGTTGATACCAAGGTCATCAAGGAAAACGCATCTCTCTGGTTCAACGTTGAGGCGTTCACAGGCTATTTCATAGAATCTTTCTTCTGGTTTTCTGCAACCTTCAATACTGGATTCAACCAGAATGTCGAAAATTTCCACTACCGTTTGAACGTCTTCATCTAGGTCTTGTTCTCGCATTGGGGTGATGTTATTTGTCAGCATCGCTGTCTTAAATTTTGATGCACAATTGTTCAAAGCTTCCACCATTGACGGTCTCACAGTGCCGTGAAGACCCTCCAGAATTCTTTGAGCATTCAGTTCGTGACCAAGTGCTGATGCTTCCTCTTCGAAAAGACGAGAAAATTCCTCTGGACCAACTTCTCTACGTTCGAATTGGGCCCAGGCGTTGGTATCAGGGTTGGTTGAGTTTATTTTTCTAATAGTGTCAGGTGGTAAACCGATCTCTGCTTCATAATCTGCGAAAGCCTCAAATGGGCTGGAAAGAATAACTCCACCGAAATCAAATAAAACTGCTTCAATCACGAGAGCATGTTAATCATTTAATTTGTATCTCGGTCACTTTTATCGGCGATAGCCTCATTTTTCGTGACTGCTCAGTTCATTTACACGATGCAAAAGGTAACCCGTTTTTATCCGCCGGATAGAGAGGTACTAAAAGACATTTCACTTTCTTTTTTCCCAGGAGCGAAAATCGGGGTTTTAGGCAACAATGGTTCAGGCAAATCTTCCCTACTGTCAATAATGGCGGGGATCGACCTGGACCATGACGGCGAAGCGAGACTAACTGATGGGTTTACTGTAGGAATCCTCGAACAGGAACCAGCTTTGGACCCAAATAAGGATGTTCAAGGGAATGTGATGGATGGAATAGGAGAAGCAGCCTCTCTTTTATCGCGCTATGAGGAGATTCTTTCAAGCTGGTCGGATCCAGATGCAGATTTTGAGAAATTGGGCGAACAGCAAGCCGAAATAGAACGTCTTATCGAATCCGCAGGTGCCTGGGATCTGCAGCGGACTATCGAGATAGCTATGGACGCTCTCCGTCTTCCTGACGGTGAGACAGACGTGAATGTGTTATCGGGAGGAGAATGTCGTCGAGTGGCGCTATGCAAACTGCTTCTTTCAAAGCCAGATTTGCTGCTTTTGGACGAACCTACAAACCATTTAGATGCTGAATCTGTTTCCTGGCTTGAAAGAACTCTTCAGGAGTATTCAGGAACAGTAGTGGCCGTGACACACGACCGGTACTTTCTTGACAACGTCGCTGGTTGGATTTTGGAGCTTGACCGTGGAAGAGGAATACCTTATGAAGGTAACTATTCAGGTTGGCTCAGCCAAAAAAGTGCGAGGCTTGAAGCCGAAGAAAAGTCTGACTCTTCGCGCAAACGAACTCTGGAAAGAGAGCTGGAATGGATACAGATGGCCCCCAAGGCGCGTCAGGCAAAAGGGAAAGCTCGTCTGGCTTCATACGACAAACTTCTGGCTGAAGCAAATGAGTCAGAGAAACGTGACGCCGAACTTCAGATACAGATACCAGCTAATACCCGTTTAGGAGATCAGGTAATCGAAGTTGAAAATCTTCATAAGGGCTTTGAAAACCGCCTATTGATTGAAGATCTCTCTTTTTCTCTTCCTCCTGCGGGGATTGTGGGAATAGTTGGAGGCAACGGGGCCGGAAAAACAACTTTATTTAGAATGTTGGTCGCTGCTTTTGAAAATTCTGACTCTGCGCGTGATATGCCTGACTCTGGTTCGATAAAAATCGGTTCAACGGTCGAACTGGGATATGTGGACCAATCAAGGGACTCTTTAGATCCCAACCGAACTGTCTATGAGGAGATAACCGGAGACAACGAGTTCATTTCAGTAGGGAACAGAGAAGTGAACGGAAGAGCTTATGTCGCGTCTTTCAATTTTCGGGGTGCTGATCAACAGAAAAAAGTTGGAGAACTTTCAGGTGGTGAAAGAAACCGTGTCCATTTGGCAAAAGTTTTAAAGACCGGAAGCAACGTTCTGCTTCTTGATGAACCCACCAACGATCTCGACGTGGACACTCTAAGGGCTCTTGAAGCAGGTCTGGAAGCATTTCCCGGTTGTGCAGTCATCATTAGTCATGATCGCTGGTTTCTGGACAGAGTGGCTACTCATGTACTTGCATTCGAAGGAAACTCGCATGTGAGGTGGTTTGAAGGCAACTTCAGTGACTACGAAGAAATAAGGAAAAAAGAGTTGGGTGGCGAGAGCATTCCAACGAGGATTAAATACAAGCCTTTATCGCGAGATTAAATTTCTATTTCTAGAAGCTTCACGATTGATCTGGCGCAAACTTCAGGAGAGCCACTCTCAGGAGTCAATGTCAAATCCGGTCTTTCGGGTGATTCGTAAGGGTCATCTATTCCTGTAAAACCTTTGATCTCGCCTGATCTAGCTTTTTTGTATAGGCCTTTCGGATCACGCTCCTCACATATCTCGATGGGGGTATCCACAAAGATTTCAAAAAATCTTGACCCGGATCGTTTATGAAGCTCCCTCGCCCGTTGACGGTCATCTCGGTATGGACTGATTAGAGGAACTAGAGCTATTAGACCTGCGTCAGCGAAAAGATTTGCCACTTCTGAAACTCTCCGAACGTTTTCATGGCGATCCTCAGCACTGAACTTCAGGTCTTCGTTAAGCCCAAACCTCAGATTGTCCCCATCTAAGAGATACGCAGGATAGCCAGATGCAACAATTAGCTTTTCTGTCGCTGCAGCAACAGAAGACTTTCCTGACCCTGAAAGACCCGTAAACCAGATAGTTGCACCCTCGTAACCGAGAGAAGAGCGCCTTTCCTCTCTGCTCAAATTATTGTCGTACCAGGTTAGGTTCGTGTTTTTTTCAGACATGTCAACCTGAACCGACGATTATGCCAGCTGCAACAGTCGCATTTGTAACTTCGTCAATAAGTATGAAAGATCCCGTGTTACGGTTTCTCCTGTACTCATCAAAGAACAGAGGCTGAGTGCTCCTTAAGGAAACTCTTCCTATTTCGTTTAGTTTTAGGGAATCCGGCTTTTCATCACGGTGCAGAGTATTCACATCGATCCGGTACTGTATGTCGGTTGCTAACACGCGACATGATTTGGTTGTGTGTTTCAAAGCTAGTTTCATTCTGGGGACGAGTGCAGAAGATTCTGACATCCAGCAAATCATCGCTTGTAAATCCTGACCAACAGATGGTTGGTTATTTGGACGACAGATCATGTCACCGCGTGAGATGTCTATGTCGCTGGTAAGTCTGATTGTCACCGACATCGGTCCGAAAGCTTCAGAAATTGGACCTTCATATGAATCTATTGAGGCTACTGTTGAGGTGAAACCACTAGGTAGAACTGCTACCTCATCGCCAGGTTTGAAAACACCACCAGCTATCGTTCCTGCATACCCGCGATAATCATGGTGTTCTTCGTTTTGGGGTCGGATTACATATTGAACTGGAAAACGCGCGTCTATATGGTTCCGGTCGCTGGCAATATGGACTTCTTCAAGGTGATGTAGTAGTGATGATCCCTTGTACCAGGCCATTTTTTCGGACCTTTCCACCACGTTGTCTCCATGCAAAGCCGATATTGGTATGAATGAGAGGTCTGGGATATCGAGTTTCATAGCAAAATTTCTGAATTCTTCTTTGACTTCGTTGAATGCTTTCTCGTCGTAGTCAATTAAGTCCATCTTGTTTACACATACGACCAAGTGGGGAATTCGTAATAAAGAAGCTATGAAGGCATGTCGTCTGGACTGTTCAACTACTCCGTGTCGTGCATCTACCAAAACTAGGACAAGATCAGCTGTGGACGCTCCAGTGACCATGTTACGTGTGTATTGGATGTGACCTGGTGTGTCAGCAATTATGAACTTTCTCTTAGGTGTTGCGAAATAGCGATAGGCAACGTCGATAGTAATTCCTTGTTCGCGTTCTGCTCTCAGGCCATCAGTTAGCAGAGCAAGGTTTGTGTATTCATTTCCCATCTGTTGTGAAGTTGCTTCGACAGATTCAAGTTGGTCTTGGAAAATTGATTTTGTGTCATACAGAAGTCTTCCTATGAGTGTGGACTTCCCATCATCAACGCTTCCCGCTGTTGCAAAACGAAGGAACTCCATCAGAAGTATCCTTCTTTTTTGCGATCCTCCATAGCGGCTTCCGAAACTCGGTCATCTGCTCGGGTGGCACCTCTTTCCGTAATACGAGTTGCAGAAATTTCTTCAATTATTTGTTTAAGATTTTCAGCTTCTGATTCCACGGCTCCCGTGCAACTCATGTCCCCCACTGTGCGGTATCGAATTTTTCGTCTTACAAGTTCCTCATCCTCGGAACGCTTTACGAATTCTGAATCTGCTAAAAGCATCCCATCACGCAAAAAAACATCTCTTTCATGCGCGAAATAAACACTAGGAATCTCTATTTCCTCTCGTTCGATATATTGCCAAACATCTAACTCCGTCCAGTTGGAAATTGGAAACACACGAATATGTTCACCCTGTCCAATTTTTCCGTTATACAAGTTCCATAATTCAGGACGTTGATTTTTTGGATCCCATTGACCAAATTCATCTCGAAATGAATAAAACCTTTCTTTGGCTCTTGCTTTTTCCTCATCTCGACGAGCTCCACCAAATAATGCATCAAAATTGTTTTCCTCTATGGAGTCGAGCAGAGTGGTGGTTTGCAAACGGTTTCGGCTCGCCCTTGGTCCTTTCTCTTCGGTAACCCGACCTTCATCTATTGATTTTTGAACTGAAGCTACAACCAACCTGGCTTCTAGTTCCTTCACTCTGCGGTCACGAAATACAAGTACTTCGGGAAAATTATGACCCGTATCAACGTGCAAAACGGGAAAAGGCAATCTGGCTGGCCAGAAAGCTTTGGTTGCCAGATGAAGCATCACTATTGAATCCTTGCCACCTGAAAACATCAAACATGGTCGCTCAAACTCTGAGGCTACTTCACGAAAAATGTGTATAGCCTCAGATTCTAATTGATCCAGATGATTTAGTTCGTATGTGGTAATACTCATTTGATTTCTTCCAGCAATACGTAAATTCTTGTACACCATGCTAACCCTGTCCTCCTAAGATGGTCACTCTTGAAGGCAAACAATGAAGACCATGATCTCGCGGAAGATCTAGCTACACGAGCAGGACTTTTACTGCTCGAAGAAAGAAAGCTCGCGCAAGATCTTGATAGTGAATCCTTGAAACGACTAGGTGATCAGAAATCTCATAGTTTCATTATGAATGAACTTGCATTATCAAGACCCGAAGATGGTGTTCTCTCGGAAGAGGGATCTCCAAATCCGGTTCATCCAAGTCGACACACGTCAAGAAGGGTATGGATTGTAGACCCGCTGGATGGAACCAGAGAGTTTGGTGAACCACCTCGAGATGACTGGGCTGTGCATGTAGCTCTAGCCGTTGACGGATTTCCGATAGTCGGAGCAGTAGCTATCCCTGAGTTGGATCTGACTTTTTCGACCCGTAATGGTTTTTCCGAACAGATCAAAGCGACCAAAGAGGGAGAAATTCGAATAGCTGTAAGCAGATCACGGCCGCCTTCTGAAGCTTCTCTGATCGTGGACAGTTTTGGAGGGACTTTGGTTGAGATGGGGTCAGCTGGGGCGAAAGCAATGGCTGTGGTGCGGGGTGCGGTCGATATGTATATTCATTCTGGTGGTCAATATGAGTGGGATAATTGTGCTCCGGCTGCTGTAGCTACTGCAGCCGGACTCCATGTATCTAGACTCGATGGTTCTGATTTGACCTACAACAATCCGGATCCATGGCTCCCAGATCTTTTAATATGCACTCCTGATTTGGCTTTACCAGCTTTAGAGATTTTGAATAGTTAGTTTTATGCGTCTAGTTATTGCTCGTTGCACAGTTGATTATGAAGGTCGACTTACTGCGCATCTCCCTGAGTCGACTCGACTGATTATGGTCAAGTCGGATGGGTGCGTGGCAATTCATGCTGATGGAGGCGCTTACAAGCCTTTGAATTGGATGAACGCACCAAATACTCTCATCGAAGAGGAGGATGTTTGGCGGGTTTCAAATCCGAAAGGAGAAATACTTACCATCACCCTGCACGAGGTCTTTAGCGATTTCTCTCAAGAAATGGGCGTTGACCCTGGCTTACAAAAAGATGGTGTTGAAGCTCATATTCAAGAGCTTTTAGCGGATGACCCTTCTTTTTTAATGGAAGGACTTGAACTGGTTAAACGTGAATATCCAACCGATTTAGGTCCTGTTGATCTTTTGTGTCGCACTTCAAAAGGTGAAACAATCGCTGTGGAAATTAAACGAAGGGGTGAAATAGACGGTGTGGAGCAGCTAACTAGGTATCTGGAATTTTTGAATCGGGATCCTTTGATCAAACCTGTTAAGGGTATTTTTGCCGCTCAGGAGATTCGTCCGCAAGCAAAAGTATTAGCTGAAGACCGAGGGATTAAGTGTGTGGTTGTCGACTATGACGAGATTCGCGGAATCGAATCGAACCATTTGAGACTTTTCTAATGTTTTACGATGTTGTAGTGGTCGGAGCTGGACCCGCTGGTTCATCGGCTGCCTGCACTGTCGCTAGACAGGGTCGATCCGTTCTTATGATTGATAAGTCCGAATTCCCTCGTGATAAATGCTGTGGAGATGGTTTGACAACCATGGCGCTCAGATTGAGCGAAAAACTTGGTTTAGATATCGGAAATTTGGACAATCTGGAAATAGTCGATGAAGCATTAGTTCACTTTCCTTATGGACGCAAAGAATCTTTTCCTCTGCCCGGTGAAGGCATCTACGCGGCGATTGCACCTAGGGCAGAATATGACCTCGCTCTAGTTGATCTAGCTCGTGGATTGAACACTGAAGTTAGTTTAGGTCACAAGTTTTCTTCAATCAGATTTGAAGAAGATAAAACATTTTTAGAAATCGAAGGCATAGGTGAAGTGGCAACTTCTTTTGTCATCGCTGCTGATGGTGCGTGGTCGCCTGTACGCCGGGCACTGAATTTGGATGAAAATCCAAATAGAGGAGAATGGCTCGCTTTCAGGCAGTATGTTTCTGGCATTTCTTCAGAAAATAACAAGTTGCATGTTTGGTTCGAAAAAGATCTTCTACCTGGATACGCGTGGAGTTTCCCTCTCCCGAATGGGAGAGCAAATGTTGGTTTCGGCGTTTTAAAATCTCAAAATTATTCAGCATCTGAAATAGCAGATCTGGCTCGTTCTCTGTTCGAGAGGAAATCTGTTTCTGAAACTCTTGGTGGAAATCTGGAATTAGAGGGTCGACAGACTGCTTGGCCGATTCCTGCCAGAGTTAACAAAAAGAAGCTTGCTTACGAGTCTGTTATTTTTATCGGTGATGCCGCAGCTTCTACAGATATTCTCACAGGGGAAGGAATAGGTCAGGCGCTGTTAACAGGGATCCTCGCTGGTAAGGCAATTCAATCTTCAAATGACCCTAAAGCTGTTGTAGCTGAGTATGAAAATTCAGTTAAACGACATCTATTTGCAGACCACCGGATGTCTGTCATTCTGCAGTCGATCTTGTCTCGTCCTACCGGCGCAGAATTTGCTCTTCGTTCAGCCGCTCAAACCACTTGGACTAAACGCAATTTTGCCCGTTGGATGTTTGAGGATTACCCAAGAGCCCTTTTGTTTACACCAAAAAGATGGAAAAAGGGAGTTTTTGATTCTGAAGGCGCCTACAACCGTAAACTGGACTTATGAGCATTTCAGAGGAAAGAAACCTGATTCCTTTCCCTATCAATTCTGACTTTGAGGACACCGAGCCGGCCACTGATCATCCTCTAGGTCCAGCTTTTGCTGCTTTCGACGAAAAGATTGACCTTGCTTGGGAACGTTTTCGTGGAAATCCGATCCTTGACAAAACCTTTTATCTGGCTAGTGAGTTAGCTGATTTTAGTGTTCTTTGGCACATAATGGGGCTATCAAGAGGTCTGAGCGGCGGCAAAACACAAATTGAGGCTGTTCGTTTGTCAGCAGCACTGATCGCAGAGTCAGGAATTGTCAACGGTATTTTAAAATCTCTGTTCCGTCGGGAGAGACCAGAGCATGAGGAAGAAAGACCTCATGGATTGCGGCAACCGGTAACTTCTAGCTTTCCGTCTGGACATGCTTCCGCAGCTGTTCTCGCAGCAACCCTTCTCTCAGAACGTTCCAAATTCAAACCTCTCTGGTATGGATTAGCTGGAATTGTTGCCACGTCAAGAATCCATGTGAGGATTCATCACGCGAGCGATGTAATTGCGGGAGCAATTGTGGGACTTGGGCTCAGCCGTGTTGTTAAAAAGTTTTTCCCTCTAACTAAGTGATCTAATTTATCAGTTCTGGGAAACTGACTCCAGTTGGTTTTCTCCAGAGTCAAGCACTAACCGTAGGTCAAGAAGAAGATCTGCAACTTCTGAAGCAGCAATCATCTGGCGGCTTTTGGTGTCTCCAAGACCGCGATCAATTATCGCTCTTATCTCATCGATCATCTCTTCTGTGCTGCTGCTCTGTAGTGTCTCTGTCATTTAGTTTTCCTCTACGGATGTTCTACTTTAACTTAACTTATTTTCATACCTTACGCTGAATGTTAGACGTAAACACCTTCATTTATTAATCGGAGCCAAATCTCTTACAGATTGTATGACATCATCTCCTGTAAGAGGCATTATCGCAAGTGCTGGACAAGTTACCCCAGCTTCAACATATCTTTGGATATGTTCTCGACACTGATCAGGTGTCCCATTTACTATCAATTCATCAACCAGATGGTCTGGGATTTTTTCTAAAGCTCCTTTACGGTCTCCTGAGTCCCACTGCTCCCAGTGTTCTGACAATATTTCTTCCCTGCCGAGCCATTTGTGGAAGGCCTTGTATACCGGAACGTTCAAGTAAGCAGCCATAGCAAACTTTCCCGCCGCTAGAACCTGGTCTTTCTTATCACTTGGACAAACAAAAATTCTGGCAACTAACTCTTTGTCAGGACCTTCATTATTCACAATTTCAGCTACTCGTGCAGCGTCATCTACAGACAGCCAGTTTATTATGGCACCATCGGCCTCTCGACCGGCTAAACGCAACATCCCTTCTCGCAAAGCTGCAAGTAACACTGGGGGCTGTACTTCAGGCACCCTCGCTAAACGAAAACCCGAAATTTCAAAAGTTTCGAATTTTTCCGAAATCTTTTCTCCTGTAAGAGCTCTGCGAAGAAACCGAATAGTGTCTCTGGCTTTTAAATATGGATCCTCGAATGGTATCCCGTTCCAACGTTCGACAATAACGTCAGAAGATGTGCCTATACCGAGAACGAATTTGCCTGGCGCTGCGCAAGCCATTGAAGCCGCGCTTTGGGCCATTAGTGCTGGTCCTCGTGTGAAAGCTGGCAAAATCGCTGTACCAAGTCTCAGTTCTGGAGCCCAGGCAGCTGCGAGTGCCAAAGGAGTTAAGCCGTCAGTGTCATTAGCTTCTGAGGACCAAACATCTGTATAACCCAAATCAACCAACTCTCTGAAAACCTCTTTATGGTCGTCTAAACGATCTGGCAATGGAATCGTCATTCCATAGCGTGATTTCTGTTTAACCATGTTTAACCTCTGTTTGTTGGGGATTTAAAAGCTGTCACACCTTGCTGCAACAATTAATAATATGAATGAACAGCTTTGTCTAATAAAAGACATACCCACATATGTGCTTACAAAGAACTCCCATAGAAAATTCTCGGCGATTGATGAAGAAACTCGTCAAAGAAACCTGAAAGGCATAGCAGAAGCTAGAAGATTACTTGCAGAAAAACGTAGAGAGTCTGATCTTCTCGCTGCGTAAATTTCTGGTTTACTAGATACTGCAAAGAGACTCGAGGTCTGATGTCTTATTAAGGATTAATCCCCTCAAAAAGGTCACCTTCGAGAACATCTCTTTTTTTGTTATCAATTTTTGAAATAGCGAGAATGTAGTCGTCGTAAGGATGCACTTCACGTGCAACTTCGTCAGGTAAACCAAACCAAAAAGTAGATTCGGGATCAACTTGAGTTTCATGCGCCAATAAGGCTTGTTTTCTTATGTGCCAGTATTCGGAAATCTCAATTCTGGTGGAAATGAGGTGATCTCGAGACGGTCTTTTAGACCACCCTTCATAAGGTGATTCAAGTCCAAATTCTATGAACTTTGCGTGCATTGCTTCTATTCGCTCTCTCGACCAAGTCGAGAAGTAAAGTTTTAAGGGCTCCCATGCTGGGCCGTGCTCTGGGTAACGTGCTGGATCAGCCGCTGCTTCAAAAGCAGGGATAGAAAGATCGTGTACTTGTAAGTGGTCAGGGTGGTTATACCAGTCTCGCTCATCGGGATATGAAATGATGACCTGCGGTCTTATCCTCCTGATGATCGAAACGATTTTTCCTACAGCTTCTTCAGTGTCTGCATTGGCGAAGGCTTCGGGATTTGCGTTTGCTGGAGAATCAGGCATTCCTGAGTCTCTGTAACCGAGCATTATCACTTCGTCATAACCTATTATTTCGGCTGACTTCTGAAGTTCTTCGAGTCGCACCTGAGGGAGATTCTCAATTATTTCAGGTCGATTCATAGCGGGGTTCAAAATGTCCCCTTCTTCGCCTCCTGTACAGCACACAAGGGCGCAGTAAACACCTTTTTCGTGGTACGCCGAAACCGTGGATGCACCTTTCGATGCCTCATCATCAGGATGAGCATGAATGCTTAGAAGTCGTAGCTCGTTTTCAGGAAAAGTAGTTTTCGTCACGTCGAAACCGTACAGGAGTTAACTCAAATTAGGCATTCAATTTCTGGACTATTAAAAAAAAATTAAATAAGGTACCGTGGTCAGCAGAATTGGAGGTCAATTTGGATCCGGAAATTTGGCAGTGGATTTGGCTCGCAGCAACTGGAATGTTTGTTTTAGGCGAATTAGCTATGCCTGGATCTTTTTTTCTCCTTCCTTTTGGAGCTGGAACTGCAGTCGCAACTATTCTGGCTTTCTCCAATGCAAACGAAAGCCTTCAATGGATTGCATTTATTGTGATCTCACTAGCATCACTCGCTGCTCTGCGACCTTTAGCTAGAAAACTTAATTCGCAAGAACAGCCTGCAAGAGTTGGATCAACCAGATTGATAGGAGAAATAGGAGTTGTAACAAAGGATCTTGGTGAAGCTTTGACAGAAAATGGGAGCATACAAATTGGAAGAGAAGAGTGGCCCGCTGAAACTCTAGAAAAAAAGCATGTTCCTGCTGGCGCTCGTGTGAAAGTGATCCACATAGAAGGGACTCGTGTAGTAGTTGAAGTTATTTAAGAAAATTAAATTTTAGGAGTAGAAATGGCAATCATCGCTTTATTGGTAATCGCTTTTGTTGTTTTCGTTCTAGCGGCAGCTGGAATTAAAATCGTGCGTCCTTATCAGCAAGGAATTGTTGAGCAACTAGGTAAATACAAATTGACGACTGGACCAGGTTTAAAATTAATAGTTCCGATTATTCAAAGCATGACGCGAGTTGATATGAGAGAGCAAGTCGTCGATGTGCCACCACAGGAGGTGATAACCAAAGACAATGTCACTGTTACCGTGGATGCAGTCATCTACTATGAACCTACTGATGCTCAAAGACTTGTATACAACGTTGCGAATTTTATTCTTGCGGTCACCAAACTGGCGCAAACAAACCTGAGGAATGTCATTGGTGACATGACTCTCGACAATGCTTTGACATCTCGTGACAATGTAAATACTTCTTTACGCCAAGTTCTTGACGATGCAACTGATAAATGGGGAGTTCGGGTTGTAAGAGTTGAAATACAAAGGATTGACCCTCCAAGCGACGTCATGGATGCAATGCATGAACAAATGAAAGCTGAAAGAACACGTCGAGCCGTAGTGCTGGAAGCTGATGGTGCCCGCGAAGCTGCTATAGCAATAGCAGAGGGAGAAAAACAGTCCGCAATACTTTCAGCTGAAGGTGTAAAACAGGAAGCAATTCTTACCGCTGAAGGAGAAGCTGAAGCTATCCGGGCTGTAGCTGCAGCCGATCGCTTCCGCTTTGAAACAGTTGCTGAGGGAGAAGCT
Source organism: Actinomycetota bacterium (assembly GCA_002721755.1). Lineage (GTDB taxonomy): Bacteria > Actinomycetota > Acidimicrobiia > Acidimicrobiales > MedAcidi-G1 > MedAcidi-G1. The sequence goes on from PBLL01000037.1 coordinate 37,902, forward strand.
GAGGCAATTCGAAGTGTCTATGCAGCAATACATGATGGAGACCCGTCACCTGATCTGATTGCAATCAAATATCTAGAAGCTCTTGGCGCTATTGCAGACGGGCAAGCTACAAAGATTTTCATCCCAGCAGAAATGAGCGCAACTATGGGTTCTATAGGTTCAATAGCTGAACTTTTTCAAACAGACAATTCAAATGTTGAAGCAGCGAAAGAGGAAAAGGAAAACACTGAATAGTTTTAACTATTTATAGGTTTGAGTTCGTCTTTACCTTCATCGTCTTGAACAAGTTCCCAACCGCATAAACGCGCAAGGAGAGTCTGACCTTCTTCCGGACCGCTGGCAATAATCTCGTCACCGTTTGATAACCGTGTCTTACCTCGAGGTTGATACAGATAGCCTCCACCTCTCCGTATAGCCAAGATGGTAAACCCTGGTTCGATATTTAAGCCAAGATCTGACAGCGAAACCCCATCCGCTGAAGAATCTGAGGCTACTGGATATCTAACCACCACCTCTTCTGCTTCTCCTAGAGCTATTTCTAAAATAGGGTGCAGTTCTTCTTCTTTTTCGACCAACCAAACCATTGCCTGCGCTTGATCACCTATATCTTCTGCTGCTTCTGCTAGATGCAACAAGCCTCTGAGCTGTTCAGGTTCCAAATCTCCTAAGGCTGACCGGAGAACCCAAAGTTCTAAATGTTCCTTCATTTCGTCAAGACGATCTTCGAGGTGTCTAACTTCAGCTGCTAATCCCATATCAGCTAAAACAATTGCGCTGTATGCCAGACCCACAGCAGTTTCAGAAAGATTTTTCATCTCCACAAGTACATCAACAGCTCGGTCAAGATCAGTCAGAGCGTCATTTTCTTGAGGTTTTGGAGGTTCCCAAATTGGAGCAGCTGCCAACTCTCTCAGTCTGGTAATTCCATCTGGAGAACCTCTCAAGAATAAAACATCACCCGGAACAAGTACAGTTTCACCGTTAACATCGATTATCCAATCATTTCCTCTTCTTATCGACATGACCCTCATGCCGGCTTGAACAGGAAGCTCGAGAAAAGATAAGACACGATTTGCCATATGCGAACCTTCGCTAACAGAAACCCTGTGAGACACCTCTTCAGCATCAGAGAGATCTGCTACCAGCTGCTGAGGAATTCCAAGTTTGTGTGTAACAATTCGCGCAATATCAACAGCATCGTTTGCGATTCTTTCAATTGCTGAAATGACTTGAAGCACTGATGACATCCCCTCTGCTTCCTTTGAACTTCTAGCAGCTAAAACACACACAGCTCTCATGTCATGGACTAAGTCACTCATGCGTTGCTCAAGCCCGTCTACCTCTTCTGCCATATCAGGGTCCCCAAAATAAACGGAGGCATAAGCAAGGTCGACCATCAATTCAGATGTGTCTTTTGCCTCTGCGAGCATAGTTCTTAAATTACGAGGTGTTTCTTCCATTAGTTACCTACTAAGTGTTGTCCAATAATCTACGCTTCGACTCCTCATGAAGCCAAAGTTGTTCTTATTTGTTGAAAAAAATAAAAGTTGAGAGCTCATATCACACCCGTTAAAACCATCGCCAAAATAACTGTTAATGCGCCAACCAGATCGAGAGAAGAAGTCACAACAGGAATTCCGTAAGTGTCTGGATCTAAACCAAAGCGGAAAGAACTCATGGTCGTGTAGTAAGCAACTACACAGACAAATACGGTAGCAATTGACCCTGCAATAGCTGAAATAAGAACCAACTTGACTACACCTGGAGTCGACTGTCCAGCCCCTAAAGAAATCAAATGGGCGATGACTCCAGAGAAAATAAACATAGGCACCGCCATTGCAGATAAATCAATAACACCCCGCAAGCTCGACCTACTTGGTAAGGGAGAAGCATCATCCATACCTAGGTGAAACTGGGTTGACAAACGACTGGAGAGAATCCCCCCTAGAGCTCCTGCAATTCCTAAAAAAGCTGGCAAAAGAACAAGAATTGCTTCAACTTCCAATAAGTCCTTTAGCCTTCTCTCAACTACAAAACCTGCAATGAGATCCAAAACCACCGCAAAGCCCAAAACAGGAATAGATTGACGAAAAATTCTCCTAAAACGATCAAGAGACGTTTTGAACGAGGAAATCAAGACAACAGCTGAAACAATAGCTATAAAAAGAGCCAAACCGTTTGTGAGATCAGACCTATCAGCCAAGTATGAGGCGAGTATTAATGAGGGCACAGTTAGCAGATCACCTGTTGTAGTGACCAGAGGTGCGACCACATTGTCAAGATCCCACTCAAATTTGACAGAACCTACTGACAAAACAATCGTTATAACTGCTAGGACAATCGAAGATAACAATCCTCCGATCACCGAAATAACTATAAAATCTGCGAGTGTCATAGCTGAACTTAAACCAAAAGCGGAAGCCGTGCCTTTAGCTAAAATCGCTAGTACTAAACTCGAAATGAGGCTGAGAGAACCGGAAGCAAGCAAATTTTGAATCAATACGCTTTCAATCCTGTAACTCAAACCGAATGTACCCGTATGAGCAGCTGTACCTAAACGGCTTCCCATGGAGCCAAAAATGTTTCCGCGTAAGGCTATTGCCCCTGGTAACAGCAATAAAAGACCTGGAAGTTTCGTAAGTGTGGTTTCCGCTGAGGCAAGTATTAACCCTCCACTTGAAGCCACAAGCACCCCAATAATGAGAGCTACAAAGCGCTGTCGGGAATCAACAGCTCTCAAAGAGGGGGAAACAAACCAGCCAGTTCTCACACCTCTATTGTGGTAGAAGTGACCCCCCTCAAGAGTTATTTAACTTAATTAAATCAACTGGTTCTATTTTCAGCCAACTAGACCGCTAACTAAAATGCCTACCTCAGGAGGGCAGTCACTTAGATTTCCGTCTGCAATACAAGGCTGTCCCAAAAGTTGTGCTACCAATTCGGCACCCATACCCCCAAAGGAAGGTGTAACAGAAATTGGTGGAGTTGTGACTGCGGGAACAGTTGTAGCGGTCGAAGGCTCATCTAACTGAGGCTGTGCTGTTGTTGTGGTTGTTGTAGTTGTTGGAACGGGAGGTACTCCTTCCAAAGAAAGACCTCTTTTTTCATTTTCAGTTATATGAGCTGATCTTGTACCCGGTCCGTACCAACCGTCAGCACTCACGCCTAAAACTTTTTGCAAAATAACAACTTCATCATTTGGACCCCATTTATATGATGCCGAAAGTACGGCAATTTCGTCTATTGGAATTGTCGTAGTCGGAGCAACAGTCGTAGTCGGAGCAACAGTCGTAGTCGGAGCAACAGTCGTAGTC
>PBLL01000038.1 GCA_002721755.1 Actinomycetota bacterium
CTATGTCTTGAACTAATTCTTATCTATGGCTTTGACAAAAAGATAGGGGCTTCAGCAGCAGCTACTGTAATTTCACAATGGGTTGGGGCGGCAACTTACCTATTTTGGATTTGGCAAGCTATAGGCAAATTCAAAATTTCTTTACTGCCTAAATTTTTAGCTCTAAGGAGACTTTTAAGAGACTCAAGTGAACTTTTAATAAGAAATCTCTCTTTGACGGCTTCTTTTGTCGTCGCTACATCTATGGCAGCCCGCTTAAGCAATGTAGATGTTGCTGCACATGAAATTGCATTCCAAGCTTGGTTCTTTCTGGCAATGGCGATGGATGCAATTGCTATTGCTGCACAAGCACTGATAGGAAATCTCTTAGGCGCGGGTAAAGCAAAAGAAGCTCGTTTAATGGGTCGCAGGGCAATCTTCTGGTCTTCTGGAATAGGTTTTTTCACAGGGTCTGTCTTAGTAATAGCTCATAAACCATTCACAGAAATATTTTCTGCTGACGGTGCTGTAATTGAACTAGCGAGCTTCCTTGTTTTACATGTTGCTGTGATGGCACCACTGTCAGGTGTTGCATTTGCGCTTGATGGCATCTTAATTGGCGCCGGAGATCAAAGATTTCTAGCTAAAGCAATGCTTTTTTCAGCTCTGATTTCCATCCCTTTAATGCTTATAGTTGTTGGAAATAATCTTGGTATAGGTTGGATTTGGGGAGCTATATGGATTCTGATGACAACTCGTTCGGCTACTTTGTACATTCGTTTTAGAGGTGATAAGTGGCAGAAGTTGGGAAGCTAGCTTTCTGCTTTAGCAGTTAAAATCTGATTTACTATTTTTCCGTCAGCTTGACCTTTAGTTTCTTTCATTACCAGACCGACAAAAAACCCAGATTTTTTCTTTTTCTCTGTTTCATCTCCGTTAATAAAAGCGTCCCAATCGTCAGAATTTTCTGCGATTATCTGACCAACTATTTCTTCCAATTCAGAATTGTCCATCGATTCAAAACCGTGATTAGCTGCTATCTCGTGTGGATTTCCTCCTGCTTCTACTAGGTCAGCTAGAACTGTCTTAGCCTGTGTTGCAGTAAGTTCACCGTTAATTTCCATCATTGTGAGTGAAGCAAATGCCTCTGGTGTCAATTCACCAATACCTTCTGCAAGATTATTTTCTATGTGTACAAGAACACGGCTTGGGTCAGCTTGGAGCGAAATTGTTTTTAAAGCAAACCCATCGAGATTTCTTTGTACAACCAATGATGCTTCTGTCGGATCTACTCCGGTTGCTTTAGCCAATTCATGCCTTCGGTCTCGCGGTAATGGTGGCAATGAGTCAGAAATTTCTTGTACCCACTCACTAGAAGGGTCAACTGGGACTAGGTCAGGTTCTGGAAAATAACGATAGTCAAATGCTTCTTCTTTTGATCGCAACTTGTGTGTGCGACCTTCAGCTTCATCCCAGTGACGTGTTTGCTGTTCAACCTCTTGACCAGATTCAATTAGATCTACCTGTCTTCTGGCTTCATACTCAATCGCTCTTCCTAGTGATCTTAAAGAATTAATGTTCTTGATTTCACAACGTGTCCCAAACTCTTCAATCCCTTCTCTACGCACTGACACATTGCAATCAACTCTTAGGGAACCTTCTTCCATTTTTCCATCGGAAGCTCCAATTGTCACCAGGATTGAACGCAATTCAGAAACATATTCTTTTGCATCTTCAGAACTGCGAAGATCTGGCGCTCCGACAATTTCGATTAAAGGAACTCCAGATCTGTTGTAGTCAATAAGAGAATAAGAAGCCTCATGTATTCTGCCACCTCCCCCTATATGTGTAATTTTTCCTGTGTCTTCCTCTAGGTGTGCTCTCTCGATGCCTATTCTTCGTCCGTCTGGGAGTTCCAACCATCCGTCTTTATTTATTGGTAAGTCAAACTGAGAAATTTGGTACGCCTTAGGCATATCCGGATAAAAATAGTTTTTTCTAGCAAATACGGAATTTTGCACTTGACAATTCAAAGCCAAACCAACCCTGATTGCTAGCTCCACTGCTTTTTCATTCAATACGGGTAAAGAACCTGGCAATCCCAAAGAAACAGGATCTGTATTGCTGTTAGGCGCCCCGCCGAAAGAATTTAAAGCTGATGAAAACATTTTCGTTTTGGTTGCTAGCTCTGCATGAACCTCTAAACCGATAACCATTTCCCATCCATTTAACGGTGAATCATTCACTTATTTCACCGTTTCCCAATTCAAGAACTCTTGCTGCCCGAAACATGTTTTGCTCAGCCAATGCTGGGGCAAGAATCTGAACTCCAATTGGCATTCCATCTTTTCCCAAACCAAACGGAACTGACATAGCTGGATGCCCAGCGAGATTTGAAGGGATAGTACATACATCCTGTAGGTACATTTGCATTGGATCAGTAGTTTTCTCACCTAAGGGAAAGGCTGTAGTAGGTGCGGTCGGACTTATAAGAATGTCAAATTTCTCATAAGCTTTTGCGAAATCATTCATGATCAATGTCCGAACCTTTTGAGATTTGCCGTAATAAGCGTCGTAGTAGCCGGCCGAGAGTGCATAAGTGCCAAGCATTATTCGACGTTTCACTTCGTCTCCAAACCCTTTTGTGCGAGTAGCTGTCATCGTTTCTGCCGTAGTAGCCGCTTCTGTTCTTGGGCCAAAACGTATCCCGTCATACCTCGCAAGATTCGACGAAGCTTCCGCAGGTGCAATCACATAATAAGCGGACAGACCATAGATTGAAGCCGGAACAGATGCTGGTTCAACGATTGCTCCTGCTTTTGAAAAAACTTTTGTTGCTTCTTCAACTCGTAATAGAACGTCTTCTGATATTCCATCCAAACCTTTTCCTGAGAGTTCTTCAATAACTCCTATTCGCATACCTTCTATACCCTCATCGAGAACTTTTGTAATTTCAGGAGAGTTTTCAGAAATTGAAGTGGAGTCTCTTGGGTCGTATCCACTGATTATTTCAAGAGTCAAAGCAGCATCGGAAACTGTTTTGGCGAAAGGACCGATTTGATCAAGACTCGAAGCGAAGGCAACAAGTCCATAACGAGACACTCTTCCGTAGGTTGGTTTTACACCTACGACCCCACAGAGAGCCGCTGGTTGTCTTATAGATCCTCCTGTATCACTGCCCAGTGCTAGAGGTGAAAACCCTGCTGCTACTGCTGCTGCTGAGCCGCCTGATGAACCTCCTGGAACAAGTTCAAGATTGTGAGGGTTTCTTGTTGGACCAAAAGCTGAGTTCTCTGTTGAAGACCCCATCGCGAATTCATCGCAGTTAGTTTTGCCAATTAAAATGGCGTCTGCTCTTTTTAATTTGTCTATGACTGTGGCGTTATAGGGGGGTTTCCATCCCTCTAGTATTTTTGAGCTGCATGTTGTTTCAAGACCGCGGGTACAAAGATTGTCTTTTACTGCAATTGGTACACCTGCGAGAGGTCCCAAAGTTTCTCCTGATGCAATCCTTGCATCTATTTGATCAGCATCCTCTAAAGCTTTCTCAGTGGTGACAATATTGAACGCATTCACTTCGGTTTCTAAATTTTTAATGTTTTCAAGATGTTGTTCAACTACTGAACGGGCTGTCAGTTCACCTGACGCAACTTTTTTGGCAATTTCCACGGCCTTCATTGGGATTCTCCCAAAATTGGTGGAACACGAAATTGATTTTCTTCTATTTCAGGGGCTACTTCAAAGACTTCTTCGATATCGAAGTTTTCTATAGGTTCATCAGGACGCAGTACATTCTTTAATGGAATAGGATGTGAACTTGGTTCAACATCATCCACATTTAAAGCCTCCAAATCAGCTGCATGATCTAAAACTGCACCCAATTGTGAGGTAAAAGAGTCCAACTCTTCCTCACTCAACGAAAGTTGAGCTAACCGTGCCACATGTGCAACTTCTTCTCGCGAAATTCTTTGAACCACAGTTCAGATGGTAGAGGAGATATCGGCAAACAAGACCATTATCCAATGATTAATTCGATTGGAGTCTCAGGCAAACCTAAAGCAGTTCCAGGTGGCTCTTGCCTAGTGACTAAACCAGTGGAAGGTCCGTCAACAGAGATAGACCGAAATCCTGCTGCTGCCAATCTCGACTCAGCAGCATCTACTGAGAGCCCAACCACATCAGGGATAGTTCGCGGTTCAGGTCCGGTAGAGACTGATATCTCGACTTCCGAACCACCTCGGACAGCAGTTTGTGAAGGTGGTTCTAAAGAAACCACATAACCTTTGGGTACGAATTCATCTCTCACTCCAATACGACGCGGCAAAAGTCCCAAAGTTTCAAGCGCTGCTTCAGCTTCAGAGACCTCACGACCTTCGAGACCAACGGGAATTAATACTGGAACTCTTCCATCTGAAACAAGCAGATCAACACTGGCACCTTGCGGAAGTTCAGCCATAGGTGCCAAAACTTCTATAATCATTCCCGCTTCAATAGTTTCACTGTAAGCGTAAGAAATTTCACCTAATCTCAAACCCACAGATTGAATCAATCTTTCTGCACCTGCAAGACTTTTTCCGGGTAAATCAAGAGGTATTTGGACGCGTTCTGGACCCAGAGAGATTACTAAAATCACTGTCTCATCTTCTTCGAGTTCAGTACCTCCGATTGGTTCAGTCGCTAAAACTTCTCCCTCAACCGTGTTATCTCGACGGTCATCACGTGTTTCCACATTCCAACCTAAAGCAACAACCAATTCTTTTGCACTCTCTCCCGAAGAACCGACTAGTTGAGGCAAAGTTCGAGTCTTAGTTTTCGTTAACTCCCACAAAAAAGCTCCGAAAACAGTAAAAGCGACTACTAATAATCCCCCCAACACGATATTTACCCAACGTCGCCTCAAAGGCTTTTTTACAGTCGAAGTTTGTGTCTGAGTCTCAAATGAAACAGTTTCTATCGGCTCTGTGGGAAGGTCAGGTGGAGAGGAAACAGTCGGAGGCACCAAAGGTGCTTCACCTAACAGAGGGGCCGCTCCAATTTCTCCTGGGCCCACAAAGGGTAGCGGTTCTGGACGCGACATTTTACTCGCAACATCTAGCAACATTGCACCTAACTGTCCTGCTGTAGGTCTCTCTTCAGAACTAGAACAACCAGCTCGTTTAACTATTGGAGCCAGAACCTCTAAACTCTCCGGAACTGGTACATCTCTACCCTCTCTTGCCCTCAAAGTTCCTATAACTGTGTTCTCCACAAAAGGAAGATGGCCTGTACTTGCTTCAACCATGCATAACGCCAGAGAGTAAATGTCAGATTTAACTCCAAGGGGCAATCCACTCGCTTGCTCAGGGGAGGCGTATCGAGCAGTCCCCACGTACCCGCGCAGACCACCTAACTCATCTAGTTGAGGTCCAGAATTGGAAATTTCTGCTTGGGTCGCGTCCGACAACGCAGCGGCTAATCCGAAATCCGCAACCCTCAAGTGTCCGTCTTGACCGAACAACAAATTCGCAGGTTTAAGATCACGGTGGATTATTCCCTGTGCGTGTGCATGATCAAGAGCTCTACAGCATTCAAGTGTTATTTGCAGTATTTGAGAAGGGCTTAAAGTCCTACCACTATCTAAGATGCTTCTGAGACTTCCTCCACCCAGATATTCAGTGACTATAAACGCCTGTTCGTCTACACCCCAGTCAAAAACCCTTACTGTGTGAGAACTTGTCAAAGAAGCAGCCACTTTGGCTTCCGTTTTGAACCGTTCAACAAATCCCGGGTACTGAGCGAGTTTGGTATGCAGAACTTTTACTGCCACCTGACGGTCTAAACTCAAGTCAACTGCCAGATAGACAGAACCTGATCCACCCGTTCCTACAATATTTTGAAGCCTGTAGCGCCCCGCAAATGTCCGACCCGATAGATTTTGAGGACTCCAAGAACTTCCTCGACCAAAAGTTCCGCTATCTCTACGTTTTTCTGTCACATGTAAAGGTTACCTCTAGGTAGCCTTTACATTGTGACGCGCCGCAACTCAATTATCATCTGCTCTCTTATTGCTTTCGGAATAGGTGTACTGGTCATCGCAGCTTTGATTGCTGACGGAGACAACAGTGATATTGTCTTGACTTCAAATCCAGGAATAATTGAACTAATACCTAGCCGCGGTGACGAAGTAATAGCTCAAACAAATGTAGGAGTGATTTTCTCGTCAACTTGGAAAGGTGAAATTACTAGTATCGGAAATACACAGATACCACTTGATCAACAAAAAGTTGAAACCGCTTTAAATTCGGTGGTATTTAGACCTGAAGCTGGGAAAGTAATCGAGCGGCTACCGGCGGGGAACATTTGTGCATCCGTTGACTACTGGGAAGTCCAAACACCTAGTCGTCGTTCGAGTATGAATTGGTGTTTCCGAGTAATAGGTTGAAGATTTACTCTGGCAATTCACCATTTTCTAATAAGTAATTGAAAGCTGCCTCGTCTATTACTAAGACTCCAAATTGTTCTGCTTGATCGAGCTTGGAGCCTCCTCCTTCACCTGCGAGTAAGTACGTTGTTTTAGCAGAAACGCTTGCAGGTGACTTACCTCCTCTTTCTTTAATGATTTTGCGTGCTTGTTCGCGACTGAAATCTTTCAACTTACCGGTTACAACAATCGTCACGCCCATAAGATTCATTTCACTTTCGCTTATAAACGTTGGTTCAGATTTAGGATCCACTCCTAACTCTTGCAAACTTGATATTAAGGAAATGTTCCTTTGATTTGTGAACCATCCAAAAACACTTGCAGCAATTTTCGGTCCCAGTCCATCAATAATTTCTAAATCCTGTATTTGTGCTTTTTTCAATTCTTCAAGATCATAAAAATTTTCAGCAATCAAATTAGCTACTGTGATCCCTACATGAGGAATTCGCAAAGCAAACAACAACCGGCCTAAATCCCGTGAGCGTGCTTGTTCGATTGCGTTTTTTAGATTCGTAACAGATAATTCACCAAAACCCTCCATTTGAGAAATATGTTCAAAATCGATTTGGAATATGTCAGAAACATCTCTTATCAGACCCTCTGAGACAAATAAGTCAACTCTTTGCTCACCGAAACCCTCTATGTCCATGGCTCCTCGTGAAACGAAATGTTCTATTCGTCCACGTATTTGTCGAGGACACTCATAATTGTTACAAAAAGTAGCAGCCTCACCTTCTCTCCTCTCCAACGGAGTTTCGCAAGCAGGGCAAGAACTCGGGAATTTCCAAGGACGAGAATTTTTAGGTCGCTCACTGATAACTGGTCTAAGCACTTCAGGAATCACATCCCCTGCTTTTCTAACTACTACTAAATCTCCTGGTCTAACATCTTTTTCTATTACTTGATCAGCATTGTGAAGAGTGGCTGTGCCTACTGTCGATCCGCCTACAAAAATAGGTTCTAATTTAGCAAAAGGAGTAGCTTGCCCCCCTGGACCTATTGAAACTTCAATGTCTATAAGCCGTGTTGTTCTTTCTTCAGGAGGAAGTTTGTATGCAATTGCCCAACGCGGAGCTCTAGCCGTGGAGCCCAGTTTTTGTTGTGTAGCCAAATCATCCACTTTGACAACAACTCCATCTATTTCATAGTCAAGGTCATGACGCAATTCTTCAATGTTTTCTATATATGAAATAACGTCTTTGAATCGGGTGAATCTTTTTGCATGTTCATTTATCGGCAAACCTAACTTCCTTAACCACTGCAAAATTTCAAAATGCCCTTTTTCTAATGATGCACTTTTTGACTCCCCGACCTGATAAGCCCAAAATGAAAGATTGCGTGATGCCGTAATGGTTGAATCCTTTTGCCTTAGTGACCCTGCAGCTGTATTGCGCGGATTTGCAAAAGTAGGCTCATTTGAAGCTTCCCTCACGCGATTCAGCGAATCAAACGCTTCAATTCCGAGATAAACCTCACCGCGAACTTCTAAAATTTCAGGAGCATCTTTTCCGAGACTCTTAGGTATATCCGAAATTGTTCGTACATTGTCTGTTACATCTTCACCAATAACCCCGTCTCCACGTGTAGCTGCTTGAACTAATTGACCCCCCTCGTAACGTATTGAAACGGCCAGTCCGTCGAATTTTAATTCACACACCCAACTGGAAATTTTTTGATTTTCCTCTAAACGTCTTTGTATTTTGTCGGCCCAAGAATGAAGTTGTTCTATATCAAACGCATTATCCAAAGATTGCATAGGTATACGGTGCTCGACTTCAGCAAAAGGTGTGCTACTTCTACTCCCCACATTTGAGCTAGGTGAATCTGGTTTTACTAAATTTGGGTGCTTTTGCTCTAAAGCAATCAACTCTTGCCACAAGGAGTCAAAATCTGAGTCAGGTATTTCAGGCGTTCCTTGAGCGTGATACAAATCATTGTGATATCTGATTAGTTCCCCAAGTTTTTCCAAACGCAAAGAAACTTCTTTTTCGTTATCACTATCTAAAAAATCACCTTTACCCACAATTCGATAATACCGTTGAGCCACGATTAGTTCGTGACGGTAGAGAAACCCTCTAGTCTGCTCTTTATGGAACTTTTGTCAAATAACGCGCCTGGAAGGCGCAGCGAGTCTCTTTCAATATGGATAATTCGCGTACTTTGGCTTGCTTTGCCTTTGCTGTGTGGGCCATCTTTAGAAAAAAGTTTTCACGACTTAGATTCACTCTTGCGAACAACTGTTTCAATCAGTCTTTGGACTTTATGGGCATTAATTTTTGTAGCAACTTTGATTACTTCTCCTATCTCTCTAGCAATAGTGAGGATAGGAGTGCCTGCTGCCGCTGCACTCTGTCTTTGGTGTTCTTTAGAAACTGATGGATCCACCTCTGGAATAATTGGTTTTGTGGCCAGTGGTTTTGCAACCTCAATTGCACTGTCAGCCCCCTTAGGTGACAAATTTTCAGACGGTGCCTCCTACGGAGATGAGCGCAGATTCTTACTGAGAGCACCTGGACCTGTATCTCTGTTTTTTGGACCTTTAGCATGGCTGATAACAGTGACTGGTTTAACTCTAGGACCTACTCTTTTACTGAATCAAAACTTTTTGCTTGGCTCTTTACTTTCCTTATGTGGGTTACCACTCGCTGCAATAGCATCAAATGCCATCTATCAACTAGGAAAACGTTGGATAATTCTTGTTCCTGCGGGAATAGTCTTACACGACCATTTATCGGTCGGTGATCCAACTCTCATAAACAGAAATCAATTAACGAATTTATCTCCTGCAGTTATAGGAACTGATGCTCTGGACCTTAGTCAGGGTTCTTTTGGTTTGTCATTGCAAGTCAGTTGCTCAACTCCTCTTTCAATAATGCTCAGAAAAGGAACTAAGCGAAATGTTAGTGAAAACTCAATTGTTGAAAGCTTTCTAATTAACCCTGCGAGACCAAATGTTTTACTTGCTGAAGCTAAAAAACGAAATCTGCGAATTTGATCATACGACGATCGCCCCACCTGCGACTTGATCTGCTTCATAAAAAACAACACTTTGACCGGAAGCTACTCTCGGATGAGGCTCTTCCCATGTAAGTAACCCATCCTCCACGCTGGCCTGTTTAGGTTTTCCATGTGCACTTGTTTGGACAAGAAACTCACCTTTTATCTTTTTTTCGGACCATATAGGATCTCTAAATTCTGTTTTTTTGACTAAAAGCTGATCAGGTGTTCCTACTGTCACAGTAGCTGTTTCAATATTGACATTTGTCGCATACCTCGGCTCTTTACCGCCGGCTAAAAGCATCCCTCGCCTCTGTCCAACGGTAACTAATTCAATTGCTTCTACTTGACCCACTTCAACCCCGTTTTCATCGATTACTCGCCCAGGCGTTAATGGGATCCTTTTACCTAGAAAATCTGCTCTTCCTTTTTCACGTGTTATGAAGCAAACATCTTGGCTATCAGGTTTTGTCGCTACTCTAAGTCCCAAACTATTTGCCTTTTCTCTTACCTGATCTTTTGTCATATCTCCTATTGGAAGATGGAGAGATGAAATCTGGTCTTGATGCAACATATAAAGAACATAGGACTGGTCTTTTGCTTCATCTTTAGCTCTAGCAATACGCGACGTTCCATCTTTTCGTTTAACTACTCGAGCATGATGACCAGTAACAATTTTGTCAAAACCAAGCGACTTTGCTCTATTTAGCAGACGATCAAATTTGATATGTCTATTGCATTCAATGCAGGGATTAGGAGTTAGCCCGGCGGAATGGGCCTCAACATAAGGAGAAACCACGTGTTTTTCAAAATCATCTCCTAAATTAAAAACATGATGTTCAATTCCTAATGCGTTGGCTGCTCTTCTAGCATCATCTACATCTGAAACAGAGCAACAACCCGAGTCAGACTCTCCACCCCATAGTCTAAGAGTTACTCCAACAACCTCATTGTTGGACTCACAAGCTAAAGCGGCTGCAACCGATGAGTCCACTCCTCCTGACATAGCTACCATTACTCGTGCCATTACCCGAACTCCCTTAATTGTTCAACAGCCTTAGGAATAACTTCTAATGCGCATTCTATTTCTTTCTCAGTTGTGGTTCTGCCCAGAGAAAACCTAATTGAACCCTCTGCCGTTTTCGGATCAATCCCCATTGCTTGCAAAACATGAGAGGGTTCCTGGGCTCCACTCGCACAAGATGAAGCTGCACTGGCGTAAATCCGCTGGTTTTCAAGGAGAAAAAGTAAAGATTCGTTTTCTATGTCTTTAAAACAAATATGAGCAATTCCCGGTGTTCTTGGCGTTCCATTTGGGACGGTACAATTCGTATGGCTTATTTTTTTCATCAAACCGTTTTCCAATTTATCTCTCAACTTCGTTACTCTCTTGTTCACCTCAGAACGTTCATCTTGTATTAAGCGTGCTGCTTCACCAAGACCAACAATCGCTGGAACATTCTGGGTCCCGCTTCGTCTTTCTCTTTCTTGTCCTCCTCCACGAATTACGGGCGACAAATTTACACCATCTCTTAAAACCAGAGCTCCTGCTCCTTTAGGTCCACCAAACTTGTGCCCAGTGAGACTTATTAAGTGCGCCTTTTTTGACAATTCAGCAACATCTAACCAAGAAGTTGCTTGGACGGCATCTGTGTGAATCACACTGCCAGGAGATTTCTCCGCTATGAGATCAGCTGCCATATCGAGATCATTAATAACTCCCGTCTCATTATTTGCCATCATGATTGAAACCAAAGAAATATTGGCTATTGAATCCAAAAGGGCAGCTAAATTTTCAAGATCTATCCTTCCTGTTGCATCTGTCGGCACAATCATTCCACCAGAATCTCTAACCGGTTCTAGAACTGCTGGATGTTCAGTTGCAGAACATACTGCTTGTCCGCCTTTGGCACCAAGTACTCCGTCTATCGCCAAATTATCTGATTCGGTTCCCCCGCTGGTAAAAATTACATTGCCAGGATCTGCCCCTACCAAGGCAGCTACATTGTCTCGTGCGTCATCTATAGCTCTTCTTGCTTCGCGTGCTAGCCGATGCGATCCAGAAGGATTGCCCGGGTGTTCTGAAAGCCAAGGCAACATTGCCTGAATCACCTCTTCTCGCACAGGTGTGCTAGCGGCATGATCGAGATAAATATCCACTCTCTCAGGTTAAAGGCAACTGCTTTACTAGCAAAAAATCGGCATAATTAACAATGGTTCATATCAAACTAGAAATTGAGATAAATGCCTCAGTTGAGCATGTTTGGGAAAATATTTCAGATATCAAGACCCATGTGAACTGGATGATGGATGCTTCAAAAATAAATATCACTTCTGGTCATGTTGAAGGTTTAGGAGTGACTTTCGATTGCGAGACGCATGTTGGACCACTTAGAACGACAGACAAGATGGAAATAACTGAATGGATTCCTAATGAAATAATGGCAATTAGCCATAACGGTCTTGTCGAAGGAAAAGGAAAATTCAAACTAGAGGAAATTCCTGACTCAAAAACTCTTTTCAAATGGGAAGAAAATCTGAGTTTCCCGATTTTTTTAGGTGGAGAAATAACTGGCTACTTTGCGAAACCTGTTTTAAAAAGAATTTGGAGGAAAAATCTTCGCAAATTGAAACAACTATTGGAAAACCCTTAGGTTTTCCCATTTAACCTAATATCGGGTCATACCAATAACTTGAAGCCCAAACACAGGCAACACTGAAACTAATTGCTATCAGTAAAGGAACTAATCGTTTTATAAATATCGGTAGTCCTCTTGCATCTATTTCGTCAATCAGCCATCCAATAAGCAACCCACCCATCAGACCACCTATGTGTCCTCCAACCGAAATATTAGGTCTGGCAAATGTGAAAATTAAATTTATGAGTAGCAGGCTGCCAATTCCATTTGACCAAGGACTTAAACCTCGACGTAACTGGTAAACAACTGTGGCTCCCATCAGACCAAAAACTGCTCCTGAGGCACCAACCGTTAAAGCAAGAGGATCTAAAAGCATCACTCCCAGCGCCCCCGATAATAAAGAGCCAAAATACAAGATTAAATAGCTTGTCATGCCTAAAAGTCTCTCTAGTTGGCTTCCCAACATCCACAAAAGAAACATGTTGAATGCCAGATGAATTACGCCAGCATGAAGAAAACCTCCTGTAATCATCCTCCACCATTCACCTTCAGCAACACCAACGTAATCAATGGAAAATGGAGAGAGCACACGACCGTATCCAACCAAGCCGAAATCAATTGTTATATCGCCTCCTCCTGAACCTAATGACCCTCCTTTTAAAAGAGCTAACAAAAACACCAAGAGGTTTACAGATATAAGTGACCTTGTAGTCAATGACTGTTCAGAAAAATTACCTAATTTACTATTAGGTCGCGAAAAAGAGGTTCTTTGTCTTCGTGAGTGGATGCTCTGTGGTGCTATACACGCTGGGCAATGAAAGCCAACAGAAGCAGTGTGCATGCATTCAGCGCAAATCCGACGATCACAACGCTGGCAAGTAACTCCGGCATACCTATCTGAATGCCAATAACAATTTTTACTGGTCATTTCATTCCTAAAGAGTTACTGCCGTTCCTTCATCTGCTGAAGTCTCACCCAAGTTGTAAACGGAAGTTACTTCCGGAACCCTATCCTTTAGAACCCTCTCGATTCCAGCTTTGATTGTTTGGTCAGACGAATCGCAAGTTACACATGCACCGATTAGTTCAACAGTAACTTCTCCAGTTTCTTCGTTCACCTCATGCAGCACGACATCACCTTCATCTGCTTGAAGAGCAGGTCTGATTACTTCAATTACCTCTTTTACAAGAGTTTCTAATTTTCTATCTGAATCGTCCACTGAAAGATCTGCCATACTTACAGTTTCGCATGACTATCGACTGACTGCACCCACTTCCGCAAGATTGACAATATTCTTAAGAGATGAAATTTTCGTGTCTTATACTTGGTCACCAAGGCGGGTGGGATGAAATTTTGCTTGTTGTAGCTCCGTTAGGTTTAATCGCATGGTTGCTCTGGGCCGCCAACCGCAAAGCAGAAAAAATGAAATCCGACGATAACTCAAATTTCGAAGCAGAAAATGACCCTAATTCTTCTGAGGGTTGACAAATCCAATTTCTGCACCCAGAGAATGTAAATTGCCTACTAAATCCTGATAACCGCGTTCAATGTGGCTAGCCGCTCCTACTAGAGTCTCTCCTTCGGCTGCTAATCCAGCCAAAACCAAAGCAGCTCCCGCCCTTATGTCTGGAGCTCGGACAGGTGCCCCTGAGAGTCTTTCAACTCCGCGTACAACAGCATGGTGACCCTCAGCTCGTATATCTGCGCCCATCCTGATCAATTCATCAACATAGCGAAATCTTCCAGCAAAAATATTTTCGGTAACTATTCCTACTCCATCTGCGACTGAAAGCAATGTGACGAGAAAAGGCTTGTAATCAGTGGCAACACCGGGATATGGCAAGGTGGCCAGATCGATCGATTTGAGCCTCTTAGAAACAGTCACACTGACCCCTGAATCAACCTGATTGATCTCTATGCCCATCTCGTTTAATTTTTCAACGAGCATTTCCATGTGATCTAAACGAGCTTCTTCTATTAATATCTCACCTCCTGTCATCCCTAAGGCTGACATATAAGTAGCTGCTTCTATCCGATCCGGAATCACAGTATGTTCAACAGGCTCTAAATGATCTACTCCTTCAACTTGAATGGTTGAAGTCCCTTCACCAGTTACTTGCGCCCCCATAGAGTTCAGAAAATCTACGAGATCAACTATTTCAGGCTCGCGCGCAGCGTTTTCTATAAGGGTTTTACCTTCAGCTAAAACAGCTGCCATAAGTAAATTTTCAGTAGCTCCAACACTTGGAAAACTGAGTAATACTTTACCTCCTATTAATTTTTCAACTTGACCTTCTATATAGCCATGGCTGTTAGTAAATGAGACTCCTAGTTCTTCTAGACCTTTTAGATGCATATCTATAGGTCTATGTCCGAAATCGTCTCCACCTGGTACTGATACTTTCGCCCTCCCAAATCTTGCTAATAGCGGTCCTAAAACTGCTATGGAGGCTCGCATTCTCTCCACCAATTCATAAGGAGCTACTGGGGTCATCTCTTCAGGTATATCTATTCTCATCTCATCTTCTTGATGAGAAATTGATGCACCCATTGTTTCCAACAAATTTGACATCAATCGGACATCTGCAATGTGAGGGACATTATTTATTACATATTTTCCCGGTGCTAACAACGAGGCAGCCATAATCTTCAATACAGAATTTTTTGCTCCAGAAACTCTTACACTTCCTGACAAACCCGATGATTGCTTAATGCAAATAACGGAATCTTCTTCAAAATGTGAAGAAGATGTTCCAAATTCAGAAGAAAAAGAGTTACTTGTCACGTTTTAAGTATGCTTCGCTGTCGACAAAGTTTGCATTCACATGCAATTATTCAAGCAAAAACATTTAATTTATTAACGGAAATTAGGAAAGCGTGTTTAAGCGAGACAAACAGCTAACAATAACTAAAACTCTTGATGATAAAGAATTGAACGCCTTAAGAGAGCCTCGTGATGATCTAGTAGCTGAAAGGCTTGCTGGCGAAGACAAATACGAATTGCTACACGGTCCTTTTTCCAAATATGAAAGAAAAATCGTTGTAGAAACCGAAACCAAGGGAGTGAATCTTGTTAGTGAAACTTTTTCGTGGCGGCTTTCAATCCCATTTTGGGGAATTTTCTTCTCATTTTTGGTCGGTAGATCCCTGCCTAAGAGATCGAAACCGTGGTGGGCGCCTCCAGACCGTTTAAATGAACGATCTGCGAAAGTGTTAGGGATACTCGCCTGCGTGCAAGTAATAGATGGGTACCTAGGCTCTGTAATCACTCAAACAATCACTTTCGCAGCAGATGAATTTGATCACAGTTCATCAGCACAAGGAATTACTCTTGCGGTTGTTCGTGTCGGCGTCTTACTGTCTTTGGGAGTACTTGTAGTAGCAGACAAAAAAGGACGCAGGAACATTCTGTTGCTAACACTAGTACTTTCAGTTATTTCCACCGCTGCAGGTTCTCTCTCGTCCGGATTCTGGTTTCTTGGAAGTACACAATTAATTGCTCGCGGTTTGACTACAGGTATGGGAATTTTAATAGGAGTCATTGCTGCTGAAGAACTTCCAAAGGGATCCAGAGCTTATGGAGTAAGCATGTTGTCACTGTCAGCCGCTTTGGGTGCAGGGATCTCAGTTTGGGTATTGCCAATCGCTGACCTACACGAAAAAGGCTGGAGAATCGTATATTTGGTTCCTTTACTATTTTTGCCACCTCTGATGAAAATCAGTAAAAATCTTCCAGAATCAATCCGCTATAAGGCCAATTCAAAAGTTGTTAAGGCCGAAAAATCTAAAGAATCGAATAAGAATGAACCTTTTATTAATAATCGTCTATTTTTATTGGCTGCTGTAGGTTTTCTTCTTTTAATTTTCGCTGCACCTGCCTCGCAGTTTCAAAATGATTTTCTAAGAGAACATAGAGGATATTCCGCTTCTGGAATAACGGCTTATTGGCTTCTGACTTCCACTCCCGCAGGGATCGCTATATTTTTAGCTGGACGTTTTGCAGACACCCATGGAAGAAAGAAAATAGCTACATCGGGTCTTTTGGGTGGAACTTTGTTTATTGTTCTCAGTTACTACTTTTCTGGAGCTTTAATGTGGGCTAGTCATTTGTGCGGAGCCGTACTCGGGTCTCTTACAGTTGCATTAGGTGTGTATGGACCTGAGCTTTTTTCCACAAACCAAAGAGCTAAATCAAATGGTCTCATTGTCGCCTTTAGCGTGTTAGGAAGTGCAACCGGTCTTCTGCTTGTAGGTTCAATGACTGACTTTTTTGACAGTTACGGCCATGCTTTTACTATTACCGCTGTTGGTCCCCTTATTGCGGCAGTATTAGTAATGCTTAAATTTCCTGAAACTGCAAAAACTGAACTCGAAGATCTCAATCCTGGAGACATAAGACCTGAAGACTTTGATGGCACGAAGCTCGATTAAAAAGAAGCCACCCAAGACTTTATTTCATCACTAATCGATTCCTCTAAACCTGTTAACCCGTGACCAGCTCCACCGAACCATTTGGTTGTTACCGGACCTCGAATTTTTTTCAAATGTTTTTCGAACTCTGACCTTGACCCGAATGGATCTTTTTCACCAGAGATAAATAAACATGGAACTTCGATTTTGTCAAAATGCTCTATTCTTAGTTTTTCTGGTTCTTTTGGTGGATGCAAAGGATAGCTGATAAGAATCAATCCAATAGAAGGAAGCCCTTCTGCGACGGCCATTGAACACATACGACCACCCATACTTCTACCTCCCAAAAGAAGATGTTCTGGATTTAATCCATATTTTTCTGTCATCTGCTTAGAAGTTTCAATAATTGAATTAATCAACTTCGGGGCACGATCAGGAGGAAATTTGCGTCCCTGTTCAACATAAGGAAAATTCATTCTTTCTACGGGCAGAGGGGCCATCTTTTTTTCAATATCCAACAAGCTTTCGTGAGTTCGATCACTTCCTGCACCATGAGTCAGCAGCATTCCTGAAGGTCTGGGCATTTGTGGATCGTATATTGATTTCAAGCTGGTTGTGGAATGTATTGACCATAAGCAGATAATATTTTTTATGCAGGAAAATCAGTCCCACTCCGAAATGCTTGCTTCTGCAACAGGAAAGATGGTAGTAGAAACTGAAGAATTTGCTGGTAGTAGTCGACTGCATCCAAATGGAAAACCAAAAGGTGATTTTCGGGATTCCTTGAGAAAAATCCCCGATTTCAGAAACTTTTTATCAGTCGTCCTGGGTTTGAGTACCCCACCTTTGATTGTTTGGCTAGCGGTCAGTTTCAGTCACCCATTAATTTGGGTGATCGCGATAGTAGGAATGGCGTTAGCGCAAAATCGTCTTTTTATCTTTCACCATGAAGCTGCGCATCGGCTTCTTTTTTCTAATCGAAAGATCAATGACTTAATTGGTATTCGACTTATAGGATTGATTACTTTTGGTTCCGGAAGTCATGGATATCGAATAGGTCATATAAAACATCACCGAGATGAATTTGGTCCGGACGAACCAGACTTTATTCTTTACAGCTTTTATCCAATTTCTAAACGTTCAATGCGTAGAAAATTGCTAAGAGACATTAGTGGTATTTCCGCTTTTAGAATTATCAAACCAAGATTTAAAAAACTTAAACAATCGAGACGTTTACGTTTAACAGCTTCTTTTCTTTTTGGACAAATAGTCGTAGCTTCTCTATTTTGGATTTTTTGCGGTCTAGCGATGTATGTGTTCCTTTGGTTGATTCCTTGGGCATGTATTTATCAACTTCTAAACAGGATTCGAGCAATTAGTGAACATGGGGGAATGACCCAATCTTTAGACAGACGTGAAACCACTCATTACGTCAAACAAAATCGTCTGGCGGCTTTTTTCATTGTTCCCTTCAATGTTGGTTACCACTTAGCTCACCATGTAGACATGCTGGTTCCATCTAAAAACCTTCCGCTCCTAAATAAAGCACTTTTAGAAGACGGATACATCTCTTCTAACCAAACTTGGTCCAATTACCGCACCCTTTGGAAGGCTTTAGTCAACTAAACCTCATCAGAGTAAAGTTTAAAAACTCCTCTTTCAGATCAATATCCTCAAGGTTTCAGATAGTCCACTTGCTTGTAGTTGAATTTCTTCTTCATCACCAGAACCTTCTGACAATAAGGAAACTAACTCAACTGCTCTATTGCCAATTTCATCCCATTGATTTGCTTCAATTCCAAAAGGAGGTCTGTGTTCAACTAAAACTGGAGTCAAACGCAATAAGTCACCTACCCCTATATCGTCACTACAATCACGTCTAAGACGGTCACATGCAACAAAAACTTCAGTAAGAAGTGAATTAGCGTCTAATCCTTCGAGATCAGGGCGTTCGTCATTTACTACTTGGAATGCGTCAAGCGCTGTTTCAATCGCTTCTTCATCAGATTCTTCAACTAATAGTCCACCTCCCGAAACGAACTCATGTGGAACACCAAGACGAACTAACAAAGCGCTAAAGGAAGCCTGCTCAGAGTCTGACCATCCTGATGTGTCATATTCGATTGTTTCAACATCCGGGTCAAGTGTTGGTAAGGAAGTTGATTCTGCTTCCTCTATCAACTGGTCTGCAACTGTCTCATCTTCTTCGCGAACCACTAAAGTAGCCCCCTGCCAAACGTGGGGGACGTCATTTAAAGTAAGCAACTGATCAAGTACTAGTCGAGTTTCACCTGCCCACTCATGAAGTTCGTATTCGATTTCAGCAGCTGAAGTTGATTCAACCTGATCTTTCTCTTCGATTTCTTCAGAATGATGGTCACTTGCTTCGTTTTTATTTTGCTTTTTCGACCATTTCATTCTCTTATAATGACATCATTCACTGCAAAAAAGCTAAACAGCCAATAATCCTGTCTGCGAAATGCACAAGAACTTCTCTAAGGCGCTAGCGTCGCATTTGATGAGTAAAAAAGTTCAAACACCAGATAGAAATCTTGCATTAGAACTTGTAAGAGTTACCGAAGCCGCTGCAATGGCTGCTTCAAGATGGATGGGAAGAGGAGACAAAGAAGGTGCTGACGAAGGAGCCGTAAATGCCATGCGTCGTGTACTAGATACTGTCAACATGGATGGGATAGTTGTCATAGGAGAAGGTGAAAAAGATGAAGCTCCTATGCTCTTTAATGGTGAGCACTGTGGGAATGGGAATGAACCTGCAACAGATATTGCTGTTGACCCAATTGATGGAACAACGCTCACAGCTCTTGGAAGAGCGAATGCGATCTCAGTTATAGCTGTTAGTGATAAGGGAACAATGTTTGACCCTGGACCTTGTGTGTATATGGAAAAAATTGCAGTGGGACCTGGGTGTTCTGATGCGATTGATTTAGCCAAGTCTCCAACTGAAAACCTTCAACAGATCGCAGAGGCAAAAAATAAGACAGTTAGAGATTTGACTGCGGTGATTCTAGATCGTGATAGACATTCAGAACTAATTACTGAGGTGCGGGAGGCTGGCGCTAGAATTCGATTAATTTCCGATGGCGACGTAGCAGGAGCAATTTCTACCGCATGGTCCGAATCTGGTGCAGATGTCCTGTTCGGCATAGGAGGAACTCCGGAAGGAGTAATTTCTGCAGCTGCTTTGAAATGCATGGGGGGTTCATTTCAAGGGCGGTTATGGCCGCGTAATGAAAAAGAAAGAAAAGCCGCTGAGGAGCAGGACTACGATTTAGAAAGAATTTTGGATCTTGATGATTTGGTGTCAGGCAATAACTGTTTCTTTGCAGCTACTGGCATTACGGATGGAGACCTTCTTGAAGGTGTCCGATACGCCGAAGGAATGGCCCATACAGAATCTCTTGTAATGCGTTCCAAATCCGGAACTGTCCGTCTTATTAAAACTCATCACCGGTTAGACGATCTGGAAGATGTATAAAGCATAACTAGAACAACTTTTAAGCTTTATACCTCGACTCCTCCGACTCTTAGTCTCACTTCAGACCTTTCAAGTGAAGCAATTGCTTCTTGGTCTTCACTGTTTGACTGAATCGCCTCTTGAGCTGACAAACGAGCCTCTTTAGCTCTTTCAATATCAATTTCATCAGCTACTTCGGAAACATCTGACAAAATACTGACCTTCGTACCTGCTACTTGCACGAAACCTCTATGAACAGCGAAAACATCCCTTTCTCCATCTGGTCTAATTACTTCAACTGACCAAACAGAAAGAACTCCGATAAAAGGAACATGTCCGGGCTGAAAAGCTATGTCTCCACCTTCAACAGTTCGGGCGATAACCATTTCTGCTTCGCCACTATAAGAAATGGATTCTGGTGATACCAGCTCAACCTGAAAAGTCACGATTATTAAGCTTCCAACTCTTGGGATTTACGTTGTGCATCCTCAGCTCCACCAACATTCAAAAAGGCTTGTTCAGGAAGATCATCGAGTTCACCGTCTACCAATGCCGCAAATGACTCAACCGTCTCTTCTACAGGAACAGTGACACCAGGTAAGCCTGTAAATACTTCCGCGACATTCATCGGTTGCGACAAGAATCTCTGAACTTTTCGCGCTCTAGAAACAGTAATCTTGTCTTCTTCGGAAAGTTCATCTAGACCAAGTATGGCAATTATGTCTTGAAGTTCTTTGTACCGCTGCAGTATCTCCTGAACCCTTCGGGCTGTGTCATAGTGTTTCTGACCTACTACTTCAGGTGTGAGAATCGTGGAAGTTGATGCTAGAGGATCAACTGCAGGATAGATACCTAAAGCGGCAATATCCCTACTCAATTCTGTTGTTCCATCAAAATGTGTGAAAGAAGTAAATGGCGCTGGATCCGTATAGTCATCTGCAGGGACATACACTGCCTGCATAGATGTAATTGACCTACCCCGTGTCGTAGTTATCCTTTCCTGGAGTTCACCCATCTCATCAGCTAACGTCGGCTGATAACCAACAGCAGACGGCATTCTTCCCAACAGCGTTGACACCTCAGAACCTGCCTGCACGAAACGAAAAATATTGTCTATGAAAAGTAGTACATCCTGACCTTGTTCATCACGGAAGTATTCAGCCATAGTCAAAGCAGAAAGAGCTACGCGGAGCCTAACCCCAGGTGGTTCATCCATCTGACCGAAGACCAAGGCCGCTTTTTCCAAAACACCCGACTCGTCCATTTCGAGTAAAAGATCCGTACCTTCGCGAGTACGCTCACCTACACCAGCAAAAACAGAAACACCGCCATGGTTAGTAGCTACACGGTTTATCATTTCTGTAATCAGAACTGTTTTACCTACTCCTGCACCACCGAAAAGACCAATTTTACCTCCCTGTAAGTAAGGAGTAAGCAAATCGATTACTTTCACTCCTGTTTCAAACATTTGTGCTTTCGGTTCTAAAGAATCAAAAGAAGGCGCAGACCTGTGAATCTCCCATCTTTCTGATCCAGAACCTGCATTTGGGTCATCCAATCCATCGCCAGTGACGCTAAAAACATGACCAAGAGTTTCATCTCCCACAGGGACACTTATGCCTCGTCCAGTATTACGAACGGTCGTTCCTCTTGTGAGACCATCAGTTGGTTTCATGGCAATTGCACGAACGCGACTTTCGCCTATCTGTTGAGCTACCTCTGCAACAATGGTGACGCTGTTGTCATCAACTGCAACATCAAACTCCAAAGCTGTGTTAATTTCCGGTAATTCCCCTTGGGGGAAT
Source organism: Actinomycetota bacterium (assembly GCA_002721755.1). Lineage (GTDB taxonomy): Bacteria > Actinomycetota > Acidimicrobiia > Acidimicrobiales > MedAcidi-G1 > MedAcidi-G1. The sequence goes on from PBLL01000038.1 coordinate 21,767, forward strand.
TCAGCATCGATAACTGGTCCAGCTATTCCTACTATTCGACCATCTTTAAGATCAGTTGTTGTCATAATCTTCCCTGATTTCTTCCTATTGCTTAACTGTTATTTTCTGAGCTCGATCCAACAAGATCTAGCAAATCGTTATCTTTCTCATTGTCTGAACCAAGAGCCTCTGCGCCACTTACGATTTCCATAATCTCAGTGGTAATTGCATCCTGGCGGGCTTGGTTCATTTCACGAGAAAGCTTAATTATTAACTCTTCTGCATTATCGGTAGCAGCTTTCATTGCACGTTGTCGGTTTGCATGTTCTGAAGCCGCTGACTCCAATAGAGCCCCAAAAAGTCGAGCTTCGACATAACGAGGCAACAGCGCTTCTAACACCGATTCAGCAGATGGCTCAAATTCGAAAGCGGTACTCAAATTCGAATCTCCTCCACCTTCACTTGCGATCACTTCTGTATCTTCAAGAGGTAAGAATCTGCGGACTGCTACTTTCTGACTACCTATACTCAAAAATTCTGTGTAAACAAGTTCAACTCTGTCTACTTTTCCTTCGGAGAACATTTCTGACACTGTCTCAGCTATTTGCCGAGCGTCTTCGTATGTTGGATTATCACTTATACCTTCTGTATAGGAATCTATATTAAAATTTCGGAAAGCAAAGTAGTCTCTTGCCTTTCTTCCTATGACAATTAAAGAATAATCTGCACCTTCTGAGCGTGCGTTTTGAACTTGTCTCTCAGCTGCTCGAATTACCGAAGAATTATAAGGTCCTGCCAGTCCCCTATCAGAAGAAATTACTACAACTCCTACACAACTAACTTTCTCGGCTTTTCGTAGCAAAGGATGATCCACTTCAGCACCGCCCGCGGCAAGATTTTCAATTACTGAAGTTATTTGCTCTGCGTAAGGTTTAGCCGAACGAGCTCTCTGCTGAGCTTTCACCACTCGAGTAGCAGCTATCAACTCCATGGCGCGCGTAATCTTCTTTGTATTTTGGACACTGCCAATACGCCGCCTTAATACCCTTTCTTTACCACCAGCCATTAACAGCCTCCTGTAAACGAATCAGAGTCAACTGGTGTTGCCTTAGTAGGTTACTTTCCACTAGGCCTCCGAAATATCCTCTTCTGGCAGAGTTGTATCAGCATCAACGATATTCGAATCGGTATCAGCAAACTCTGCATCAGGTGTAGCCTGAGCCGTCTTTGATGAGCCTTCAAACTGCTCTGTAAAAGCAGCTACGGCCGCTTCAAAAGCCTCTTCGTCAGCTACATTTCCAGATTCACGAATTTCAGTCAAGATTGATGCATGTCGTGTTCTAAACCAATCAAGTAGTTCTGCTTCAAACCGACTTACATCAGCTATATCAACACCATCTAGATGTCCTCTAGTACCAGCCCAGATAGATACCACTTGCTCTTCAACCAACAAAGGTGAATTTAGTCCCTGTTTTAAAAGTTCAGTCAAACGATACCCACGATCAAGCTGGGCTTGGGAAACTGCATCCAAATCAGATCCGAATGCAGCAAATGACTCTAGTTCACGAAACTGTTGCAAATCTGATTTAAGAGTTCCCACTGCATTTTTCATTGCCTTAACTTGAGCTGCAGAACCAACTCGGGAAACAGAGATTCCTACATCAATTGCGGGTCTTATACCTGACTTGAAAAGGTCATCTTGGAGAAATATCTGACCGTCAGTAATAGAAATCACATTGGTCGGAATGAAGGCCGAAACATCACCTGCTTTAGTCTCAATAACCGGCAATGCTGTTAGTGAACCGGCTCCTTTATCATCACTTAACTTTGCGGCACGTTCTAAGAGCCTGCTGTGCAAATAGAAAACGTCCCCAGGGTATGCCTCCCTCCCAGGTGGACGACGAAGCAGTAAAGACATCTGTCGGTATGCCTCAGCCTGTTTCGATAAATCATCATAAACAGCTAGAGCGTGTTCACCATTATCCATCCAGTGCTGACCAATTGCACAACCTGCATAGGGTGCTAGGTACTTAAAGGGAGCTGGGTCTGATGCTGGTGCTACTACTACCACCGTGTAATCCATAGCACCATGAGATTCTAAAACTGCGACATTTTGCGCAACAGTGGAAGCTTTCTGACCAATAGCCACATAAACACATTTCATTCCTTGGCCGGCTTGGTTGATGATCGTGTCGATTGCGATAGTTGTTTTTCCTGTTTTTCGGTCACCGATGATGAGCTCTCGCTGACCGCGTCCAATGGGCACTAGGGAATCTATTGCTTTGATTCCTGTCTGCATTGGTTCATGCACAGGTTTGCGTCCCATTATTCCAGGCGCCTGTATTTCCATACGTCTTGGTTCCGTGTTAGTTAAAGGACCTTTACCATCAATTGGTTCACCAAGAGCGTTTACCACGCGTCCTAACAAACCATCACCAACAGGCAAGGAAAGTATGTCGCCAGTGGCACGGACCGTCTGACCTTCTTCTATATCATCAACCTCGCCAAGGACTACTGCTCCAATCGATCCCTCATCTAAATTCAGAGCTAATCCAAAAGTTCCGCTTTCGAACTGCAATAGTTCATTCACTGCCGCATCTGGCAGACCTGAAACTCTAGCAATGCCGTCTCCCACTTCGAGCACGCGTCCAACCTGACTTTGCTCCAAACCAGGTTCAAAACCTTCTAGGTTTTTCTGGATTGAAGCAGCTATGTCAGCGGTGCTGATTGTCAATTCAGTCATTTTTCTCTCTCGTCTCGATTACTTTCTTCCTACCGGAAATTCTCTCGAAGTTGGTTCAAACGACGACGGACACTCCCGTCGATAATGTCATCACCAATTTCTGTTACCAAACCACCTATTACGGATGGGTCAATTACTACTTTTACTTCTACGTCTTTGTTCGTTGCTCCATTCAAAGCTGCAACCAATCTTTCTTTCTGCGCATCATCCAATTCGACGGCAGATCGAACAGTGGCAACCGTCTTATTTCTCGAAGCTGCACTTCGTTCGATGAATGCGTCAACAATGCTGGAAAACCGCGAAGAACGCCCTGAAGCAACAATCATAGATACCAATGCCCTTGTTGTTGAGCTAGCCGATCCCCCCAAAAGATCCTCGACTATCTGTTGCCGACGCTCAACTGGTAAGGACGAATCATCTAAAGTCGCTTGAAGATTCTCATCTGAACTTAGTGCTTGTGAGAATCTAAATAATTCATCTTCAACAGTCGGTAAAACATCATCTGCTGCAGCAACAGCAAACAGAGCATCTGCATAACCAGCAATTGCATTATCAGCCATTACTAGCTACCAGCCACTTCATCTATGTATTGATCCACAAGCCTTCGCTGAGCATCATCATCCAAACTACCTTGAACAACTTTCTCTGCAGCTCCAAGAGCAATTCCCGCAACTTCTGCTCTCAAATCTGCGATCGCTTGCTGCCTTGATGCTTCTATTTCATTTGCCGCTCGAGTTTTCATTTCAGCAATATCAGCTTCCGCTTTTGCTACCAAATCTGTACGTACTTGATCAGCTGCGCCTCTGGCTTCATCAATGAGGCGTGATGCTTCATTTTTTGCATCTGCTAAGCGTGCTTCATAATCAGCATGTACATTCTGTGCATCTGTTTTTGCTTTCTCTGCTGCATCTAGATCATCTCGAATCTTGTCCGATCTAGCATCCATCGCTGCTTTAACTGCAGGGAAGCCCTTCTTGACCATAACTACAAATAAAATCAAGAAAGCCCCGCCACCCCAAATTACCTCACTTAATTCTGGAATTATTGGGCTAGGTGCCTCAAGGCAACTTTCAAGTTTGTCTTCGTTTTTCTTTACCTTTTTCTTTTCATCTTCAGTTGCACCTTCCGAAGCATGAAGAGAATGAAAAAGGTGCTCAACACCGTGATCATGGTGACCATCATCATGGTGACCTTCTTCAGCTATGTGTTCAAGTTTTTCAACAATACAACTTCCAATGCTCTCGCCTGAAGCTGAAGCTGGTCCTGCAAAAAACAGCATCCCAACCATTGCAAAAAGCAACGAAAAGCACAGTTTGGTTCCTCGTCGTCTCATAAATTCGACTTCCTTTCGATACCTAAGTTCTACGGCAGTAGCAGAATGAATACAACGAAACCTATGAGGGCAAGAGCTTCCGTAAAAGCTATTCCCAAGAACATCGTCGTTCGCACCATGCCTGCAGACTCTGGCTGTCGAGCCATGGATGAAATTGCATTACCAACCACAGTTCCGATACCTACTCCAGGTCCAATAGCAGCTAGACCATATCCAAGGCCGGCGCCAATGGCTTTTAAACCTTCTAGCATTTCACCGGCTTCAGTTGCAGCTAGCGTCAAAATGTTCAACACTTGTCTCTCCTGTTTTTCTATTTTGGTCCGACCGGAATGTCCGGTCGGAATTGTTTAAATTTTTTGTCTTCGTTCCACTATTTAGTGGGCGATCTAATGTTCTGCGTGCATCGAACCACCGATATAAACAGCAGTCAGAATAGTAAAGATAAAGGCTTGCAAAACAGAAACCAAAATCTCAAAACCTGTCATTAGTATGAGCATTGCAAAAGGTGCAGCTGCTCCCACATAACCGTTGTCCCACAAAGTCTGAGTGAGAATCGCAAATGTGACTAACAAAAGGTGTCCTGCAACCATGTTGGCCCACAGTCGAATAGCCAAAGAAAAAGGCCTAACAACAAATGTTGACACCAACTCGATTGGAGTAACAATTAGATATAAAGCTTTAGGAACGCCAGGGGGGAACAAGGAGTTCTTTAAGTAACCCCCAATACCTTGAGAACGGACACCCACAAAGTTATAGATAACCCAAACAACCAACGCCAAAGTAATGGGAACGGCCATTCTGCTGTTCGCCGGAAACTGTATTCCTGGTACTACTTCAAAAATATTTGAAAAAAGTATGAAAAAGAACATCGTCGTCAAAAAGGGCAGATACTTCTTCCCTTCTGGACCTATTGTCTCCATAACAACGGACTCTTCTACGAAATTGACTCCAGATTCAGCTACATGTTGCACACCAACAGGAACTAAAGATCCCCGTTGTTTCCCAGCAGATAAAAAAATTGCTGAGGTAATCAAAACTGCTGCCAAATAAATCAACACTGTCTTGTTAACAGCAAATAATGAACCTGAAAAAAGTATGTCCGGCCAATCAAAAAGATGACTTACAGGTGGGAATTCCAAAGCGATAACATTCACAGTTAACGGATCTCCTTTGATTTAGTTGGCTTCAAGTCAGGATAAGCCAAAGAAGCTGAAATATAACGTGTCTCTGTAGCAAGTAGCCCTAAATGTGTCACTAGAAGAGTCATAGCAAAAGGAACAGTCTTAAACCAATCGAATGACCTAACTGACATAACAACACCTGTCAAAATAGCTAATCTGACGACATAGCCTCCCAGAACTGACCCATAGAGCATGTTTGGCGATATTTTTACACTTCTTGTAATTATCGCCGCGCCTGTCAGGAAGTTGAAGACTACAAGCACAAGTGCCAACAGAGAAGAAATAGCGCCGCTTAAGCCCCAACCAATTGCGGAAATAACCAAAAATAAAGGTGACACCCAAAGTGCTCGTAAAGCCAAGTGGTTAGCGATACGTTTCTCTGGTTGTTCAGAAACAGTTTCCATTGTTCCTTCTTCTAACTCCTGTTTAATTGACATTTTTACTTCCCAGCAACCAAGTTTCACGACGCTGTTCTGCCTCTTGGGTGAGTCTAAGGGTGTATTGCTTATAAAGTCGCCATGAGGCGTAAGTGATTGTTATACCCACAAATACCAATGTGAAAACAGGAAATATTTCAAGCTTACGATCAAGTAGCCATCCTAAAAATCCGAAAATTGCAGGAGTCGCGACAAGTTCAAAAGCTGCTGCCATTGCATCACCTGAACCTTGTTTGATCTCACGTTTTTCTGATTTCATGATCTAGGTCACCTTATAAAAATTTTCTATAGAAATCGCGGGTTCAAATTCAGAATAAAGAACCGCATGTGAATCTAGATTCTTTATCGTGTCCTCACAACTTGGGGAAATGGTCATCTGCCACAATTTCATTTTTTTTTGGTTTATTTGTTTGTAAACGCGGATGAAGAAGTGTGAAAAGGACCAAACATACTCCTGCAATACCCATTGGTACAATCCCATCCCCGCGTCCACTATAAGTGGGCCATAAAACAAACCCAGACAACAAAGCTGTCCATGTCCACAAGATAAATACGACTCTTCTATGACCATGACCCAGTCGCAAAAGCCTGTGGTGCAAATGATCTTTATCAGCAGTAGTTATGGATGATCCTGGTGTGAATATCCTTCTTATTATTGCGAATAGAACATCAATTATCGGGACACCTAAAATGACTATGGGAATAAGTAACGGAGCGAAGAAGAAAAATGATTGACCGCTGTAAGCAGCATCTGTTCTTCCACCCACCGAAACTGTAGATGCTGCTAGGAGCACTCCTAACATTAGAGCTCCACCATCTCCCATAAATATTTTTGCAGGATGTGCGTTATGGGGTAAAAAGCCAATACATATGCCAGCAATAAGAATCGCAATTAATGACCCAGGATTTTCTTCAAATAGAACTCCCTCGTCTGACAATCGGATTGCATAAATCACAAAAGTTGTTGATGCTATAGCAACTATTCCTGTTGCTAAACCATCTAAACCATCAATCAAATTTATTGCATTAGCTAATAACACAACCCATAAGACTGTTGCCAATGCTGCAAGATCGGGTGAAAGTAATACAACATCCACGAAAGGAATCCTGAGAACCACTAAAGATACTCCAACCAATGATAAGACGCTTCCCGCTATTACCATCCCTGCAATTTTCGCTGGAGCAGTTATTGGCTTTATATCATCAATCACGCCAACTGCACACATGACAATTGCTGCTAACAAAACTCCTAATATCTCAGATCGTGAAGAAAAAACTGCAGAAAAATCACCTATAACCCATGCTGTGAATGAACCCGCTAGCAGTCCAAACAACATTGCAGGTCCTCCTAGGTGTGGAGTGGGCAATTCATGGACATCTCTTTCATCTGGCGCAGAAATAAGTCCGAAATGGTTAGCTGTCTTACCCGCCAGAGGTGTTGCGACAAAAGTTGCTATGGCGGCAACCCCTCCGACTATGAGATAAGCGACAATTCCAGGCATGTGAGCCTAATCACCATAAGGAGTGAAAGAACTGCAGAGCTCTCCAACCTCTTTCCTTATCAATGAAAGAGAGTTCGGATCTTTCCTCTCTCGTAATGTACGAGCTATCAACTGAGCAATCACCAACATCTCGCTCTCAGTCATTCCTTGAGTAGTAGTTGAGGGTGTTCCAATACGAACACCGCTCGTAACAAAAGGAGAGCGCGGATCATCTGGCACTGTGTTCTTGTTCAGTGTTATGCCCGCTTCATCAAGAACTACCTGAGCCTCTGCTCCAGTTAACTCTTCGTCAAAAGTTCGCAAATCTACTATAAGTAAGTGATTGTCAGTACCGCCGGTTACAAGCCTGAAACCTTCATCAGTTAATGCTCCAGCAAGAGCTTGGGCATTCTTAACAATTTGTTTCGAATAAATTTCAAAAGAAGGATCTAAAGCTTCTCCAAAAGCCACGGCTTTAGCAGCTATATGGTGTTCTAAAGGACCACCTTGTAAACCAGGAAAAATAGCTTTATCCATTTCAGAAGCAAGTTCTTCAGTACTAAGAATGCACCCTCCTCTTGGACCCCTGAGCGTCTTATGAGTAGTGAATGTTACGACATCACAAAATGGAACAGGATTTGGATGTGCCTTCCCTGCTATCAGTCCTGCTATATGAGCGGCATCAAACATTAAGTATGCACCTACCGAATCAGCTATTTCTCTTATGGGATCAGCTTCGATTGTTCTCGGATATGCAGTAGCTCCAAGGACTATCAGCTTTGGTTTAACTTCTTTAGCTTTTTGATGTAAGTCTTCAAGATCTATTAACTCGTCATCAGTTAAACCATATGAGACAAAATTGTAAAGCTTTCCACTGAAGTTGACTGGTGAACCATGTGTCAAATGACCGCCGTGATCAAGTCGTAAACCAAGAACAGTGTCACCAGGTTCTAATAGAGCTTGGTAAACCGCCATGTTCGCGCTTGCTCCTGAATGGGGTTGCACATTTGCATGGTCGGCTCCAAATAAATTTTTCACACGCTCACATGCAAGACTTTCAGCTTCATCTACGTGAACATTGCCGCCGTAATACCTTTTCCCTGGATAGCCCTCTGAATATTTGTTTGTAAAAACAGAACCTGTTGCTGATAGAACCGCAGGTGATGCAAAATTTTCTGATGCTATTAATTGCAGTGTGGTGTTCTGGCGATCAATTTCTCTATTTATGATTTCGAATAATTTTTCGTCTTTAAGGTTAGGCCATGGCATGGTTTATTTTCCCCTAATTTAAGTCTTTTATCAATTGAAACACTGATTCTGAGGTTACAGGGCCTAAGCATACGTATCCTTATTGTTATATGACTGAAAAATTATCTATTGCACCCGCTTCTGGTCGACTGGGAGTTTTAACACCTGGTCTAGGAGCGGTAGCTACAACTTTTATTGCTGGAGTAATCGCGGCCCGTCAAGGACTTGCGGTTCCAATTGGATCAGTAAGCCAAATGGCTCACATCAGATTGGGTAGACGAGACGAAGGAAGAAACCCATTAATCCGTGACTTTGTTCCTTTAGCAAATCTTGATGACTTGGTTTTTGGTGGATGGGATCCGATTTCTTCAAATGTTCTTGAGGCAGCTAGGACCTGTGGAGTTCTTGACGAAAAAGATATTGCACCGGTTTCATCTGAACTAGAAGGAATTGTTGCCATGGACGCGGTCTTTGATAACCGTTGGGTAAAAAAATTAGATGGTAAAAGAGTTAAAAATCTTGATTCAAAGTGGGATCAAGCACAGGCTTTAATAGAAGACATTGAAAAATTTCGTGTTGACAATGAATGTGAAAGATTAGTTATGGTCTGGTGCGGTTCAACCGAAGCTTTCCAAGAAGCAAGTGAAGTGCACGAAAGTGTCGCTTCATTTGAAGCAGGACTCAAATCGAATGATGAGAACATCGCACCAAGCCAAATATACGCCTATGCAGCAATTATGAGCGATGTTCCTTTTGCTAATGGTGCTCCAAATCTTGCTCTGGATATTCCCTGCATGGTGGAGCTAGCAAAAAGCAGAGGTGTTCCTGTTGCAGGAAAAGATTTCAAAACAGGTCAAACTCTTATGAAGACACTTCTTGCGCCTGGTCTTAAAGCAAGAATGTTAGGGCTTAGAGGGTGGTTCTCAACAAACATTCTCGGTAATAGAGACGGAGAGGTTCTCGACGATCCAGACAACTTTAAAACTAAGGAAGTTTCCAAACTTGGGGTCCTTGACACCATTCTTCAACCAGACTCATATCCAGATTTGTACGGTGATATAGACCATGTGGTTCGAATTAACTATTACCCACCTAGGGGAGATAATAAGGAAGGTTGGGATAATATTGATATTTTTGGTTGGCTCGGATACCCCATGCAAATCAAAGTAGATTTCCTCTGTCGTGATTCGATTTTGGCAGCTCCGATTGTTCTAGATTTAGCTCTTTTTCTTGATTTGGCAGCACGTGCCGATCAATCTGGTGTTCAAGAATGGCTGTCCTTCTATCTCAAAGCTCCCCAGGCATCAACAGACGCAGGGCCGGAGCACGATATCTTCATCCAGCAAACTAAATTAAAAAACACTTTAAGGGAATGGATGGGTGAAGAACCCGTAACTCACTCAGAAGCAGGTTAAATTTCAGATCCGAGTTTCTCTTTCAGCCCAATACTGATCTTTGAGAAGACGCTTATACAACTTTCCTGTTGGATGCCTCGGCAGTTCTTCTCTGAAGTCAATACTTTTTGGACACTTCAGATCAGCAAGGTGTGACCGGCAATAAGTGATTAGTTCCTTCTCTAAATCCTGACCTGCTCTTTTAGGATCAATCAACTGAACCACTGCTTTTACTTCCTCGCCAAAGTCATCATTGGGAACTCCTATTACTGCCACGTCAAAAACTTCTGGATGCATTGTCAAAATGTTTTCTGCTTCTTGCGGATAGATATTGACACCTCCTGAAATAATCATGTGAGCTTTTCGATCAGTCAAATAGAGAAATCCATCCTCATCGACACGACCTATATCTCCTAGTGTGCTTAAATCTTCTCCGATTCGTGATGCAGCTGTTTTCTCAGGGTCGTTGTGGTACTCAAAGCTTGAATCACTCCGGAAGTAAACATTTCCTTCTTCCCCAATAGGAAGTTCATTCCCATCATCATCAACTATTACTAGTTCACCAAGTAAAGATTTGCCTACTGATCCTTCGTGATTAAGCCAATCATCTGAATTGATATAAGTGAAACCATTGCCTTCAGTACCCGCATAATATTCATGCAAAATTGGCCCCCACCATTTAATCATTTGTTTCTTCACCTCAATTGGACAGGGAGCAGCAGCGTGTATAACCGTCTTCAATGAAGTTGTGTCATATTTCTCACGAACTTCTTCTGGTAATTTCAACATCCTGACGAACATCGTAGGAACCCATTGACTAGCAGTTACGCCATTAGTTTCAATAGCAGCCAATGCTCCTTCGGGATCAAATTTTTCCATAACGACTACTGTTGCTCCAATACGATGCGCAGCCATACAAAATCTGAGCGGAGCTGCATGGTAAAGAGGGGCTGGTGAAAGATACACAGCGTCGGCGTCAATTCCAAATACTGCTCTAAATAACATTGCTTGGGGTGACGGACTGCCCAATGGGACATCCGGTGCCTTGACTTTGACTCCTTTTGGAAGACCAGTAGTCCCAGATGAGTAAAGCATATCTTGGCCTTCAACTCTGCTTGATTTAGGTTCTTGATCAGTACTCTTTATTGCGTCTTCAAAAGAGGTGTATCCATCTAATTCGCCACCAATGGCAAACTTTTCTTGAACTGTCGTATTAGCAAAATTTATTTGTTCAGCAGTATCTCTAATCCCAACTGAAGTTATAAAAATACGCGCGCCACAATCTTTAACTATGTAACTCATTTCGTCATCTGTAAGACGAGAACTTATTGCTGTGTAATACAACCCTGCATAATGAGCACCCCATGCCAATGGCAGAAAATCAATTGTGTTTTCTAAGCAAAAAGCAATGTGGTCTCCAGGGTTAAGACCTAAACCGGCGAAGAGATTAGCTATACGATTCGACTTTTCGTCTAACTCTGAATAAGTCATCTTTTCACCTGAACCGGTCATAATTATCGCCACCCGTTCAGGTTCGTTTATTGCCCAAGTGCCTGGATACTCAAGTTGATTTTGGTCGTTTTTTTGTTCCATGTTTTAAAACTAATAGAAGATAATCTTATGAATAAAGTCGAAGTAATTAAGCAAGACGGACTTTTTGACGTCAGACTGTCTTATGGCAAATTTGTCTTCTCCTGGTTCAGTATTTAAAAGTCTTCTTTTTGCACCTGGAAATAAAAAAACAGTTTTATCGAAATTACCGCGAAGTGAACCTAGTGCTTCGATAATTGACCTTGAGGATTCTGTTCCTCTTGATGAAAAGGAAAATGCCCGAGAGATTACTAAATCAGCAATCATCGAATTAACTCAAGAAGCAGCAGAAATGCCGCTTTTTGTAAGAGTAAACGCTTTTGAAAGTGAACATTTTCATAAAGATATCTCAAATGCAATTTCGGATCTTTTGGCTGGTGTTGTTGTACCAAAGATTTCTTCACAAGAAGAAGCTGATCAAATCTCTATTTCTCTTTCTGATTTAGGATTCACGGACCTCCCGATCATGGCCGGGTTAGAAACTGTTTCAGGTTTGTTCAATGCTTACGAAATATCTGCGCACCCCAAAGTGAAATGGTGCTATTTCGGCGCCGAGGATTATGTAGCTGACTTAGGTGGAGTCAGAAGATCCGATAATCGTGAAGTGCTTTTAGCTCGCTCACAGATCTCTCAGGCTGCAAGACTAGGAGGAATTCATGCAATAGACATGGTTGTGTCTGATTTCAAAGATGAGAAGCGATTCTTAGAAGAAGCCGATGAGGCAAGATCACTGGGCTTTACAGGAAAATTATGTATACATCCCGATCAAGTAAGTCTTGCTAATGAAGCTTTTGAACCTACAGAAAAAGAAATTAAGTGGGCTTTAGAAGTAGTAACAGCTTTTGAAGATGCTGTTAGAAGAGGCGAGGCTTCAATAGCTATTGGCAGCGAAATGATAGATGAGCCAATTTATAAAAGAGCCCTAGCAGTAACCAAAATGGTGCAACAATAGATCTGGAGATGACATGCCAAATTTAGTTCCCAAAGGCGAGGCTTTCTATGGGATCCAATTACCGATCCAAACTCTTACTCAAACTTTGGCAGACCCTTGGGAAAGTCAAGCCGGACCTGATGAACTAATTTCAGTTGCAAAAGCAGCCGAGTTAGCTGGTCTTGACTTTGTAGGTGTTTGTGATCATGTAGCGATTCCAGATGACAAATACTCAGCTCATATGACCACAACTTGGTATGACCCCGTGGCGACACTTTCGTGGATTGGAGCAAATACAGAAAATATTCATCTTCTCTCTGTCGTATGGATTGCTGCTTATCGCCATCCGCTTATTTCAGCTAGTTCTTTTGGAACCTTGTCCCACCTTTCAAATGGTCGCGTCATTCTAGGTGTAGGAGCAGGGCACGTTAAAGGAGAATTTGAAGCACTAAATGTAGATTTCTCCAAACGTGGATCAATATTAGATGAAAGTATTGACGTCATAAGAAATGCATTCGCGAGCGAATATGCAACGCATAATGGAAACCATTTTCAGTTTCAACCCGTTGGAGTTGGTCCAAAACCTCCAGAAAATGATCTGCCCATCTGGATCGGAGGAGCTGGTCCAGCAGCGTGGCGTCGTGTCGGGAAACGGGGTGACGGTTACATCCCCATGGGAAATCCTAGAGAGCAATATAAAGAAATAATTGAGACAATCCAGCAAGCAGCTATTGACTCAGGAAGGCAGGGATCAAATTTTGATATAGGAATAATGCCTCCGTGGTCCTATATCGGAGATATTCCTGAAGATCTTCCACCAGCAGGTTTAACGGGTTCCCCTGAAAAAATCGCTGAACACCTGAGAGCTGATCGCGATGCTGGGGCAAATGTTTTTCATCTAAAATTCCGCAGCCGTACTCTCGATGAATATATTGAACAGTTGAATATTTTCGGTGACGAAGTAAAGCCTTTGCTTTAGAGTCAACTTGTAATATGAAAGAAACTAGGTCTATTTAAATGAAAGAAATCGACGAAAAAACCCAACAGGCTCTGTTGCTTTTCAACAGGAGAGCGGAAGCGGCTGAAAAAGAATTAGAAGCTACTGCAAAAATAAAAAAAGCTGAAAAAGCCAAAGATGAAGCTGTGATAGCACTCCAAAAAGCTAAAGACAGTGGAGCAGATCCAGAAGCAGTAGCAGAAGCCGAAGCTTTATGGAGAAACGCTTTAGATACTTGGCAAAAACTTCGCGATGGAGAAGAAACAGAAGAAACAGAAGAAACAGAAGAAACAGAAGAAACAGAAGAAACAGAAGAAACAGAAGAAACAGAA
>PBLL01000039.1 GCA_002721755.1 Actinomycetota bacterium
ATGCTGGTGACGGTTCACAGGCTCATATTATTGAGCTTGCTTCAGGATGGATGGCTGCTAACGCCGATCATGTTGATGGTTGGATCGCTTCAGCTTCAGCTTCTCTAGCTGCTGGTGACACACCAGACACTATTGAAGGACCAGAAATCGCAGCAGGACCAGGTAGTGATCCTGATATAAATGGCGATGGAAAAATTGTCATAGGTATTGCTAGTCCAGGAGATACTAATGATGGTGGTTTTTATCAGAGTTTTGTAGACGGGGCAAAGGCATTTGCTGCTGAACAAGGTTGGGAAGTAATAGTTTCTGACTTTATTAATCCATCAGATTCGACTATGGCACTAGCTGATTTAGCACGTCAAGATGTCGATTTCTTGGCTGTAGGTGCAACGGAATTACAGGATGGTTTAGATGAGATTTCTTCGGATCCAGAATTCGAAGACATACTCTTCTACCTAAATTCAAGTCTTGCTGTGGAGAACCCAAACTATGGACAATCTAGTGATAGTTATTTTGAAATACATTGGGTTGCAGGTGTAATGGCTGCACAAGTTTTGAATAGAACCGGTGCAAAGAAAGCAGGATATATAGGTGGACCAGAATTAGCTTTCTCGACCATCGCTCATCAATCCATGGAAGCAGGTCTGAAGTCAGTGATACCTGATGCAGAACTTGTAGTCGTTCACACGGGTGACTTTAATGACGCGGCACTCGCGATAGAAGCGGCACAAGGAATGCTTGCTCAAGATGTAAATGTAATTTACGCATTCTTGGGTGGCGCTATGTTTCCTGCTGGTGGAGTAATTTCCGGTGCAGGTGGGGTTGCATTTTCTGCTTCCAGTTGGACTTGTTTTCCAGGTTCACCATTTGGTGGTTCTGTTTTATTCCCTCCAGGTGATTATCTAGCCGCAAATCTGAGAGATTTAGCAGATGGGAATTTTAAGGAAGGCGAAATCCGTCGCTTTAAAGTTGGCATCGACCGAGAGGTTGGGGTTGCTTTGTGCGATGCGAGTGCAGAAGAGCAAGCTGCAATCGACTCTGTAGTAGAGCAAATTGGTTCTGGGGAGTTAATACCCGAAGAGCTTATTGGAGACTAAATAAGCCAAAAATTAGTGGGCGGTTTGTTTCCGCTACATATTCGAAATTTGTTGGTGGGTGGCAATAGCCGCCCACCAACTTAATTTGAAGGGAAAGTTTTGGAAAGTAGAAGTTCAGATAATGTTTTATCTCTTAGTTCGATAACCAAGAGATTTGGAGACATTGTTGCTTGTAACGAAGTAGATTTCAATGTGCCTGCAGGCACAATTGTTGGTTTACTTGGTCAAAATGGTGCTGGTAAGTCAACTTTAATGAATATTGTAATTGGCTTATATCAACCTGACGAGGGCTCTGTCTACGTCCAAGGCACTGAAGTGAAAATACGAAGCCCCAAGCATGCAGCTGAGCTTGGCGTTTCTATGGTTCATCAGCACTTCAGTGTAATAGAAGCACTTTCTGTCTGGGAGAGTGTTTGTTTGGGTGACAAAAGTACTTATGATCCAGATTCGGTAAAGGATGAGTTATTTGTTTTAGCCGAAAAATACGGATTAGAAGTTGATCCCAATAGCCGTATTTCTGAGTTGACCCCAGGTCAACGACAGAGAGTTGAAATTCTTAAATGTTTGCGTAGAGATCCTAAAGTTTTAGTTTTAGATGAACCTACTTCAGTTTTAACCGATGAAGAATCAGCAAAATTATTTGATGTGGTTCAACGGGTTGTTGAGGATGAGGGTCGTGCTGCGGTATTAATCAGTCATAAATTAGATGAAATTCTTTACGCAACTCAGCATGTAGTTATCATGAGAGATGGTCGGGTTATTGAGAGAATAGCGACGGAAGATGCCGAAGCGGGTTTTCTTGCTGAGGCAATGGTTGGAAGAAAAGTATCTCTGAGATCTAGTGGATCTGCTTTTGGTCTTACTGAGAAAGAAGATTTTAAACTAGATGTACCGGATATTGAGAATACTAAATCTTCTTCTTTGGTTTTAAGAGTAGAAAATTCAAGTTGTGTGGACGACCGCGGTAGAAGATTAGAAGCATTTAATTTGGATGCTTTTGCAGGAGAGATTGTCGGTGTCACTGGCGCGGAAGGTAATGGTCAGTCCTTATTGGCGGATGTTCTCTCAAGTCTCGTTCCGTTAGATGCAGGATCGATAAGTGTTGATGGTAAACAGATTTCCACAGGTGTTTCTGGAGCTATGAGTGAAGCTGGGATAGCAGTCATTCCGGAAGATAGACACCACTCTGGTTGTGCTCTTGAGTTGACTGTTGCCGAGAATTTGATAGTTAATAGAGCTAAACAGTTGTCTCGATGGGGCATCATCAGAAAAGAAACTCGCGACCGTTTCGTTAATGATTTGATCAAAAAATATGATGTCAAGGCTTCATCTGTAGAGCAAATTTTTGGAAATTTATCAGGTGGAAACCAACAAAAATGTGTAGTTGCTCGTGAATTGTCTGCTAGCCCAAAGATTCTTGTTGCAGTTCAACCCACTAGAGGTCTTGATGTAGGTGCTATCGAGTTCATGATTGAACAAATCAAGTCAGCTGCGGATAATGGTGTAGCGGTGGTTCTTATTTCAACAGAAATTGGAGAAGTTCTTGAGTTGTCAGATCGTTTGATCGTTATGTATAGAGGTCGTAATCAATTGGAAATGGTTCGCAAAGATTTTGAGGTTGAAGCCATCGGAGCAGCGATGGCTGGTGAGTCGCGATGAAAATTTTTCTATTTTCAGAAAAAGATAGATCGGAAAATAACTTCTTCAAGTTGTTTGATTCAGCATATTTAAATGACACAAGAAAGTTATTGTTTGCATTTCTAGTTTTATTCTGTTTAGCCGGCGGTTTGTTCTTTTCTGGTCTTTTAGTTGCGGCGGTAGGTGGTTCCCCGACAAAGGTTTTGTCAAGTTTAATTGAAGGGAGTTTCCAAACTTCCGGAGCATTTGGTAGAACGTTAGTAGAAGCGGTTCCTTTGCTTTTAGTTTCCATTGGTGTAATAGTTTCGTTCCGGGCTGGTCACTACAACATAGGTACAGAAGGACAAGTAGCAATTGGAGCCCTCTTTTCGGCTGTTATAGCGCTACAAGTATCCGGACCTGAATGGTTTGTAATTGTCCTAGCAATTCTTGGGAGTTTTTTAGGTGGAGCTATTTGGTCTGGAATTGCTGTTGGAGCGTATTTGTGGAGAAGAGTGGATGTGATGATCAGCACTCTTCTGCTCACATTTATTGCTCCAAATGTAGTTTTGTTTGCAGTAAGCAAAGATTATTTGCTATTAGATACGACAAAGTCCAATACTCGACTGGCTTCTCAAAGTGAGCGTGTGCCTGTAGAGAAGAGGCTTCCTGAATTCGAGGTATTTGGTCAAGAACTGCATTGGGGAGTTGTGGTAGCGGTAGTACTTTCACTTTTACTAACAGTTTTACTGGGAAAATCTGTTTGGGGTTTAAAAGTTCGTTTACTGGGCGCTAATTTCGTTACTGCTAAAAGGTTTGGAGTGACTCAAGGTAAAGAAGGCGCTACTGCATTGCTACTTTCGGGAGGCTTCTCAGGTCTTGCAGGGGGAATGATTGTCATGGGGAGTGCTTTCCGTTTACAGAGTCATATAGCCAATGACTTCGGATGGGACGGCCTACTTTCTGCACTCGTGTCGAGATTGAATGGCTATTTCGCGTTGTTGTCATCCATTTTTTTTGCTGCGTTAAGAACAGGGTCGAGTTTTTTAGCGGCCACAGGCGTTTCGCGCACTATTACTAGTGTCATACAAGGTTTGATGGTTATAGCTGCTTTAATGCCTGCAGCTTTGATTGTTGTTATAAGCCGGTCAGATTTCGGAAGGAAAAGATTTGGAAACCAGAAAAAAGGAGAGGATGAATGTTAGGGGATATAGAAACCGTTCTTGAGTCTTCGGTTCGATTGGGCCACATTTTCCTCTTTGCCGCTTTAGGAGAGTATGTCGCAGAGCGTGCAGGGACAATAAATATTTCTCTTGAGGGAATGCTATTAGCAGGAGCCTATGGGGGAGCCTTAGGTGCTTCTGAAACTGGATCTCCTGTATTTGGTATTTTCGCCGGAATCATTGCTGGTTTTCTAGTTGCTTATTTACAGGCACTTCTTTCGCATCGACTTAATATCGATCAATTTGTTGTCGGGATAGCTTTGACTGTTCTAGTAATTGGTTTAACAACTTTTTTATTTTTAGAAATAAAAATGATTCCAGGTCGTATACATGAGTTCGAAATTCCTTTACTTGTCGAAATTCCTTTGATAGGAAAAGCATTATTTGCACAAAGATGGCTTGGTTACGTAGCGTTTTTTCTGCCAGTTTTGATTTGGCGAATGGTCAACCATACACGCTGGGGTTTAGAAGTCAGATCTGTAGGTGAAGATCCGGCTGCGGCAAACGTAAATGGTATACCAGTTTTGAAAAGAAGACGTCAGTCAATATATGTGGCTGGCTTATGTGCAGGCCTTGCAGGGGCTTATCTTTCATTGGCTGTCACGGGTGCATTTTCGCAAAATATGTCTGCGGGTAAAGGAGTTGTTGCAATAGCTGCTGTTTTATTTGGAGGTTGGACATTGGTAGGAACGATATTCGGTTCTTTCCTATTCGGTTTCGCTGATGCATTGGGTCTTTCATTGCAAATTATTGGCCTCGATATTATCCCTGGACCGATTTTGGATTCGATGCCTTATTTATTGGCTCTTATAGGGCTTTTGACAATAGCTAATTTAAGTAGAAAGCCAGCTGCTTTAGCTTCAAAGTTCGATCCCTCTGGTGACAGTAGCTAAGAAAGGATAATTATGGATAAACAGGAAAGTTGGGTGAAATTCGACCCTTCAGAAAAATCTGCCGCTGATAGACAGTTTTTGCTATCTCAATTAGTCGTGCCGCGTCCTATAGCGATGATTTCAACTGTCGGTGAAGACGGAGTTCTAAACGTAGCGCCAATGAGCTATTTTCTGCCTATAACAGGAAGCCCAATGCTTGTAGGAGTGAGTATGGGTTTGCGCGAAGATGGAGAACAGAAACATACCTATCTAAATGCTTTACACACTGGTGATTTTGTAATCAATATCACTAGCGAAAATCTTTCAGAAAAAATTGAAATCGTTGCCTTGGAATCACCACATACAGCAGATGAGTATGAAATGGCTGGTTGGACTTCATGCCAATCTGAAATGGTTACTTCTCCTGGAATTTCTGAGGCTCGTGCAAGACTTGAATGCGAGATTAGAGAAATTGTTGAACTGGGAGAAGCTGGTGTTCCTTTCGGAGAGGTTCATCTTGTAGTGGCTGAGGTTGTTTGGGCAACTTATTCAGATTCAATTCTTAATGAGAGGGGTCGAATAGATCCAGCTTTATTAGAGCCTGTGGGACGTTTAGGTCTTCGCTCATTTATAAGTGCAGGAGAAAAAGGCGTTTTTTCGATTGAACGAGTTTCATGGGAAGAATATCTATCGACTAAAGATGATTAGTTAAAGGGTTGTTATGTGAATCAATCTAGAGTTTTAAAACCCACTTCTCTAAATGAGGCTATTTCTATCTTGAAGAAGTTCGGTGATGAGTCCAGAGTCATCGCGGGCGGTCAATCTTTGGTGCCATTGATATCGCTAGGTCTTGCTGATCCAAATTTTCTAGTTAGCTTAGAAAATTGTAGAGACTTAATTGAAGTAACTGCAGATGAGAATTTTATTGAAATTGGCGCGATGGTCACAGTCTCGCAAATTCTTAAATCAGATTTAATAAGAGATTCCTTGCCTGTGTTGCATTGCGCCGCAAAAAATGTTGCAACTCCTCATGTTAGAAATTTTGGAACTCTTGTCGGTAACGTGTGTCATGCAGATCCGAGTAGTGACGTAATCCCATCATTGTTGTGTTGTGATGCTCGTGTGCATCTAGTTTCGACTGAGCAAAGTCGAGTAATTAATTTGGATGATTATATAGAAGCTCCTTTCATGATCTCAATAAAAGAAGGAGAATTGGTAACTGCAGTTTCTGTTCCTCGCACTGAATCTAATGAATTGTTTTCATATAAGAAAGTAGCTAGGAGGGCTGGAGATCTCGGAATTGCAACTTGTGCGGTAATTCTTAAAGTAGACAAAAAGTTATTGACTGATGTGAAAATTTCTTTGGGAGGTTATGTCCAAAGGGCGACCAGACTGAGAAATATCGAGAAAAAATTAATAAATCTTTCAGTTGATGATTTTCATCTTCGAATTAATGAAACAAAGATCATCGACGAAGTAAATCAAATACTTCTCCCTGCAGGCGGGTTGAGTGGTGATTATCTTTCTGAAACTTTTGACAGATTGGTTCGTTCTACATTAGAGAGTGCATTAAATGGAAACTGAAAAAGTAGAAGTCTCGTTAAGCGTAAATGGGTCTTTAAGAACGATTACTTGCAAGCAATTCAGTACTTTGCTTGATGTTATTAGAGAAGACCTTGGTTTATTAGGAACTAAGTATGGTTGTGGGATTGGGTATTGCGGAGCTTGCACAGTGCTCGTAGATGATAGCCCAGCACATTCTTGTTGTTTACTGGTTGAGTCAGTAAAAGAAAAGGAAATAACAACAGTTGAGAATGCAGAGAATGATCGCGTTTTACAAAAAATACAGGATCATTTTTTAAAAGAAGGAGCAATCCAATGTGGGTATTGCATACCGGGAATTGTAATGACTGTAAGAGGATTGTTGGAGGAGTCCAACGAGGAAGTCACTGAAGAGTTATTACGGGAATATCTGAATGGCAATATTTGTAGATGCAGTGGGTATGCGAGCATAGTGAGAGCAAGCCTAGAGGCATGTCGCAATGAGTAAAATTTCACAGCAGGACCGTTTATTAGGTAAATCTTTAGAGAGGTCTGACGGTCGAAGTAAAGCAGAAGGGAAAGCTCTTTATTTACGTGACATGGTTCTGCCGGATTTAACTTTTGCCGCTGTAATAAGGTCTTCAGTGCCAAGGGCGAGAGTTAAAGAGATTGACAAATTGTCTGCTTTGCAGATTTCAGGAGTAATTGATGTAATTACCGCAGAAGACGTAGAAGAATTTCATCCTGTAAGTATTTTCCCAAATTCGCCTAAAATACAAAGAATTCTGACTCACACTCCACAGTTTGTTGGAGATGCTGTTGGTGCAGTTGTTGCAGAGTCTTTTGAATTGGCAAGAAAAGTAGCGGATGAAATTGAAATTGAATTTGATGAACTTTCTAGTTGTTTGACGATTGAAGAATCTTTGTTAAATGAAGTAGTAATTCACGAATCGATGTCGGACAATCTCGCAGGTCCTGTCATTAATCATTCAAATGGGAATTTTGAGGACACTATAGAAAAGTGTACTTATGTTTTTGAAGGAGAGTATGAAACACAGCGACAATGCGCTCAAACAATTGAAGCGATGGCATGTGTTTGCGATTGGAGCGATCAAAATCTTTTGCGTGTTTGGACACACTTAGATTCGATGTTTCATTTTCGAGATTCTTTAGCTGAAATTCTTGGTCTTGATGCGGATTCAGTTGTGGTGGAGCCTCCTGAGGCGCTTGGTGCGACATTTGGACTAAAAAACAGCATTATTGCTTCGTTAGAACCATTGTGTGCTGTTTTATCAAGAAGAGTTGGTAGACCAGTTAAATTGCAATTAACTCCTGAGGAGTCAATTTTTACGACTGTAAGTCGACATCCTTCAAAGATAAGACTTATCACAGGTTTGGACGAAGAGAAGAAAATTGTAGCCAGAAAAGCAGAAGTTCTTCTAGATTCAGGCGCTTATGGTTGGGGTTACGTAGTTGCATTAAGCATGTTAGGTAAGTGGGTGTGTCTCTATCCCTGTGAGCATCTTGAGTTTGCAGCCACCTCTGTTTATACGAATCACATTTCTGGTGGTGCTTATAGGGCAGTTGGAACGGCTCAGATACATTTTGCGATGGAGTCACAAATTGATGAAATTTGCAAAGAGCTTAATCTTGATCCTCTGTCTTTTCGTTTGGTCAATGCCGCAAAAGTAGGAGACAAATTACCTATGGGAACCCAGATTAGGTCTTGGGGATTAAAAGAATGTCTAGAAGAAGGTGCGGAAATATTTAAATGGGATGAGAGAAAAAGGCGTAGACCCAAAATTTTGAGTAATTTCGAAACACTACGTGGTACAGGCATGGCGATAGGGATGCATCATGCTGGACTTACAGGTTTGATACCAAACCCAGAAGGTTCAAAGTGTGAAGCGCTTATAGCTGAAGATGGCAAATTCGAGTTTCGTGTAGGTGTTGTAGAAAAAGGTCAAGGTTCAGTCACCACCCTAGAGATAGTTGCAGCAGAAGTTCTTGCTGTGGATATTGAACAGGTAAAAATTGTCAATTTGGGCACTTCAGCCGTTCCTTTTGATTACAGCGGTGCAGAAGCAAGTCGCACTACTTATGTGATTGGAAGAGCTGTTGCTGATGCAGCAGTAAAAATTAGAGAAATTTTAGATTCTTCTAAAAAAAGTCCTGTGGAGTTGGCTGGACATTCGGTAATAGGCGAGTTCGTACCCAGAGATAATGATCCACTTCCTGTAATTGGAGCACATTTTTGTGAAGTCGAAGTCGATTCTGTTTCAGGAGTTGTCTCTGTGGTTCGGTATGTAGCTGCTCAAGATGTTGGAAAAATTATTAATTTAAATGGTTGCCTGGGACAGGTTGAAGGGGGAATCCATCATGGATTGGGTTTTGCATTGCTTGAAGAACTTGAATATGAAGAAGGGTTTCCTATGAATCCAAATTTTATGGGTTATAAAGTGTTAATGGCTTCCGATATGCCGAAAATTGAGGTAGTGCTAGTGGAGAATTCAGATCCAGACGGGGGACCTTTTGGAGCAAAGGGTCTAGGAACGCCTGTGATGCCAGCAGTTGCACCTGCAGTCGCAAACGCAATAGCTGATGCTATTGGTGCGAGGATTTGTGAGTTGCCAATAACTCCTTACAAAGTAATGGAAGTTTTGGTCAAAGAAATATAGAAGGATTCAAATAATAAGGAGGCATGAATGAAGGCAGTTTTATATCACGAACCAGGAGGACCTGAGGTTCTTAAATTTGAAGAAGTTGAGGATCCGGTTCCTGGGAAAGGTGATGTTGTAGTCGAGGTGGCTGCTACTTCTTTGAATCGTTTAGATGTTTTGCAAAGAAACGGTTGGTTTCAGATGCCGGGCTTTGTTTATCCTCATATTTCTGGAATGGACATTGCTGGAACTGTGATTGAAATAGGCGAAGATGTTTCGAATGTTCAATTAGGTGATCGGGTTGTAGTAGATCCATCTCTTGCAGGTGTTTCAGATGCTTCTTCTCTAGCAGGCAGAGGTGATTTATTTGGAGAGCTCGGGATTTTAGGAGCTAATGCTGATGGAGGGTATGCCGAAAAGTGTTTGGCTCCTGCTTCACACGTTTATTTGATTCCTGATGAAATTAGCTTTGAAGATGCTGCAACTTTTCCTACCTGCTATATGACTGCTTCGCATTCTTTATTCAAAGTTGGAAAGCTTAAAAAAGGTGAAACGGTAATTATCCACGCAGCAGGATCTGGGGTAGGAGTAGCCGCAATTCAGTTAGCTAAAAATGCTGGTGCCACTGTTTTAGCTACTGCTGGCACAGATGATAAGTGTGAACGTGCCATGCAACTTGGGGCTTCACATGTGATGAATAACCGAGAAGGCGATTTAGCTGCATGGGCCCGAGAGATCACTCAAGGCGAAGGAGTAAGGATGGTTATGGACTGTGTGGGTACAGCCTTGTTTGGCGCTTCACTCTTTGCTATTGGAGTGAAAGGAAGATTAGTAAATTGTGGTAATGCATCTGGAGATGAGGCAGTAATTCCATCTTTAGGTTATGTATTTCACTCAGGTATTTCTATACATGGTTCAGATCCCTATGAGCCTGAGGAATTCGGACCAGTTTGGGAAGAATTTTGTTCAGGCAATTATAAGACAGAGATTGATTCTATTTACCCGTTGAAGGATGCTGGCGAAGCCCAAGAAAAAATGTTGAGTGGTGCTTTCTTTGGGAAAATTCTTCTAACCCCATAATTATAATATGGCTGATAATCCTTATCCGGAGTTGAAGAAAACCCACACGATGGCTCGTAAAGGTCGTCCATGGACTGATTACAAGCCTCCACCTTCAGCTCCTGTTTGGGGAGTCATCGAAGGTTTGGGCTCCTATTATATTTTGCTAGCTGCTATCGAATTGAATGTTTTTGACACACTTCAGTCTCTTGGCCCTTCTCGAGTTGATGTTTTAGCTGAAAAACTTGGAGTTTCTGAAGCCCACTTGCAATCGCTTTTAGATTCTTTAGTGGCGCTTCAACTTTTGGATCAGTTCGTTGATATCTATGAACTTAATGACACATGCGAACGGTATTTAACTAGTGAAGGTGAAGCTTCAATGGCGGATTTAATTTCAGTTGCTCCGGGACCACATGATAATTGGAAAAATTTGGCCGAAACGATTATTAATGGTCGTCCCAGTTCCCCCATAGAGGAAGATCCAACATCTTTTTATGTCCCTCTTGTCGAGGGGACTTTTACGACGATGCTTAGAGCTGCTACTAGAACTGATCTAAAAATCCGTTACAGCAAAACCCCAGATTTGCATGTTTTGGATTTGGGGGCTGGTGGCGCTCCTTGGTCTATTGCTGTTTTGAAGGCATGTCCAGGAGCAACTGCTGTAATAAATGATTTTTCTGAAGTTTTAGAAGTAGCTAAACGTAAAACTACTGAAAGTGAAGTTTTTGAAAGATGTGAATTTCGAGCGGGAGACTTTCACGATGTAGAAGTTGAAGATAATTTCTACGACATGGTTTTTCTTGGTCATGTTTGTAGAACTGAGGGTGAGGAAGGCGCTAAAGGACTTATCGAGAGGGCATTTTCGGCTTTGAAGCCTGGAGGAAGGCTTCTTTTAGCTGATTATTTCATTGATTTGGAAAGAAAATTTAATCCCCATGGGGTTTTAATGGCAATGACGATGATGGCAAGTACGATGAACGGTTTCCAGATATCCAATGAACAAGTCACATCCTGGTTGCGAAACAGCGGATTTAAGGATTTGCGTTTGATCGAACCTATAGGTTTTCAATTTGTATACGTAGGAACGAAACCATTTGATATAGCAAAGGAGCAGAAATGAGAGAGCAAGTCGACACTTTAATGAAGGCATGGTATGTGGTTACCATGAATGAGACTAGAGACATCATAAAAGATGGAGCTGTTGCAATAAAAGACGGCTTAATCGTTGGGGTTGGCAAAAGAATTGATTTAGAAACTCAATTCGAGGCAAAAGAGGTTCTAGGAGGAGATCGTTTTGTACTTACACCAGGAATGGTAAATACGCATATACATATAACTGGTGAACCCCTAACTAGGGGTTACGTGCCAGATGATACACCTTTCGAAGAGAATGTTTTTGAATGGCTTTGTCCACTCTACGCAGTATATACCGCTGAAGAAGAACGTTTATCGGCTCAACTAGCTGCTGTTGAAATGCTGAAATCTGGAACTACTACCTTCTTGGAGGCGGGCACTTGTAGGTTTCTAGAAGAAATTTTTGATGGTCTTGAAGAGGTTGGTATTAGAGGTCGTCTCGGTCGTTGGATTTGGGATATGCCTCCGGAACCAGATGTGTATAAACAGAATACAGATGAGTCTATAGGTTTCTTGCAACATCAATTGGAAGAGTACAAAAGTGTGGCTAATGGACGATTAGGTGCATGGTCGACACTTGTCGGCCACACGACTTGTTCAGACCCTTTATGGAAAGCAGCGCGCCAGTTGGCTGATGAGCATGAAACAGGTATGAGTTTTCATATGTCTCCGGCAAAGTTAGATCCAGATTTTTTCATTTCTGAGTTTGGTCACAGGCCTATGGTCCATCTTGATGAGTTGGGGATATTAAATGACGATGTAGTGATGACTCACTGTGTACAGGTCGATGATCAAGAGATAGGTGTTATGGCAAAATCTGGTGTAAGTGTGTCACATTGTCCTACAACTGCTTTAAAGGTTAGTTATGGAGTGACTCAAATCGGGAAAATTCCTGAAATGAGAATGGCTGGAATAAATGTTGCAATTGGCACGGATGGAAATAATGCTTCAAACTATTCTGATTTGATGAGAGCAACTTATTTGGTTGCCGGTCTGTTCAAGGATAGCAGGCAAGATCCTCAGATGTTCCCAGCTGAAATCGCTTATGAGATGGCGACTTTAGGGGGAGCTAAAGCGATGCAAATGGAAGATCAAATTGGTTCTTTAGAGGATGGGAAAAAAGCTGACTTGGTTATGCATGATACTGATAGACCTGAA
The DNA here is from genome assembly GCA_002721755.1 of Actinomycetota bacterium. GTDB lineage: Bacteria > Actinomycetota > Acidimicrobiia > Acidimicrobiales > MedAcidi-G1 > MedAcidi-G1. Next base: position 12,363 of record PBLL01000039.1, read on the forward strand.
TGGAGACCGTTATTGAATGTTATGAATCAGTTAGTTTGGTCTGCAGACGGCAGAGGGGTTCATACAGTTTTGGTTGATGGAAGAAAAGTTGTGGAGGCTGGGCGAATTACTGCTTTTGATGAAGAAAAATTTTATGCTCAATGTCAAGAGTCGGGAGAGAGAGTAGTCGAGAGGTCGGGGTTGCCTGATAAAGCAAAGTTTCCAATTTTGTAATTTCTACCAGTAGTGAAGGATTGTGTTTTTACATTGTGAAACGAGATCATATCTGTATTAATTGTGAGCAAAATTATCGTTATGAGCGCACTTATTTCGAAGGCGATTATGACATGGTTTGAAATATTTTTGCTTGCTTTTGGTGGTTTTGCAGCTGGCATTATCAACACAATGGCTGGGGGTGGATCTACCATCACGGTCCCTTTGTTAGTTTTTGCTGGAGTCCCAGGCACTCACGCGAATGGGTCAAATAGGGTTGGAATATTACCAGCTTGCATCGCTGCAATTGTTTCATTTCGCCGTTTGGGAGTTTCTGATTTTAGAGATTCAATAATAATTTTTTTCCCTGTTGCTGTTGGTTCTTTAATAGGTTCTTTGGCAATTAATCAGTTAGCAGACGATCAATTTGAACGTTTGTTTGGTTTATTGATCGTGCCAATAGTTATTCTCACTTTGGTGTCGCCTACTCCAAGAGAAGGTAAAGCTCCATGGAGTAGAGCTAAGATAATTGCAGTTTTTTATTTTGTCGGATTTTATGGGGGAGCTGTACAGGCAGGAGTCGGCTTGTTGATGATTTTGGCTCTTGCTCGCTCTGGCTACAACTTGATACGTGCGAATGGCATAAAAGTAATACTCAATGCATTTATCACACTTATTGCGTTCCCTGTTTTTATTTTTTCCGGAAAGATTTCTTGGGGTCCAGCTTTGGTCCTTGCTTCAGGTCTTACCATCGGAGGTTGGATAGGTGCAAAGTGGACGGTTAAAGGTGGTGAGAGGGTGGTGCGTTTGGTGATGGTTGTATCAGCCTTGGGTTTATCTGGGAAATTACTTGGTTTCTATGGATAGATTTTGTTTTAAATAGTCAAGATTGGGATCTCTATTTTTTAGAGAGAGCTTGGTATGTAGCGTAGACACCTTGATCAAAGGAAAATTCTAATGTATTTCCATCAGGGTCTTTAGCCATGAATATCCAACCAATAGGGGGCGGCATTTCAGTTAAAGGCATTACTAGTGATCCGATTTTTTCTATTTCCTTTTCAGCTTTTTTAAGTTCTTCAAGACTTGAAACTTCAATGCCAAAATGAGCGAAAGGTCCCAAAACAGTATTTGGTGCATCAGCGAAGGGATCTTTGTCGGGAAAGAACTGCGAGACAACTAAGACAAAAGGTGATTTTGGGTTGTCATCATGACCAAGCCATGCTGCAAATCCTGTTTCATCCTCACGGAAATGAACTAGAGATAGTGGCGTATTTGATGTGTACCAGTCGATTGTTGCTTGAATTTCTTTAACACGAAGAGCGACGTGGGTCCATCTAGCTTCCGGTGGGTGAATTTCGTAGTTGCTTTTTGACATTTTATTTAGCTTTATTGAAACCTATTCGATGGTCCAGCCATCAGGTATTCCCGCTTCACCAATTACTTGATGTGTGTCTTCGTCTACCTCGACTCCCTCAAGATGCTGCCAGAGATTTATTTGATTACCCCAAGGGTCAATAAAGGAAGCATTCGCACCGCCGAATTCAGTCCAAAAATGATTTCTCCATAAAATAGTTGCCCCAAGATTTTCTGCTGTATCTAAGATCCGGTCAAATGAATCATCATCGCTAACCATTATCCAAGCTCTTATGGATCTCCCTCCAGAGCTGAGTTCTGTAGGTTCGGAAGGTTCCGGATTTGGGTGTGGTCTTGCATTAGCCGCGTTGTAAATTCCCATGTGTAGATTTCCCGTCGGTCCTTGGCTTCCGTCATCCAACTTAAAGTTCTGACCGGGTACAATTCTGTTGAAAATTCCAGGTATACGTGTTTCTATCTCCCAATTAAACACTTTGCTGTAGAAATCAGTAGCTGCTTCCACATCATCAGTTGGAAAGTCAACAAAAACTAAAATATTTGGATAAGTCATATTTCTCCTTAGTGAATAAGCAATATGGTACCAAAAGGTCTGATTGTCTGACCACTTGGATTTCGAGTAAATTCAAAATATGCATCTTTCTGATTTATGTTTTGACTGTAAGGGATAGTTGATTCGTGCGAGGTTTATTTGTGTGCCCAGAAACAATTTTTCTGGTTGGATTTAATCGAACTCGTAAGTCAGCATTTAACAAGACCTGTAGGATAGAAGCGAAAAAAGAAAATAAAAGTCTTCGGGGTTGGGTGAAATTCCCTACCGGCGGTTAGTCGTTTAGATAAGCCCGCGAGCCCTGTTTTTGGAGCTGATCAGGTGAGAGTCCTGAGCCGACGGTAAAGTCCGGATGGGAGAAGGCACAATACATGACCGTTTGGGTCATGTATTGTTCTGTCTATCTCTGGATCCTTGAAGTAGAAAAGGTGCTGATGTTTACAGGGATAATTGAAGAAGTAGGTCAGATTTCTTCAATAGAGCCGTCTGGTGATGGTGAGAGAATCGAAGTTCTTGCGAATTTGGTTATAGAAGACACAGAAATAGGTTCTTCTATATCAATAGATGGATGCTGTCTGACGGTTGTTGATATGAGCAAAGATTCATTTGTGGTAGAAGCTGTTCCCGAAACTATTTCTAGAACTCGTTTAGACGCTGCAAAAAAGGGTGATCAAGTCAATATGGAAAGAGCCCTATCTGCGAGTGGCCGATTTGGAGGGCATATCGTTCAAGGTCATGTTGATGGGTTAGCGAAGATAGTTGAAATCGAAATTGAAAGTGATGATTCATGGAAAGTGAGTTTTACTTGTTCGAGTAAGTGGTTGGGACAGATTGTAGAAAAAGGCTCCATTACTTTAAATGGTGTTAGTTTGACTGTAGCCAGCACCCGTACCTCTTTAGAAGAAGATGAGCTCTGTTTTGAAATTGCTTTAATACCTCACACGATAGAAGTAACAACTTTTAAAAATCTAAAAGTGGGAGATTTGGTTAATTTAGAGGTGGATGTTATTGCTAGATATGTAGAAAGTTTGTTATTTAGTAGAGGCAACCTGTTTTCAAGGGAGTAGATCGAATGGGTTTTTCAACAATTGAACAAGCGCTGGAGGCATTTCAAAACGGTGAATTTCTTTTAGTGGTTGATGATGAGGACAGAGAGAATGAGGGCGATTTGATTATTGCTGCAGATGCGATAGATGAACAAAAGATGGCTTTCATGATTCGCTACACAAGTGGAGTGATTTGTGCTCCAATGACAGATGCACGAGCTGATTCTTTGAAACTTCCGCTTATGGTTTCAAACAATACTGAGTCAATGAGGACGGCTTTTACTGTGTCTGTTGATCTGATAGATGGGACAACGACCGGCATTTCGGCAGGAGATCGTTCAGCGACAGTTTCTGCTCTTGCAGATCTTTCTTGTGAAGCCGACGATTTTGCTCGCCCTGGTCACATTTTTCCTCTTAGGGCAAGACCAGGGGGTGTTTTAAAACGGGCGGGACACACAGAGGCTGCAGTTGATTTGTGTCAGATGGCCGGCAGATCTGAAGTAGGTGTTTTATGTGAGATCGTTAAAGATGATGGGAGTATGGCTCGTCTTCCTGATCTTCAAAAGTTTGCTTCGGAGAATGATTTATGCTTAATTTCAATAGCTGATCTGATTCGCTTTCGTCGAAGAAACGAAAAGTTGATTGAACATTTTGCCGAGGCCCGTATACCAACCCGCTATGGAGAGTTTACAGCTCATGCTTATAGGTCGGTTTTAGATGGAGTCGAGCATGTCGCGTATGTATTAGGGGATCTCGAAGATACTGAAAGCGTGTTAGTGAGAGTTCACTCAGAATGTTTAACGGGAGATTTGTTGGGTTCTCTGCGATGCGATTGCGGTTCTCAATTGGACGAAGCTATACGATTGATAGGTTCTGAAGGTGTTGGGGTTGTGGTGTATTTGCGGGGACATGAAGGCCGTGGTATTGGCATAGCTCATAAAATAAGAGCATATGGATTGCAAGATGAGGGACTAGATACTGTTGATGCCAATACGGCACAAGGTTTGCCAATTGATTCGCGAGAGTATGGCGTTGGGGCACAAATATTGGCAGATTTAGGAGTTTCTAAAATGAGACTTATGACCAACAATCCTGCAAAGTATGGAGGTTTGGAAGGCTACGGTCTTGAAATAATTGATCGCGTACCACTTAGCACAACTCCAAATGAAGAAAATATAAGATACCTAGAAACTAAGAAGGAACGATTGGGACATTTGTTAGACGATTCGTCGGTTGGAGAAGAAATTAAAAACAGGACGGCAAAGGGTTCAATCGATGAATGAGTTGAATGCCGAATTAGATGGAAATGGATTAAAGATCGGTCTTGTTGCAGCTCGTTTCAATCATATTATCGTTGAACAATTGTTAGATGGAACCCGATCTCGGCTGCTTGGATTGGGGGTTTCGGAAGAGAATATAACTCTAGGTTGGGTAGCTGGTGCTTTCGAAGTGCCTCTTGCGGCAAAAGAAATGGCAAGAAAACTTTCCCTGGATGCAGTGGTTTGTTTGGGTTGTGTAATACGAGGAGACACTCCTCATTTTGATTATGTTGCGGGTCAATCAGCACATGGGGTGCTCCAAGTGGGTCTTGAAACAGGCATTCCCATGATTTATGGAATTTTGACCACAGAAAATATCGAACAAGCTGTTGAGAGAGCTTCTGTGCATGCGGAAAATAAGGGTTCTGAGTTTGCTGATTCAGCTGTGGAGATGGTCCAGTTGTTACGAGATATAAATAACAGAGAGTAAAAAAATCTTGTGGATCTTTTACGACTCGCCGATAGTTTTAATAGAGCTAGTTTTCTAAGCGAAACCTAATTTGAGGAATACATGTCTGGTAATACGCCTGTAAAATCTGAAACAATTTCTGAGCACCAGTTGCACGATAGTGATACTGGTTCTCCAGAAGTTCAGATTGCTTTAATCAGTGGAAGAATCAGCCATCTAACTGAACATTTGAAAGTCCATAAAAAAGACCACCACAGTAGAAGGGGCTTATTAATGATGGTTGGTCGCAGACGAAGAATGCTTGATTACTTGGAGAAAAATGATATTGAGCGTTACAGGTCCATTATCACAAAATTAGGTCTGCGCCGCTAGGGAGTTGACTCAAAAGTTCCTAGACTGTAGTTGATTAAGGAACGAAAAGAAAAAGACTCCAGAGGGTGAGCAGTTTTAGAAATTAGTGTTTCATCGAATGGTGTCGCCCTGATCGAAAATGTTTCGGACAGGTAAAGAAGAGAAAAGAAGAGAATAAGAATGAACGAACCAATTTCCGTGTCCCATACATTTTCAGGGACAGAAAAAACAATCACTTTCGGGACAGGACGTCTTGCTGGATTAGCAGGAGGGGCGGTTTTGTCTCAACTTGGCAAATCAACTGTTTTGATGACCGCAACTGGTGCTAAATCAGCTCGAGCGGGTGCCGACTTTTTTCCTTTAACAGTTGATATTGAGGAAAGAATGTATGCAGCCGGGAAGATACCCGGTTCCTTTTTCCGGCGTGAGGGTAGAGCATCAGAATCGGCAATTTTAACTTGTCGACTGATAGACCGACCATTAAGACCTATGTTTCCAGAGGGTTTTCGTAATGAGGAGCACATTGTCGGCACTGTAATGGGAGCTGATATGGAGAATCCTCATGATGTATTGGCTCTGAATGGTGCATCAGCAGCTCTTATGATTTCTGAAATTCCTTTTGATGGTCCTGTGGGTGCAGTTCGAATTGCTTGGACATCTTCAGGAGAATGGATTCCTCATCCCACGTATGAAGAGGCTGCTGACTCAGCATTTGAAATGGTTGTAGCTGGACGTCTATTAGATGATGAAGATGTCGCAATCATGATGGTGGAGGCTGGAGGTACGGAGGCAACTTGTGATGTTTATGACGCAGGTGCACCTTTTGTAGACGAATCTGTACTTGCCGATGGTCTTGAATTTTCTAAGCAGTTCATAAAAGAAGTTATTGAACTACAACAAAAACTAGTTGAAGCAGTAGGAAATTCTGAAGTAATGGAATATGAGGCTTTTTCCGATTACACCAAGGAAATTTTTACTGCTGTTGAAACTGCAGGAGCGGAAAGAATTGCAGCTACTCAAACAATTGTCGACAAATCGGAAAGACAAAATGCTGAAGCAGAGCTTAAGGAGGCAATTAAAGCCGAAATAACCACTGATTTTGAAGAAGTGGAAGGCGCTGAAGAACAGATTTCTGCAGCGATCAGGTCAGTAACCAAGGAAATAGTTAGAGATCGGATAGTTAAAGAAGGCGTTCGGATCGACGGGCGTGGAGTGTCTGACATCAGGATGCTTTCATCGGAAGTAGGAGTGATTCCTACAGCTCACGGTTCAGGTCTCTTTCAGAGAGGTGAAACTCAGGTTTTGAACATCACAACGTTGGGAACTGGTCGGATGGATCAGATGATTGATGGTATTGATCCGATTGAACGAAAAAGATACATGCATCACTATAATTTCCCGCCTTTTTCAACTGGAGAAACAGGGTTTATGAGAGGTCCAAAGCGTAGAGAAATTGGGCATGGTGCCCTCGCAGAGAGAGCCCTTTTTCCTGTGGTGCCTAGTTTTGAAGAGTTTCCATACACTCTTCGCTTGGTGTCAGAAGTTCTTTCATCAAATGGTTCAACTTCAATGGGCTCCGTTTGTTCATCCAGTTTGTCGATGATGGACGCCGGTGTCCCTATCAAGGCACCAGTTGCGGGTATAGCTATGGGTCTGATTTATAAAGATGGCAAGTACATAACGCTGACAGATATTTTGGGAGCTGAAGATGCTTTTGGTGACATGGATTTCAAAGTTGCTGGCACATCCGAGTTTGTTACAGCTTTACAGCTGGACACCAAAATCGATGGTATCCCTGCAGATGTCCTTGCTGATGCATTGAATCAAGCTAAAGAGGCTCGACTCAAAATATTGGAAGTAATGACCTCTGCGATACCTGAACCCCGTGAAGACGTAGGAGAGAACGCTCCAAAAATTCTTAGTTTTGAAATACCTGTAGAAAAAATTGGTGAGGTTATTGGACCTAAAGGAAAAATGATAAACACCATTCAAGCTGAAACCGGGGCTGAAATTGCAGTTGATGATGACGGCATGTCCGGAATTGTATCGATCGCTTCACCTGACAGGGAGAAAGTAACTGAAGCTGAGAGGCAAATAATGCTAATCGTCGACCCACCTTCAGCAAATGTGGGAGAGGTTTACGAGGGAAGAGTAGTAAACATAACCAAGTTCGGAGCTTTTGTGAACATACTTCCGGGAAGAGACGGATTGGTTCACATTTCTAAACTGGGTGACGGAAAACGTATAGACAAAGTTGAAGATGTTCTTGAGCTCGGTGATGCAATTGAAGTCGAAGTCGAAGATATAGACCCGAATGGAAAAATTTCTTTACGACCACTGTTGGATAGCGGTAAGGATGAAATTCCTGAAGAGAAGCTGTTAGATGAATCTGAAGAAGATGAAAGTATTGAAATAGATGGTGACGATTCCTCTGAAGATGATGATTACAACCAAAAAGAAACCGACTCTGAGCCTAATGATAGAGAAAACAAAGTCAAGGCTTCAGCATCTTTCGAGGATGCTTTTCAAGCCGAACTAGAAGCTGTTCACGGTGATTTAGGAAAAAGCACTGCGAGAAGAAACGGTAATCGCAAAAGAAGGTAGCTGAAAATACTCTTTGTTTTAATTTGATTAAAACAATTCCAACAAATCGACCCGAGAGTACTAACCTCGGACCTATGGGAAAAACATCTTTAAAAGTAGGCGTTTTAGGTGCAGCAGGTCGCATGGGTCAATCTGTGTGTTCTGCTGTTATGCAAGGTGAATCCATGGAGCTTGTAGCTGCTGTGGACTTGACTTCCGGTGATGCAGAAGTGAACTCTGGTGGTGTTCCACTCACGACTGAAATAAGTGACTTTTTTAAGGCAGAAGCCGATGTAGTAGTTGATTTTACAGTAGCTGAATCTTCAAGAAGCAATTTGCCACTGTTGGCAGAAGAAGGAATTGATGTGGTCGTGGGAACAAGTGGGCTCACCGAACAAGATTTTCGATCTTTTGAAGAAATATTTGATCAAAGCAGTTGCTTGATAGTCCCCAATTTTGCAATAGGTGCAGTACTGATGATGCATTTTGCGGCTATAGCTTCGCCATGGTTCAACACAGCAGAAATAATCGAGTATCACCACAACCAGAAAGTGGACGCACCGTCTGGCACTGCCCTAGCTACTGCAGAAAGGATGCACGCAGCTTCCGATCAATGGGAAAACGATCCGACAGTCAAAGAAAACGTTCCGGGAGCTAGAGGAGCAAAACTAGAGGAAATATCTATACACGCAGTTCGAATGCAAGGAATGGTCGCCCATCAAGAAGTGATACTGGGTTCAACAGGTCAAACATTGACTATACGTCATGACTCAACTGACCGAGAGTCGTTTATGCCAGGAGTAGTACTGTCCATTCGAGGAATAGGCGCTCTTCCAAATGGATTAACCATTGGCATAGAAAAATTGCTTGGAATTGAATGATTATTGGATACCGACGTTTATTAAAACCAAGTTGGATAATTTCACACATTTTTGTAATAGCACTCGTTGTTTCAACTATTAATCTAGGTTTTTGGCAACTTCGCAGACTAGAAGACCGTAAGTTGGTCAACTCGCAGGTGGCAGAAGTCTTGAATCGCGACCCCATCGCAATAGATGTCATACTTCCAGAAGAAAAGAATCAATATCAGAATTACCTGCCGGTTACCGCCAAAGGAACTTTTGACGGGAATCGGCAACTGTACTTGATCAACAGGTCCCGTGATGGGGCACCAGGAGTCGAAGTTGTAACTCTCTTCGCTCTCTCAAGAAATCCGGTTTCTTTTGTAGCAGTTAATAGGGGGTATTTGCCAAGTAAAATTTTCAATGAATTTAACTCACACAGCTGGGAACCAGATACACAAGAAATTGAAATTAATGGATTTGTTATGCTGCCTTTCCTTGATGGGAAATTACAGGGTAAAGAGATAAATAGAATAGATTTGGATTTATTAAGCGATGAATGGGGAGTGCCATTATTGCCTGTATACCTTCAGCAAAGTCAGAAACTTACGGATCGATGGCCAGTCGAGCTTGAGGTGCCTGAACTAACAGAAGGTCCACATCTCGGTTATGCCGTTCAGTGGTTTATTTTTTCAGCAATAGGTTTAATTGGTTACCCTTTAGTTCTTAGACGCGTCGTAGCGGATGATCGACTGGTAGCGTGATTACATGTCAAATATAAGTGATAGTGGCCTGCTTGCATTACAAGCAATCAGAGTTAAGGGATTCGCTGCTACTGAAGTTGTATCCGAGAGTGTTGCATTGAGCGAAGAAGAGACTCTAAAAATACTCAATGAATTTGCTGATGAGGGGAAAGTCATCTACAGGGAAAATCAGGCTATGTGGATGCTTACACCAGATGGAAGATCTTACGGTGAAAAGCTTCTCGCATCTGAAGTTGATAGTTTGGGAATCCGATCAGAAATAGATAGTTCTTATAAGGAATTTTTGCAAGTTAACGCAGGTTTTTTGGTTCTGTGCACTGATTGGCAACTTAGACCATCGTCCGAAGGAAGTGATGGAGAGCCGGTAATAAATGATCATTCTGATTCTGAATATGATCGGGAAGTTATAAACCGGTTAGTTGAGTTGGACAACCATGTGCAGCCTATTTGTGCAGCCCTAAAAGATAATTTAGAACGTTTCGCAACTTACGGTGACCGTTTCACTTATGCTTTGAAACTGGTTTTGGACGGTGAAGTTGATTGGTTCACCAAGCCTATGATTGAGTCATATCACACTGTGTGGTTTGAATTGCATGAAAATCTTTTGTCAACGCTTGGGATAGATAGAGCATCAGAAAGCTCGTCGGAATAGGAAAGGAAATATCATGACACCACGTTTTGGCAGGGTATTAACAGCTATGATTTCGCCTTTCACAGAAGACGGCTCGCTGGATATCGACGGGGCCCAAACACTGGCAAAATGGCTTGTAGAACAAGGGAATGAAGGTTTGGTGATAGCAGGTACAACCGGTGAGTCCCCAACTCTTACTCATGAGGAGCAAATAAACCTAATTGATGCTGTGGTTGAGTCGGTTGATGTGCCTGTAATAGCTGGAGCGGGCAGTAATGACACTAAAGCTGCTGTTGAACTAACAGAACGCTGTACTGAAGTTGGAGCCTCCGGAATTCTTACAGTTACTCCTTATTACAACAGACCTTCGCAGTTGGGTTTGCTAGCACATTTCTCTGCAGTAGCACAAGCAACGGATCTACCGGTGATGCTCTACGACATCCCGATCAGATCAGGAAGAAAAATTGACACTTCCACAATTTTGCAACTAGCAGATGAGGTAGAAAATATTGTTGCTTTAAAAGATGCAGCAGGAGATGTCGCAGAGACCGCCAGATTGATAGCTGCCGCTCCGGAAGGTTTCGAGGTTTACAGTGGAGAAGACTCGCTTACTTTGCCTCTTCTTTCAGTAGGGGCTGTCGGAACAGTAAGTGTCGCCTCACACTGGTGCACGCCTGAAACGTCTGAGTTGATGAAAGCTTTTTTTGGAGGAGATTTCGTTCGGGCATCTGAAATTAATCGAAAATTGCTACCTTCATATGACTTTGAATCTGGTGATTTGACCCCAAATCCAATACCCACAAAAGCAATGATGAAAATACTTGATTTACCAGGAGGCGATTGTCGTTTGCCTATGGGACCTGAACCAGAATTGTTATCTGAAAAAGCGCGCGGGATTTTAAGTGGCTTAGGACGCGGTTAAATAACAAGAAGTGAAGTTTTGAATAGTCCTATACATATAACCTTCCTCGGTGGGCTTGGTGAAATAGGAAGAAATTGTGCGGCAATTGAAGAAGATGGTCGCATCGTACTCCTTGATTGCGGGCAGTTATTTCCTTATAGGCATCCTGGTGTTACCTCAATTCTCCCAGACTTAGGATGGCTTCTCGAAAGAAAAGGCGACATCGAAGCATGTATTTTAAGTCACTCGCATGAAGACCATGTTGGTGGAATACCTTTTCTGTTCCGCCAAATCTCGGTACCTATCTACGGCTCGCCTTTCACTGTTGGAATGGTCAAGTCAAAGTTAGAAAGTCATGAAGTTCAGATTCCTTCATTTGTGGTAGTGAAAGACAATGAAATTCATGAAATAGGGCCATTCGAATGTGAATTTTTACCTGTGACTCATTCGACTCCCGGTGGTTTGATGACTGCGTTTAGGACTTCTCAAGGAGTTGTTCTGCATTCCAGTGACTTCAAACTTGACCCAACTCCCGTAGATGGACGTCTCACGGATTTGAGCAGAGTTTCTGAAATATCTAAAAAAGAGGGGATTCGTCTATTGCTGGCGGATTCGACAAATTCTGAAAGTGTTGGTGAGTCTCTCTCGGAATCAGAAATAGGTCCCATAATCGAGGACATTTTTCATGAAAACATAGGACGCCGGATAATTGTCGGAACGTTTTCAAGTCATATTCATAGGATTCAACAAATAGCTGATGCGGCAGCAAAAACCGATCGTAAGTTAGCTGTATTAGGGCCCTCAATGATAAGAAACGTATCTCTGGCTCGAGAATTGGATCTATTGAGGGTATCTGACCGAATGCTGTTGACGGAAAAAGAACTAAAGAATTCTGAACCAGGGAAAGTCTGTATTGTTTGTACAGGTTCACAAGGTGAGTCAAGGGCAGCGATTTCTATGATGTCTGAAGGTAGGCACCCTGTGATTGAAATAAATCAAAATGACACAGTAATTTTTTCTTCTTCTCCGATACCTGGGAATGAGGCGTCTATTTTTAAAATCCATAATCATTTAGCGCGCTTAGGAGCTCAAGTTATTCACAGTGGAAAGTTGAAGATCCATACAACTGGACATGGCAAAGCAGGGGAGTTGTTGGCATTGCATGAAGCAAGCAGTCCTGAGCTTTTTATTCCAGTTCACGGGGAATATACGCATTTGTTAGCACATGAATCAATCGCTCTGGATAGAGGAATGGATAAATCTAAGGTTCTTAGTTGTGTAGATGGAGACAGGGTTTGTTTGGATGAAAACGGTATTCAAGTTGAGGGTCGGGTAAGCGATGCTTACCTGATGGTAGATGCACGAGGTGTTGAAGTCAGCAGTGCGTTGGTCGATCAACGGATTTCTCTAGGCTTTGAAGGTTTTGTTTTAGTGCGACTGTCCATAGACAAAAATAAGAAAAAGCTTTCAGAAGACCCTTTTGTTGAGACCTTCGGTTGGATTGAGTCAGAGGACAAAGTTGGTTGGGTTGAAGAAATCATTGACGAGGTAAAAGAAGTTATCGCTAATGCACTGAAAGATGGTTTATGCGATCAAAAGGAGTTGACAAGACTTGTTCGAAGAACGGTCGGGAAGTTAGTTGACCTAGAAACTGGACGTCGTCCTGTACTTATTCCACTGGTGGAAATCAACTAAAAATATCAATGGATACCTTCTATCACCCCCTAGTGGTACCGTAAAACTGTTGTAGTAAAGGTTTCTATGGGCGAAGAAAAATCTGGCAATCTTAATTCTGGCGCCGGTGCTGCTAAAAATGGAAAATCAGCACCGGCAGCTAAAGGACCTCCTGATCAGGGAAGTGCTTTCAAGAGATTTTTTAAGACCGCTTTCGCGGGACGAGGAAACGAGATGTTGGGTCTCGGACTTGTGCTGGGTGGTCTTTTGGCAGGTCTTTCGATTTACCTAGAACAGGCTGGTCCAGTTGGTGACGTAGTTGACGGGGCAGCTGGATGGACAATTGGAATCATTAAACTTGCCTTACCTGTTTTGATGGTTGTGACGGGCTTGGCGATGTTCAGAGAGCGCTCAGAATTTGGCGAAATTACCAAACGTTTACCTGTTGGACTGTTTCTCGGTCTTGTAGGTATTTCCGGCTTACTCCATTTAGGTCGAGGGCGTCCAGGTATTGGTGATGGAGTAGATGAGCTTGGAGCGGCGGGAGGAGTGTTGGGTCTTTCTGCGGGCGGGGGATTAAAAGCAGCCATAGGAACATGGGGATCTGTTTTGGTGCTTGTGGCGTTTGTTTTGGTTTCTGTAGTGGTTGCGACAAGAGTTTCAGCGCGAGAGGTGGCGAGAATAACTGGAAAGGGTGCTTTATTAGCAAGTAAGCAACTTTTGAAAGGTGTTGTATTAGTTTTGGTTTCACTTAGTCGCGCTCTAATGAATTGGATAAGAGGTTTATTGACACCGCCTGGTTCATCGGAACAAAGACAGATGCCGGTTGAAATTAAAGAAGAAAGTAGCGTCCAGGAAGATTCCACAACAGAAACAGTTGTGGAAAATGTAGTTAAGGCTCAAAAAGAGTCCAAACCTAGAAAGAAAAAAACAAAACCAAAGGTGACCATTAATGGGGGTGAGCAGCTAACGATCCAGTTAGGTAAGGCAGTAGAGGGGTCTTCTTGGTCGCTGCCTTCTCTAGACATACTTTCAACAAGTGACACCCACGATGTGGATGCCAAAGCTGCCGAAGAACGTGGAAAGAGACTTCAGGAAGCTTTAGAAGCCCATGGTGTCGACACTCGTCTGGTTGACATGACAATAGGTCCAACGGTTACTAGATATGCGCTGCAACTAGGTGAGGGTGTCAAGGTTTCACGCATCACAAGTCTGAATAAAGACATAGCATATGCATTGGCAGCTGCCGATGTTCGAATTTTGGCGCCAATACCGGGTCAACAGGCTATTGGTATTGAAGTTCCAAATGAAGATAGAGAAGTTGTTGCTCTGGGCGACATTTTGACTTCAAAGGAATCCAAAAAAGCCACGCATCCTCTTGACCTTGCTGTCGGGAGGGATATCAAGGGTCAAACTTTGATGCTAAACCTTGCTACAACTCCTCACCTTCTCATCGCTGGTGCTACAGGAGCTGGAAAATCTTCTTGTATTAATGCGATGGTTACCTCTGTTTTGATGCGAACTACACCTGACCAGGTCAGACTTATTCTCATCGATCCAAAGCGTGTAGAAATGGGTCAATATGAAGGTGTTCCACATCTCCTGACAGCTCCTGTGACAGATCCCAAGAAGGCGGCAAATGCTTTGCATTGGGCTGTACGGGAAATGGAGAGACGTTATGACATTTTGTCTAATTGTGGTTATAGGGACATAGGGGGATACAACGCAGCATATGATCGTGATGAGTTGCCTGAAACAAATTTTGGTGAAGACAACTCTATTGAGTATGAAAGATTGCCTTTCATCATGGTTGTAGTTGACGAGTTGTCTGACTTGATGATGGTTGCTGCTCGCGATGTAGAAGATTCAATTTGCAGATTGGCACAGATGGCTAGGGCAGTTGGCATACATTTAGTGGTAGCAACCCAACGACCTTCTGTGAATGTTATAACGGGTGTGATTAAAGCAAATATTCCCGCTCGATTGGCTTTTGCAGTTTCCAGTCTTGCTGACAGCAGGGTCATATTGGACCAACAAGGAGCCGAAAGACTTGTAGGAAAAGGTGACATGCTTCTACTGGGTCCCACTTCAAGCACTCCTCAGCGCATACAAGGGGCCTGGGTTGAAGAAAGTGAAGTGCGTGAAATAGTTGCGGCCTGGAAGGCTCAAATTGATAACAAAAAAGAAGAACAAGAGGAGCAAGGTTTACCTGACTTGGCGGATGATTCCGTTTCAGGCGAATCAGTTACGGATATAACTGATGATTTTTCTCGGCCTGTCTCGAATTCTTTCGAGCAAGATGACGAGTTGTATGAAGAGGCTAGAAGTTTGGTCATTTCTAGCCAACTTGGGTCAACCTCGATGCTCCAGAGGAAGTTGCGTGTTGGATTCGCTAGGGCCGGACGTTTGATGGATCTACTAGAAGAGTCAGGTGTGGTTGGTCCTTCTTCAGGTTCAAAAGCTCGAGAGGTTCTTATCGCTTCGGAAGAGTATGAAACTACAAACGAAGAAGACTTCTAAGGTGTCATCAACTTAGGTAATCTTTGATTGTGTTTAAAGATTTTTCGGTTCTGATTCTCGGACTTTGCATATTAGTTTTTGCAGCAGATCAATTTTTGAATGGTGCAGCACGTTTAGCCGAAAGATTTAAGGTCCCTAAAGCACTTGTGGGTGCTCTGTTGGTCGGATTTGGTACAAGCGCACCGGAATTAGCTGCATCTCTTACCGCTGTATTTCGACAAGAGGTTGGTGGTGTGGAATTGGCTGTTGGAAACATAGTCGGATCTAACGTCGCTAATCTCGGCTTAGTTTTAGCTATACCGGTTCTAATTTGGGGCAATGTCGTTCCTCCTCATGGAACAAAGGAACAGGCTGGGTATTCATTCATAGGGTCCTTGCTTTTCGCTGCTGCTGTGTACTTTAATTTGGACTCTGCAATATCGGGTATCGCACTTTTTCTGTTTTTTTGTTTAACCAATTATCTAATTTTCCGTTATTTCCGAAGATCAGGCGTGTTTCCTCCCAATCCTCCAAGAAAACATAGTTGGTCTTTATCTAGGGAAATTATTGTCATGTTCATAGGTCTTTTGTTGACAGTTTTGTCGCCTCGCTGGATTGTAAGTTCAGCGGTTTCGATAGGAAACGAATTCGGTTGGGAAGGTGGTTTCATAGGTTTTTCATTAGTCGCAATCGGAACGTCCTTGCCAGAGTTGGTTACTTCATTAGTGGGAGCCCGCAGAGGGGAATGGGGATTGATTATAGGAAACCTTTTTGGGTCAAACATTTTCAATAGCTTGGGTGTTGGAAGTGCAATAATGATTTCCCATGCAGGTTTGGGGCGATCTTCAGAACAGCCTTTTATGGATGGTTCGGTTCTAATAGGTATGTGTCTTCTGTGCCTGTTCGCTTTCTGGATGATGAGAAAACCAATAGCAATTTCAAAGTGGAACTCCTTACCCTTATTGCTTATTTATGCACTTTTGTTCTTGCAAATGATAAGAACTCTTGCCGGTTGATCGATTCTTAGCTTTCTTTGCGTCTAGCCTGAAATAATGTCAATAGGTTCAAAATTTCATCTTGTTACCCTTGGTTGCCCAAAAAACGAAGTTGATTCAGAGAAAATCGCAGGGACGTTATTTGCAGAAGGGATGAAATCCACGGATGATTTGAACGATGCAGACCTAATAGTTGTCAATACCTGTGCTTTTGTTGAAGAAGCTCGAGAAGAATCTATCGAGACGATTTTAAATATTGCTGAACTTCGAAATGAAGAAAGCAAAATTGTTGTAACCGGTTGCATGGCCGAGAGATATGGAAAGGAAATGCAGGATTCGCTTCCAGAAGTCGACCATGTAGCAGGCTTTGGTGTTCCAGTTTCTTTGACTAGGAAAGCTGATGTTCCTGAATTGGATCTTTTGAACCTTCCTCGCCCTGCTTCTGGAAAGCCATGGGCGTATCTTAAGATAGCGGAGGGTTGCGATAGGGCATGTGGATATTGTTCCATTCCGTCTTTCAGAGGACCACAACGAAGTAGGTCAATTAGTTCGATCATCGAAGAGGTTGATGCATTAGAGGTAAAGGAAGTAGTTCTTGTTGCTCAAGATCTTGCAGCCTTTGGAAGAGATCAAGGTATTGGCGAGAAGTCAGTAATTCCCTTGATAGAGGAAATTGTTAAAAAAGTTGAATGGGTGAGGCTTCTTTATCTCTATCCATCAGAATTAAATCAGCGTCTTATAGACGTAATCAGTTGTTTAACAGTCCCTTATTTCGATCTTTCTTTACAGCATGTTTCACCACCTCTTCTTAGAAAGATGAAACGTTGGGGTAGTGATGCACGATTTAGGGATTTGATATTTAGAATCAGAGAAAATTGCCCAGAAGCTGTATTTCGTTCAAATTTCATCGTGGGATACCCAGGGGAAACTGAAGAAGATCACGATCAGTTGATTGAATTTATTCAGGAGATGCGTTTGGACTGGTGTGGGTTTTTTCCTTTCAGTAATGAGGAAGGTACCTATGCTTCAGATCTTGATGGGAAAGTTGATAGATCGTTAATTGTGGAGAGATTAAAAGAACTTGGTTCCTTACAAGATGAGATAACCGCCTCGAAAAGAGACGCTCTGATCGGTGAAAAGGTTTCTGTTCTTGTTGATTCATTTGGTGTTGGAAGAACATATCGAGAGGCGCCAGAGATAGATGGGATTGTTTCTGTCCCGGATTCTTGCAAAGTGGGGGAGTTTGTTGATTTGATTGTAAAAGGAGCTACAGGACCAGACTTGGAGGCGGATTTGTTTTGAATTATCGAGACGAAACTTCCAGACACCCATTGGCTACTGTTGTAAGCCCTGCGAACTTGGTTTCCCTTGCACGGTTGCTGCTTTCTCCTTTGCTGTTTTTAGCAGTTTTGAACGCAGATGAGAGTCTCGGAACTTCTTGGATGGCAGTTTTTTGGGGTTTCACTTTGGCGGCATCAGATGTTTTGGATGGTCATCTCGCTCGAATGCGAGGGACTGTAAGCAAGTGGGGTGCTTTCATTGATCCCCTCGCAGACAAGGTTGTAGTTATAGGTACAGCGTTATGTTTAGTGGATGTTCAAAGGTTTCAGCTTTTGCCTGTTTTAATTCTTGCTGGTAGAGAGATTTTCATTACTCTTTATCGATTGCAGGTGGCAAGACAAGGTTTGGCAATCCCAGCCCGTAAATCTGCAAAATGGAAAACAAGCATTCAAGGTATTGCCCTAATGATTGCTGTGATGCCTCCATTGGAAGAGTCGCAATGGGTCGTCGATTTCGGTATCTGGGTAGCTGTTGTGTTTACTGTTGTTACAGGGATTCAATATCTGATGGATGGCATTCTTGCGACTAGCAGTACAGGTGAATAAGGTTTTTCCATGCGTTGTGAGATAGTTGCAGTCGGAACTGAGATTCTTCTCGGTCAGATAGTTGATACTAATTCAGCTTGGATTTCAGAACGTTTAGCAGAAGCAGGTATCGATTGTTATCTTCAAACCGTTGTAGGTGACAACTCAGAAAGAATGTCAAAAACTTTTGGAGACGCACTTGAAAGAGCGGATGCCCTGATAGTTACGGGTGGTCTCGGACCAACACAAGATGATTTAACTCGCCAAGTTGTAGCTGACTTGATGGGAGTGCAGCTTGAAAGAGACTTGGAGATAGTTGAGCGGATCAGGGAACGTTTTTCTAACCGCGGAAGATCGATGCCGGACAATAATTTAAAACAAGCTGATATTCCTGTTGGTGCTCTGCCGATTCCAGAGATGCCGGGCACTGCCGCAGGTTTGATATGTCCGATGGAAGAGGGAAAAGTGATTTATGTTGTCCCTGGTGTCCCATCAGAGATGAAATTAATGCTTGAAGGGACCGTTATCCCCGACCTTGTTTTACGATCAGGCGTGACTTCGGTAATAAGGTCAAGAGTTCTCAAAACTTGGGGCCACTCTGAATCGGGTCTCGCAGAAGATCTGGCAGAGGAAATAGAGAGACTCGACGATGATGGTGAATTAACCCTTGCTTTCCAGGCAAGTGGTATAGAAGGTGTAAAGGTGCGAATAACGGCTAAAGCAACTGATAGAGAAAAGTCAGATTTACTTTTGGATAGTGAAGAGGATATTTTACGAGGCTTGATAGGGGATTATATTTTCGCGGTTGATGATGCGACCATGGAGTCAGTGATTCTGGATTTGCTTAGGTCTCAGTCACTAACTTTCGCTACTGCGGAATCACTTACCGGAGGAATGATTGGAACCAGACTGACTGAAGTTCCCGGATCAAGTGATTCGTATATAGGGTCAATAGTCGCTTATGAAGGTGATTTAAAAAATTCTTTGCTAGATGTTTCCAAGGATGTGCCGGTTGTCAGTCAAGAGGCAGTAGAAGCAATGGCGTTGGGGGTTTGCAAACTTTTTGGAGCTGATGTTTCAGTTGCTGCAACTGGAGTGGCAGGTCCTTCTCCACACGATGGACAGGAAGTAGGAACTGTTTGGATGGCCAGCAATATAGGAGGTCAAGTAGAATCGTTTAAGGTTGTTTTCCCTTTTGACAGGACCCAAGTAAGACAATTTACTGTAATCACAGTATTAAACGCTCTTCGTAAGCGTCTTGAGTCACTTCAGTAGATTCTCAAAATTTTCTACAAATTAGCAAGCCTTGATGTATCAGTCGGGCATCAACTGCAAACAGGCTGAGTTAATACAAAATCGTTGCCCTGTGGGTTGGGGACCATCAGGAAAAACGTGTCCCAGATGAGCTCCGCATGATGAACATGCCACTTCGATTCTTTGCATCCCATGACTGTTGTCAATTTTTGTTTCCAGCAAATTTTCGTCAATGGGACTCCAAAAGCTGGGCCAACCACTACCGGAATCATATTTTTCTCGACTGTGAAAAAGGTTCTCATTACAGACGATGCATTTATAGGTTCCCTGGGTTTTTTCATCTGTATAAATCCCTGTAAAAGGCGGTTCAGTGCCAGCTTCTTGAGTGCAGTGGTATGACATTTCGGATAATCGTTCTTTAAGGGAATTTCTGTCAGTATTGGGCTTCTCGTCATTTGAAGTCATAGGGAAAAGTTACCAAAGAAAGTGTCATTTAATAAAAAATTTCACGAAATGCTTGCAACGAACACATGTTCGCAATTACGCTTATGTTATTAGCACGGTTTAATAGCTGTTTATAAGAACTGTCACACCGGTTTCTTATTGTTAATCAAAGCAGATTACGGCTTTTTCGTAATATGCGGGAGTTCTATTTAAAGAAGTAGTTAATGGAAATGAATGGAGAAATAAGATGAGTAAGGCGGGTAAGGGAACAAAGACTCAAGACGCTCAGGCTAATTTTGATGCACGAGCAGCTGATAACAATGAAAGAGTAAAAGCCCTCGATAACACCTTAGGTCAGATTGAAAAGCAATTTGGGCAAGGAGCGGTCATGAAAATGGGCGATAAAGGTTCCATGTCCGTAGAAAGTGTTCCGACAGGAGCTTTGGCTCTTGATCTTGCTCTTGGAATAGGTGGAATGCCTAGGGGCAGAATAGCCGAAATCTTCGGTCCTGAAGGTTCTGGAAAAACTACATTAGCTACACATGTTGTAGCCGAAGCCCAAAGGAATGGTGGGATATGCGCTTATATAGATGCAGAGCACGCAATGGACCCTGTTTACGCTAAAGCAATTGGTGTGGATGTAGATGAATTATTAATCTCACAGCCAGATACAGGCGAACAGGCACTTGAGATTGCAGACATGCTTATTCGTTCAGGGGCTCTCGACGTGGTTGTAATCGATTCTGTAGCAGCATTAACTCCTCGAGCTGAAATAGAGGGGGATATGGGTGATACACATGTAGGCCTACAGGCTCGTTTAATGTCTCAAGCGCTTAGAAAGTTGACTTCGAATCTAAATAAGTCGAAGACAATCTGTATTTTCATAAACCAATTGCGTGAAAAAATTGGTGTAATGTTCGGTTCTCCGGAAACGACCCCTGGTGGACGAGCTCTGAAATTTTATTCTTCAGTTCGTCTTGATATAAGAAGAATAGAAGCGATCAAGGATGGAACTGAAATAGTGGGTAACCGCACACGAGTAAAAGTTGTAAAGAATAAATGTGCGCCACCTTTCCGTCAAGCTGAATTTGACATTATGTATGGCGCAGGAATTAGTAGAGAAGGTTCAGTTATAGATCTCGGCGCTGATCTTGACATAGTCAAGAAATCAGGTGCCTGGTATACCTATGAGGGTGAACAACTTGGTCAAGGAAGGGAGAACGCTAAACGCTTCCTTGCTGAAAATCCTGAAGTCATGGTCGAAATAACTGATCGGGTTTGGCGTGAGGCCATGCCGGAAAACGAGGATTTAAAAGAAACAGTTGATGAAAATGGTGAGTTGGTGGACGAGTTCACAGAAACTGACGACCTTCCGATCGAACTTGAAGAGTAAAACATCTTTGTTCAAGAATTAAATCAATGCTTGTTTCTTAGTAAGTTTCAGTAACTTGACCTAGCCTTAATGTATGAGGCGCCGAACGTATACGGTGCGCACCTACGGGTGCCAGATGAACGAACATGACAGTGAGCGTATATCCGGCTTGTTAGAAGCCGATGGCATGGTTCCTGCTGCCTCAGAAGAGGAAGCAGATGTAATAGTACTGAATACTTGTTGCATACGAGAAAATGCTGATAATCGCCTCTATGGCGCCTTAGGGAATTTGAAAACCTTGAAATCTGAGAGACCTGAACTTCAAATAGCAGTTGGAGGTTGTTTAGCACAAAAAGATCGTGAGTTAATTCAAAAGCGAGCTAAGCATGTTGACGTCGTTTTTGGAACTCATAATGTCCAAAATGCAGTAAAGCTATTGAAAAAATCTCAAAATGAAGGACCCGTAATCGAGATCCTAGAAGAGATAGTTGAGGGTGATTATGAGGCCTTTCCTTCTGCTCTTCCCATTAGAAGAGAGGTAGACCATCGGGCTTGGATGACGATTCAAATTGGTTGTGATAATACATGCACTTACTGCATAGTACCTTCGGTGCGTGGACCAGAGCTCAGTCGACCTTTCGGCCAATTGTTGGATGAGGCTAAGAATTTTGCATTACAAGGAGTGACTGAGATCACTTTGCTTGGTCAAAATGTCAATTCGTATGGTCGTGATTTGACAAAGAATTTGAAACGAAACAATCTTTCTGATTTTGATATTTATCAGGCAGGATCACTTTGGGCTAATGACGAAAATCGCAGGATTAAACCACTTTTTGGTGACTTATTGAAAAGCATTGGTTCCATTGAAGGAATTCAAAGAGTTCGTTTTATAAGTCCACATCCTAAAGACTTGACCTTAGAAATCGTAGATGCAATGTCCACAACAGGAAGTGTCTGTGAGCATTTGCATCTTCCACTGCAATCGGGCAGCGATTCAATTTTGTCGGCTATGCATCGTGGTTATACGGGTGAAAGATTTTTGACAAAAGTGCAGCAAGCGCGTAGTGAGATTCAAGATCTGTCAGTAACAACAGATCTGATTGTCGGTTTTCCTGGCGAAACTGAAGATGATTTCGAAGACACCCTCGAGGTAGTTGCGGAAGCTTCTTTTGATTCGGCATATACTTTTATTTTTTCTCAACGACCTGGTACTGCAGCAGCGGAGATGGATTCTAAATTTATAGACCATGATGTGGCTGTGAGACGCTATGAGACTTTGAGACATCTTGTAAATAGATCTGCTTTGTTAAAACACAAAGAACGTATTGGTCGGATGGAGGAAGTCTTAGTTGAAGGTAAGTCTAAGAAAGGGACAGATTTAATTACAGCTCGAACACGACAGAATAAGGTTCTTCATTTGGAATCACATGCAGAACTTAAATCTGGAACTTACGCCCAAGTTGAAGTTACGGATGCGACCTATAACTACCTGGTTGGTGAGTTGAGAGAAGTAATCGCTGTTCCCACACATCGTAAACGTATACCCGTAATGGCTGAGCAAAGTGCCTGAAGAAAATGAAGGTATTACTCTAAACGGAAGTTTGTTTTTAGTAGGTGCTACTGCTTCAGGAAAATCATCACTGGCGATTGAGTTAGCACGCCTTCGACCGGAGGTGGAAATAGTTTCTATCGACTCGATGGCAATTTATAGAGGGATGAATATAGGCACTGCAACTCCAACTATGGCCGAGCAAGAGGAAGTGCCCCATCATGTAATAAATATCGTTGATCCTTCGGAGGACTTTGCTCTTCCGCTTTTTCAAGTTGCAGTTAAAGAGTCTCTAGAGGCAATCTCAGAACGGGGTCATAGAGCAGTTTTGGTAGGCGGAACAGGGTTGCATGTCAGAGCGATTGTTGACAGTTTGGAAGTACCTCCTAGGTTCTTGGATGTCAGAGATGAAATAGAGTCAATAGAAGAAACTTCTTTTTTATATGAAAAATTGAAAGATTTGGATTCAGTAGCGGCTGAAAAAATAGAATCAGGCAACCGTAGACGTATCGTAAGAGCGCTTGAAGTCACTCTGGGAAGTGGTCGTCCGTTTTCTTCTTTTGGACCTGGTCTTGACGTTTATCCACTTTCTCCTTTCACGCAGATAGGGATAAGGCTCCCTAGAGAGTTGAATGACGACAGGATCGCTAAAAGGTATCAAAGGCAAATAGAAGAGGGATTCGTCGAGGAAGTTAGGAGTTTGAGTGACGGGGGTAAAGAGCTTTCAAAAACGGCATCTCAAGCTCTCGGGTATAAAGAAATAATTTCTTATATAAATGGGGAATGCACCCTTGAAGATGCAATCGATTCAGCTATTTCATCAACACGACGTTTTGCTAGACGTCAAGAGAGGTGGTTTAGAAGGGATCCTAGGATCGAATGGCTGGATGTTGCAGATGAACCCCTTGAAGTTCTTGATCAAGTGATCAAGAGATTTGATGCAATTGGACAAAATACTTTTAATGAAGTGTAAAAGTCAGGTATTTTCTGTGAAACTAGCTACATGGAATTAACAAGGCACCATGGGCTTGGAAATGTTTTTCTAATTTCCTTTTTAGATGATCTACCAGAAGATCCGGCTGGATTAGCTCAAAAATATTGTGACCCTGAGAAAGGGATTGGTGCTGATGGTCTGATAATTGGTACTCCTTCCTCTGAAAAGTCGAATGCTGTTAATCGATTCCATCTTTTTAATAAGGACGGAGGGCGCGCGGAACTTAGCGGCAATGGTCTCAGATGCTTTGCTCAGGCTTTATCGATGGCATCGAAACTTGAAGACATAACTTTTTATGTTGAAACAGATGTTGGGTTGAGAATGTTAAAAATTGAAGAGTTATTGAATGAAAATGAAATGTTGGTGACAGCTGAAATTGGGGAAGCCTCTATTTCAGAGAATCTTGATTCCGACCAATTCGAGCAAGAATTCAAAATTCTAAGAGCTGCAAAAGTAGATGTAGGTAATCCTCATCTGGTTGCAGAAGTAAGGGATATAGATGGGGTTGATTTAGAGCAGTTTGCTGTTCGCGAAAATGAAATTGCATCGCCTATTGGTATCAATGTGCACTTACTGGAAATCGACGACCCATCTAATATAAGAATAAGAACATGGGAGCGTGGAGTTGGTCTTACAGAAGCTTGTGGAACAGGAGCATGTGCATCGGCTTTTGCGGCTTCAAAGTGGGGGCAGGTTGAAGCCAGAGTTAATGTCCATATGTCAGGAGGAAGCGGAATCGTTGATATGGGTCAATCGATAAAACTTTCAGGTCTAACTACCTTTATAGATAGGCATCAGGTGGGTGATGGGTAGATCGTTTAGTGACGATCAATTTGATAGTGAAGAAACCCATAGAGGAGGTTTCGGTGAGTTTGCAGGTGAAGAACGCGGTCTAATCGATCGCTCATTCAGAGAACGAATTGTTCTGGCAGGTGTGTCATTGGAAGGTGTAGATAGGGAAATTACAGAGTCATCTCTTGAAGAACTAGCAAGACTCGTCGATACAGCAGGAGCAGATACTGTTGCTCAAATAGTGCAAAACAGACAGACTCCAGATAAGGCCACTTTCGTGGGTAATGGTAAAGCTCAAGAAATACGTGCTGTTTCTGAAGAGTATGATGCAGACACAGTTGTTTTCGATAATGAGTTAACACCCGCTCAACAAAGAAATTTAGAAGGAATATTAAAACGTTCAGCCCTTGATAGGACAGCAGTCATTCTTGATATTTTTGCTCAGAATGCAAGCAGTTTAGAAGGCAAAGCTCAAGTAGAGCTTGCGCAATTACGTTACCGATTACCTCGACTAAGAAAATCAAGTCGTGATTTCAGTCAGCAAGCTGGAGGGATAGGAACAAGAGGCCCAGGAGAAACTCAGTTGGAAGTTGACCGACGAAGACTTATGCGTCGTGTTCGTCGCTTAGAACAAGATATCAACAAGTTGCGTCGACATCGTTCGACTCAGTCAAAGGCCAGATCTAAGACAAGTAATAGGTCTGTAGCGATTGTTGGTTATACGAATGCTGGAAAATCTACACTTTTAAATAGGCTCACTGACGCTGGAGTATTAGTTGAAGATCGTTTGTTTGCAACTCTCGACACCACAACTCGTAGGATGCAACTACCTGGAGGTGAGGCAGTCTATCTAACTGACACGGTCGGATTTGTGAGGAATCTCCCTCACCAATTGGTCGAGGCGTTTAAAGCAACTTTAGATGTGGTGGTTGAAGCAGACTTGTTATTGCATGTTACTGATGTTTCAGACCCAGATCCGGAAGGATGCATAATGGCCGTGCGACAAGTTTTGAGTGCTATTGGGGCTTCTGAAGTACCCGAGTTGATGGTTTTCAATAAAATTGACCAGTCAAAAGGCGTGGATCAAAAACTTTTCAAAAGAGATGAGAACTGTGTGTCTGTTTCTGCTTCAACTGGTGAAGGTATAGAAGAATTATTAAACAAATTAGCGTTCTTGCTTAGAAAATCAGAAAGAATAATTACATTAAAGGTTCCGTTCGATAGAGGTGATATAAGGGCGATGGCTCATCGAGAGGGTTTTGTAATGAAAGAAGATTTAGAGGAATCTAATTGGATTATTGAAGTTCGGGCGGATAAAAGCTCTATAGGCAGGCTTGAGCAATTTCAAACTGACTTGGATCCCTCAGAGATTTGAAAGATGAAGTAAAGGAAATGTTCGTTCCACCTCCGTACCCCTATGAACAACTTAATGAATTTAGAGTTGCAGCTGAGTCCCTACCGGGTGGTGCTGTGGATTTGTCGATAGGAACTCCATGTGATCCAGTGCCTGAAATAGTCAGCAAAGCCTTTGTTTCCGATTCGAGTATTGAATCAGCACGCCCTTATCCCGCTTCAGTTGGAAGTGATGATTTCCTCAAGGCAGTTTCTGAATGGTTGAATCGATCTCTTCAAGTTGAAATTCCCCAAACTTCTATAGGGGCGTGCATCGGGACTAAGGAGATTGTTACTGGCATACCCTCGCTTCTTAAACTTCGCACTCCCGCTAAAGACACTGTTTTGTATCCAGCAGTTTCATATCCTTCTTATTTGATGGGGGCACAATTGGCTAGCTGTCGTTCTGTCGCAGTTCCAGTTGATGACAACTGGCGGATTGACCTTTCAGGAATCGATGAGGCAGATATCGAACGGGCTCTTTGCCTATGGGTTAATAGTCCAGGTAATCCTGCAGGAGCTATTGAGAATTTAGCAATGACAGCCGAGTGGGGTAGAGCAAATGAAGTGACTGTCATTTCAGATGAGTGTTATGTGGAATTCACTTGGGACAGTGACCCTAAGTCGATTCTTCAAGAAACCAAGAAAGGTGTAATAGCGGTTCACTCTCTTTCTAAGCGTTCAAATTTGGCTGGGATGAGGGTTGGGTTTTATGCAGGGGATGAGGAAATCGTCGGGTATTTGCGTGAAGTTAGAAAACATCAAGGTTTTATGCTTCCCGGACCAGCACAAATGGCTGGGATAGCAGCTTTAAGTGACCAGACACATGTTGAAATCCAGAAAAAGTTGTATTTCGAGAGACTTTCCAAATTGATTGAAATTTTCAGATCTCTGGGAATCCAAGCAGTTATGCCGAAAGGATCTTTTTATTTATGGATAGAGACGCCTGATGTCGATGAATGGGGTCTAGTAGAAATGTTGGCAAAAAATATCGGAATGGTTGTCACTCCTGGGGAGTTCTTTGGCGATCAAGGTAAAGGTCATATAAGAGTTGCCGCTGTAGCTGCGGACGATCGAATCGAATTATTAGCGCAAAGAGCAGGGGTTTAGCAAAAACTTGCTTCCTAACTCGAGATTAAGAGGTAATCTCAGGTATGAACGATTTAGCCAAAGAGATAGAAGATATCTGGCAAAAAAGAGAAGAATTGGCAATTGGGGATTTGGAAGCTAATTCGCTGATTCATAGTGCTATTAATTTGCTGGATACCGGTGAAGAGAGAGTAGCTGTCTATGACCCTGAAAACGGTGTACAGGTAAATGAATGGTTGAAACTTGCAATATTATTGCTTTTCCGTCAATCTGAAATGTCGACTCAGGAGGTAGGTCCCTTCGAATTTGTCGACAAAATACCTTTGAAGAAAGATTATTCTGAACGTCACGTAAGAGTCGTGCCGGGTGCATCCGCCCGGTGGGGGAGTTATCAAGCGCCAGGGGTTGTAATGATGCCCAGTTACGTAAACATCGGAGCTTATGTAGGCGAAAACACGATGGTTGATACTTGGGCAACAGTTGGATCATGCGCGCAAATAGGTAAAAATGTGCACCTCTCCGGCGGTGTGGGCATTGGTGGTGTTCTGGAACCACCCAATGCCGTTCCAGTTTTTATTGGTGATGAGTGCCTTATAGGCAGTAGATGCATAGTTGCAGAAGGGGCTTCTGTGGGTGAAGGCTCAGTGCTTGGAGCAGGGGCCGTTTTAACTGGTTCTATACCAGTCATTGAAGCTGAAACCGGTGAAGAGATAAGTAGGGGAGTTGTTCCACCATGGTGTGTAGCTGTCCAAGCAAGTCGTGAGCGGGAATTCAGCGGAGGCACTTTCGGATTGCCGTGTGTTTTGGTTGTCAGGTATTTAGAGCCAGGAGAAAGACATGATAAGTCGACCCTGAATGAAGTTTTACGCACACATGGAGTTACAACTTGAGTATCGGATGGTGTTGCCATGCGTGACCTTTTGGAATTAACTGCAGAACTGGTTGATATCCCCTCTGTGAGTTTCGAGGAGAGTCGAATCGTTTCCCTGATTGAGAAAGAACTCAGTTCAATGCCTCATCTTTCATTAGATCGTGTAGGCGATAATTTGATTGCACGAACTAATTTCGGTAAAGAACAAAGACTCATTTTGGCTGGTCACACAGATACAGTCCCCGGAGATACAGAATCTGGATCCAGAATTGAAGGTGATACATGTTGGGGTCTAGGAAGTGCAGATATGAAGGGTGGCATTGCCGTAATGCTCGAACTTGCCAGATCTGTTTCAGATTATGCAATAGATGCAACATGGGTTTTTTATGCTCGTGAAGAAGTGGCAAGCGAACATAACGGTTTGAGAGAGGTTTTTACCGAAGCACCAGAACTATTAAATGGTGATGCGGCAATTTTAGGGGAGCCGACAGGTGCTTTGGTCGAAGCGGGCTGTCAGGGAACAATGAGGTTTCTACTTACTTTCAAAGGTGTACGGGCGCATTCAGCGCGACCGTGGATGGGCAGAAATGCTGTGCATAGACTCGGTGGCGTTCTTAATGCTTTAGAAAAGTATGAATACAGAGAACCAGTGATAGAGGGATGTAAATTTCGTGAAGCGCTGCAAGTGGTTGGTGTTGAAGGGGGAATAGCAGGAAATGTTGTTCCTGATTCTGCGACATTACTAATAAATCATCGGCACGCACCAGATCGTGATTCATCTCAAGCAGAAAACCATGTCAGAGAGTTTCTTTCACCGTTCATGGAGTCAGACGACTCACTTGAGGTTGTTGATATGGCACCTGCTGCGGCACCTGGTTTAGATCACCCTCTTCTAGCGTCGGTAGGTGCAGGAGTTGAAACCCGAGCAAAATTAGGCTGGACAGACGTAGCTTTTTTTTCTGAGCAGGGAATTCCAGCGATAAATTTTGGTCCCGGCGACGCAACTCTAGCCCATACCACTGATGAGCGAATAGAGCGCGACAACTTAAACGCTACTTTTTCAGCAATCAAAAGAGTTTTAGAAGGTGACTAGTTAAACAAATTTAATAAGAGATTTAAATCTTTCTTAGAACGGTTACGACCTTGCCGATAATGCTCACTTCATCTGCCTTATATTTAACATCTGAGTAATCTGGATTCGAAGAACGGATTATAACCTTGTCGCCTTCTCGTTTTAGACGCTTCACTCCTACGGTTCCATCTGCTTCAGGTAATTCAACAACCAAAAGTTCGTTTGAGGAACTAGAAGAGGTTTCAGCTTTAACTACCACATAGTCGTTATCAAGTATCCCATCACCCGTCATGGAGTCACCTTTAACTCTGAGCATGAAAAGATTGCCATCACCGGTGAACTCAGCAGGTAGAGGCAGTGATTCCTCTATGTTTTCTTGTCGGAAGACCGTGGTGCCTGCCGCAACATCACCAACGAGAGGAACATGCTGCACAGCTCCACGATCCACGGCAGCACCGCTTATCGGGTCAAAGCAAACTTCTATGGCTCTAGGCTTTCCAGGATCAGAACGGCGTAAATAGCCTAATTTCTGCAGGGTGGCGAGATGTGCATGAACTGTGGAAGGAGAAGTGAGTCCCACCGCCTTGCAAATTTCACGTACTGATGGTGGAAATCCACGCTCTCTAGATTCGCTGTCAATGAATTCGAGTATTTGAATCTGACGTTGTGTCAGGGAATTTTCATTCATAATAAAAAGCCTTTTTTAGTTGCAATCGAACAAATGTTCGATAACATAGTATCATGATCGAACACTTGTACGACGCACATATGTTCCCCGAACAAACGTTCTTTGTCAAGTATTTCCTTGTTTTTCAGGAAAAAAAAGCTATGTCACACCCTCTTGAAAGGATATATACATGAATACAGCGGTCATTTATAACTCCTACGAAATTCCTCAAGTCAAGCTAAATAGCTATTCAGCAAGACCTCTACCTCAAGAGGTTTATCGACGCCGACGTTTAGCAGTTTTAGCAATAGTGGGAATATTTTTATTTTTAACCGTTTTACTAGCTAATGAAATTATTGGTCGAATTCATGGTGTTCCTGGAGGTTCGATAGTAGAAGCTGCAGGGAATCCTGTCGTATATGTGGTGCAACCAGGCGACACTCTTTGGGAAATAGCCGACAAATTCAACCCGAAAGGTACAGATATTCGGCACACCGTTGATCGACTTGCAAAAGTAACTGGAGGTTCACAACTTCAACCAGGTCAACGAATTGTTTTTGAGAGAGGTTTATAAAACTTTTATCTAACTGTCAGGTATCTGCAGAACAGAAATTCGTCTTCAAGAATTATTCGGTCCAGGGATAGTGCTGTAGGAGAGTCGACGGGTTGTTCCAATAGCGGTGCGGAAATTTCTCCTCCTACTGCTCTAGGTGAGATACTTAAGCAGAATTCGTCAATCACATCCGCTGCTAGCAGATGAGCGTTAAGGCTGGGACCACCTTCACAGACCACGATTTTCGCTTTCTGCTTTGAGAGATTCTCAACAATTTTCAAAATATTCAACTCGTCTTCTTGAAAGCCAATTACCTCAGCAGAAGAGGAAAAAAGAGAACCATTTTTTTCAAGAGACGCATTTTTCGTGTAAATGAGAGGAGGTTTGTCTTCAGGATGGTTTTCTGCGAATAGACCCATTTCTGGATCTAGATTGAGCTCTCCAGAAATAACAGCAATTCTTGGTCGTTTTTCCTGATTCCTAGATTCACGAAACTCAGCCAAAGTGCCTTCGGGTGTTCTTGGAGCTTTATAGTTTTCAGTTCTGATTGTTCCGGCACCCACGAGAATGATATCGGCTAGCCCTCTGATGATTTGATAGATATTTTTGTCTGCAGGTCCGCTCAAACCTGCTGCTTTTCCTTCAAAGGAGATAAAGCCATCAACTGAATTGACCATATTAAGCAGAATCCAAGGCCTCGATTCAAAGGTTTCCCTGATGTCATTGTTATAAACCTCTATTGGGTCCACTTCACTTTCATAAGGAAAAATCTGCTTCATACACTGACAGTATCCTCGTACGCAGAATTTCTGATTTCGAAACGGCAATTTTTGGTGAAAACCAAGACTTTAGGTCTATTGGAGACTGTTTCTTCTGAAGTTCCTTAACACAGATCTTAATTTCTTGTGATTCTGCAAGGCAGGTTTAGTTATTGTCTGAATATTTCATTACTATCCTAATCAGGTTTAGAAAATAGGTATAAGTAATTCAATGAATATAAATCCAGTTTCAACAATTCTCTCTTACGTTGGTTTCTGATGGCGGCTTTACGTTTTTCCTTTGGAACCATGGGGTCAGGGAAAAGTACTTTAGCCTTGCAGATTCACCATAATCTTTCTGCGAGGGGTCTTACTGGAATTCTTTGCAGTCAGTTAGATAGAGCAGGTGGGAAGGTTTCTAGTGCTTTGGGAGTTTCTGCCGATGCGGTGCAAGTTTCTCCAGGTTTCAATCTTTATGAGTTTGCCTTGAAAGAAAAAGAAAACAATGGGTCTCTTGATTACATGATTTGTGACGAAGCACAGTTCTATTCAGTCGATCAAATTGAACAATTGGCTCGTGTCGTGGACGAGTTAGAAGCAGAAGTTTATGCCTTCGGACTCCTGACTTCATTTCAAGGGGAATTGTTTGAAGGAACCAGAAGGCTTTTGGAGCTTTCTGATGAGAGAATCGAAGTTCAGGTAGAAGCACGATGCTGGTGCGGACGTCGAGCGACTCACAATGCGAGACTTGTGGAGGGCAAACAAGTTTATGACGGCGATCTAGTAGTAGTGGATGATCCCGAAGATCAGAAGGTTACGTATGAGCTTCGTTGTCGACAACACTGGTTAGAAGGTGATTCAGGTCCGGAACGTCAAGTTGTTCCTATACATGCTCCTCACAAAGAAATGAAAGCAGCAAACGGATAATGCGCGAACAGCGGGTCTTACCTCAAGTTCGCTAGCCTTAAAATATGACTGATTATAAACCTCCTATTAACGACATTCGCCTAGTCCTGAATGAAATCAGTGATATAGGTGCTTTATGTGATTTTCCTGAATACGAACATGTAGACAAAGAGACGATAGATGGAGTTCTTGAAGAACTTGGACGTTTCGCTGCTGAAGTTGTATCACCTGTCAATCAAATAGGTGACAAAGAAGGGTGTTCTGTAACAGATGGTGTAGTTACCATGCCGGAAGAATTTGGTGAAGCGTGGAACCACTTTGTTGATGCTGGTTGGGGGGCTATTTCACAAGACCCAGATTACGGAGGAGGCGGTTTTCCACTGGCCATTCACACTGTTTTAACAGAGTTGCTAGCAACTGCCAGTAGAGCTTGGTCTATGGGTCCCATGTTGACTGCAGGTGCAATTGACTGTTTACACACTTTTTCCGACGAGACCCAAAAGGAAATCTTTTTACCAAAGCTAGTTTCGGGTGAGTGGTCTGGAACAATGAATCTGACAGAGCCTCAAGCGGGTTCTGATGTAGGCGCATTAACTACCAAGGCAATTCCACAGGAAGATGGAACTTACAGAATTTTTGGAACCAAAATTTTCATTACATTTGGAGAGCATGAACTAGTCGAAAATATTATCCAGTTGGTATTGGCTCGCACTCCAGACAGTCCACCAGGCACGAAGGGCATATCCTGCTTTATTGTTCCAAAATATTTAGTTGAGGATGACGGTTCTCTAGGGGAGCGAAATGACTACCGTTGTTTATCGCTTGAACACAAGTTGGGTCTTCATGCAAGTCCGACATGTGTAATTTCATACGGCGATGCTGGTGATGGTGCTATCGGTTACTTGATAGGTGAAGAGCATCAAGGAATGCGTTACATGTTCAAGATGATGAATAACGCACGTTTAGGTGTCGGTGTTGAAGGTTTGGCTGTAGCAGAAAGAGCCCTGCAGCAGGCTTCTTCGTTTGCTTTAGAAAGACGTCAAGGTAAAGCAATAGGAGCTGAAGCGGGTGAACAGTCGCTAATAATAGAACATCCTGATGTCCGTCGTATGTTGTTAACCATGAGAGCCTATACAGATGCAATGAGATGTATTCTTTATGCGAATGCTGCTGCTTTGGATGTAGCTAAATGCCATCCTGACGGAGAAGAGAGGCAAATAGCGTCAGACAGAGCCGAACTGTTGACGCCTATTTCAAAAGCGTGGTGTACCGATTTAGGTGTAGAAATGACTTCTTTAGGAATTCAAGTTCATGGAGGTTACGGGTATATAGAAGAAACCGGAGCAGCACAACATTTGAGGGATTCGCGTATCTCACCAATCTATGAAGGTACGAATGGTATTCAAGCAATTGACCTGGTTGGAAGAAAATTGAGGATGGGTGAAGGCAAGGTAATGAGAGACCTCTTGGACGAGATAAGTGATTTCATCGCAAGTCTTAATCAGATGGGTCAGGAATATGAAACTATAAGGGTAAATCTTGCTGACAGCCTGCAAGCTGTCGAGGAAGCAACTAGTTGGCTTAGTGAAAAAGGAAAAGAAGATCCGGTGCAAGCCATCTCAGGTGCCACTCCCTATCTTCGAATGTTGGGACAGCTAGTTGGTGGCTGGTTCTTGGCACGTCTGGCAATTGGAGCAATGAGTAATGAGAATGTCGGTGATGCAGAGTTTCGTAAAAGCAAAATGACAGTCGCTAATTTTTATGCTGAGCAATTGTTGCCTTTGACACGAGCTCAACTCGGTGCGGTCACGGCTGGGTCTTCTGATTTGTTCGCAGTTCCTGAAGAACTTTTTTCTGTTTAGCAGGGGTAGTTAAAATTTTTAGTTTGGCTTCTTTACCAAGTCCTTCTTCAAGTTCCTTTCATGTCGGTCCTATTGAATTACGTGCTTATGGATTGATGATTGCTCTTGGGGTTCTGGTTGCAATTTGGTGGTGTCAGAAACGTTGGCAAACCAAGGGAGGGAAAGCTGAAGATATTTCTGAAATAATGATCTGGGCGGTACCATCTGGTCTTGTGGGAGCGAGGCTCTACCATGTCATTACCGACTGGCGGTCATTTCAAGGGCGTTGGGAAGATGTTCCTGCTATCTGGCAAGGAGGTTTAGGGATACCAGGCGGCTTGATAGTCGGTGTTATCGTCGGAGTGCTCGTAGCCAAAAAGCGAGGTATAAACACAGCTGAGGTTCTTGATGCGGTAATTCCCTCTATTCCGGTTGCGCAAGCAATAGGTCGATGGGGAAACTGGTTTAACCAGGAATTATTTGGAAAACCTACGGAACTTCCCTGGGCTTTGGAGATAAGTGCACGGCACAGGCCCAAAGAATTTATCAACGAGTTGACTTTTCATCCGACTTTTCTGTATGAGTCAATTTGGAATCTGCTTTTGGCCTTTCTATTAGTCAAATGCGATCGTGCAGGTTTATTGAAACCAGGAAGATTAATCGGGCTTTGGATATTTGGTTATGGCATTGGGAGACTTTGGATAGAAACATTAAGAGTTGATAATGCATCTCTGATAGCTGGAATCAGGGTAAATATTTGGATGAGCCTTATTGCGATCATCGCAGGCCTATACGTTGCAGTTTCTGGTCGACAAAGATCTATTGATTCAATAAGTTCCTAAAAGAGATTTTAGGAACTACGGTCTTTGTGTGGACAGTGACTTTGTTTCAAGAAGAATCGATAGAACTTTTGCTTTCATAGACCTGTCAGGTTTTACCGCTTTTAATGAAAAAGCAGGCGATGAGCAGGCAGTTGATGTTTTGGTCGAATTCCGCAATGCAGTTCGTAATATTGCAAGTAAGAGAGGTGTGAGAATCGCAAAATGGTTAGGCGATGGTGTGATGCTTGTCGGTGTAGAGCCTGAAGAGACTGTTGACTCGGTGCTTGAGATCAATTCTCTAATAAATGATTCAGATTTTGAATTACCGGTAAGAGCTGGAATAGCACGTGGTTGGGTTCTCCTTATCGAAGGAGACGATCATGTAGGAAGAGAAGTTATTTTGGCTTCTAGGCTCTGTGACAGCGCCAAACCTGGCCAGGTCTTAGCACCAAAAGAACTAGTTTCACCTCTTATGAATTTGACTCAAATTGAGTTGGGTGATGTTGCAGTTGATGGATTCGCCAAACCTTTTCAACTGGTTCAACTAGAACAAGCTGAGTGATTTTCAGACTGAGTAGGGAGATTTAAGAAGATCAAATTTTTGTCAAGATTTGATCTCCAAGGTAAAGAAATATGAGTGTGAGATTTTCTGAGTTAGGAATAGAAAAAGACCTAGTTGAGGTATTGGATAGTTTGGGCATTACCGAACCTTTTGAAATACAGAAAATCACCATTCCTGATATTTTGGTAGGTCGTGATGTGTGCGGAAAAGCAAAAACAGGCTCCGGGAAAACAATTGCTTTTGGTCTGCCGCTAGTACAACTTTTGACCCCATCGAAACCAGGAAAGCCGACAGGTTTGGCTTTAGTGCCAACACGCGAATTGGCTGTTCAGGTTTGTAAAGAAATTGATCCTCTAGCTTCAAAGAGGAAATTGAAGGTAAAGGCAATTTACGGAGGTTCACCTATAGAAAAACAGATTGACGCAATAAAAAAAGGAGTTGATTTTATAGTTGCTACTCCTGGAAGACTGATCGATTTATTAGAGAGAGGTGACATTTCGGTAACAAATGTCGAGAAGATCGTCATAGATGAAGCAGATCGAATGGCAGACATGGGCTTTATGCCACAGGTGGAATGGATCCTGCGTCAAGTAGAACAAGAACACCAAACACTGTTGTTCTCAGCAACTCTCGATGGGATGGTAAGTGGTTTGATCAGCCGATATCAACAAGATCCTAAAATGCATGAGGTTGATTCACGCGAAGTGACAGTTGCAGAAATGCAACACCGTTTCATTGCCGTTCATGAAATGGATCAGGTGAAAGTAGCAGCTGCAATCATAAATTCTTCAATGAAAACGATAGTTTTTACAAAAACACGATGGGGAGCGGACAAGTTGGCGACCAAACTAGTGCAGGAAAATGTCACAGCAGCTGCCATACACGGAGATCTTAGACAGTCGCAGCGAGAGAAAGCCTTAAAAGATTTCACCAAGGGGAAAATCAAGGCATTAGTAGCAACTGATGTAGCGGCAAGAGGGATACATGTGGATGATGTTGAAGCAGTAATACACTATGACCCTCCTTCTGATGCGAAAACTTATCTTCACCGTTCTGGCAGAACAGCAAGAGCAGGCGAGAGTGGGTTAGTAGTGAGTTTAATTTGTTGGAATGAAGAACTCGAGATTAGAAAACTCATGCGAAGACTTGGACTTAAACAGCCGATAGTAGAGATGTTTTCAAATGATGATCGACTGAAAAATTTAGTTGAATGGAGTGTTGATACAGCAGCAATTTAATGCCAGAGAAAAGCAAATTTGTTAACTGTGTGCATTATGTATCTCAGCTTCTTCTAGAATGGTAGTACATCAAGAGTGGCTCAAATTTGGGTCCGGCAACCTGGGGAGGACACCCAAGGTGCTCGCTTGTCATGAGGCAGGGATGCGGTTTCGAGAGAGACAATGAAGTGTCCGGCGGGTAGTTATTTTTCTGTGCCGGTTCCGACTTTAGGTCTGTTCGCGGAGGAAAAATGAGGATAAAAAGATTTTTTAACAAAAGGCTTAGATCTGTACGTTTGCCTTTTCATCCTCGTGCATATAGCGATGATATTCCTGCCTCAGGAGCATGGTCTATCGACAAAGGTGTTGGCAACCGAAACTTTCTTAAGGTAGTTGATGGACAGCCGTTTGTGCTTGAGAGTGGGGAGACTCTGGAACACATCGAAATGGCTTACGAGACATGGGGCGAACTTTCCGAAAAGTCAGATAACGCGGTACTCGTTTGCCATGCCCTGACAGGCGATTCACATGCATATGGGGATATTGAGGAAGGTCATCCAACGCCTGGATGGTGGAACGGTCTAATCGGTCCGGGTTGTGCATTAGATACCGAGAAATATTTCATTGTTTGTGTCAATGTCCTCGGAGGTTGTCAAGGTTCTACAGGACCCGCGAGTATTAACCCAAAAACCGGTAAACAGTTTGGACCTGATTTTCCTGTAATAACAATAAGAGACATTGTTAGGTGTCAAAGGCGTGTAGCTGACCATCTAGGAATCGACAAATGGAACTGTGTCATCGGAGGGTCCATGGGAGGCATGCAGGTTCTTGAATGGGGTGTAATGTTCCCAGATAGAGTTTCTTCTCTGGCGCCTTTAGCTACAACATTGAGGGCTAGCGCCCAACAGATTGCTTGGAGTGCAATAGGAAGAACCTCTCTTTCCTTGGATCCCAGATTTAGAGGCGGCAACTACTACAGAGCTGCACCGGGAGATGGTCCTACAGCTGGGCTTGCAATTGCACGTTCGTTAGCTCAGACAACTTATAGAAGTGAAGAGGTTTATTCTAAAAGGTTTGGAAGGCATCTGGTTGACCCACGTTCCATATACGGTCTTTGGGACCGATTCCAAGTGGAGTCATATCTCGACTATCACGGAGAGAAATTAGCAAGAAGGTTTGATGCCAATAGTTATTTGGTGCTCAACAGGGCAATGGATTTGCATGATTTAGAGCGTGATAGAGGGAGCTTAAAAAATGCTTTAGAAAGAATCGCCCGTGTTCCCGTCATCACCTTGAGTATTTCTTCAGATGCTTTGTATCCCGCTTACCAGCAGGAAGAGCTAAAAGAGGCAATAAATCAAGCAGGGGGAGATTGTGAGTATCATATGATCGACAGTCCAGATGGGCATGATGGTTTTCTTTTAGCGGTAAAAGAAATTGGAGTGCATTTAGAAAGTTTTCTATCAAAGGTCAGTACCAAGTAGTTATGTAAACCATTCACTACAAAAAACCTTTTAGAGTCAACAGGTACTACGATTTGTATGAGGGCGCAAAAAATGAACAAGACAAAAATTTTTTTAGCAGTTGCCGTTTGTTCAATTTTTATACATTTTTTGGATCTAGATATTTCCTCGGCACAAAATATGACAATCGAGACAATCCCTCCAGAAGTTGATGAGAGTGGACACACAACTGAAGAGAGAATCGATCAGATAGTTATTACTTTGAGGATCTTGGCTGGAGTGGTGCTAGTTGGAACTCTAGGCTTTTGGTGGCATACAAAACCGAAAAAATCTTCGATAGGCCAAGCCGAAGACAAGGAAACTGCAGAAATTAAGCCTAAAGAGAAACAAGTTGATCCAAGTTTTCCTCCTTGGAATAGCACTAAAGATGTCGACGAAATGACTGATTCTGAATCTTCGTCAGATAAGTAAAACGCATAATGCTTGACGATTGGTAGGGTGATTGCCTACGCGGACGTAGCTCAGCTGGTAGAGCATCACCTTGCCAAGGTGAGGGTCGCGAGTTCAAATCTCGTCGTCCGCTCAAATAGAAGTAAAATAAAGAGCGGAATCTACTGACAGCTGGAAAAAGATGACAGAAATTAAGACAACAATTGATTTTGATCCTGATGTCTTAAGAGCTAAGTACAAGACTGAGCGTGATAAACGTATTCGCCCAGACGGAAATGAACAGTACATCGAAGCCGATGGCATTTTTGAGCATTTTGCAAAGGACAACAATAAAGGAGAACTCCTCCGGCGAGAACCGCAAAGCCGCGAAGTGGACGTAGTTGTTGTAGGGGGAGGTTTTGGAGGATTAATTGCTGGAGCAAGCTTAAAAAAAGCAGGCATCGAGGATGTTGTTTTAATCGAAAAAGGAGCTGACTTCGGAGGAACTTGGTACTGGAATCAATACCCAGGAGCTCGATGTGATGTCGAATCCTATATTTATCTGCCACTGTTAGAAGAAGTAGACAAAATACCTACAGAAAAATATGCAAGCGCACCAGAAATACAAGAACATGCCTGCTCAATCGCCCGCAGATTTGATTTAGACAAAAATGTTTGCTTCCAGACAGAGGTAAAGACACTCAAATGGGACACAGAAACGAACAGGTGGATTGTACACACTGATCGACAAGACGAAATGAAAGCAAGATTTGTCATCATGGCTTCAGGACCGCTGCACAAACTAAAACTTCCAGGAATATCGGGTATAGATAGGTTTAGTGGGCACATGTTTCACACCAGTCGCTGGGATTATGAATACACAGGAGGTTCGCCTAAAGATCCCTTGATGCTTCTAGGAGACAAACGTGTCGCTGTAATTGGTACTGGTGCAACTGCGATCCAGTGTGTTTCACACTTAGGAAAAGCGGCAAAGCATCTTTATGTTTTTCAAAGAACCCCATCTTCAGTTGATTTCAGAGGCAACCGCCCAACGGATCCCGATTGGGCAGAATCTCTAGAACCAGGTTGGCATAAAGAAAGAATGGAAAATTTCAACAATCTTGTATCAGGGGTACCGCAAGAAGTTGATCTTGTCGATGATTGCTGGACTGACTTGATAGGCAATATCGCAGACATGTACAGAAGGGGCGCTGTACAACCTGAGATGGATTTGTTGGAAGTTCTAGAGATGGCAAATTTCGAAAAAATGGAGTCAATCAGGAAACGAGTTGAAGAAAACATTGATGACCCCGAAATCGCAGAGGCTTTAAAACCTTGGTATGCACTGTTTTGCAAGAGACCGTGTTTTGATGATGAATATTTGCCTACATTCAATAGAGAAAATGTCGACCTTATTGATACAGGTGGGTTAGGTGTAGATGAAATTACTACTAAAGGTGTGGTCGTAGCGGGACAAGAGTATGAAGTTGATTGCATAATTTTTGCAACAGGTTTTGAAGTCGGAACCGGATATGAAAGACGAGCAGGGTGTCAAGTAGTTGGAGAAGATGGTAGAACGCTTACAGAAAAATGGGACGAAAAAGGAGTTTCCACATTGCACGGTTTGCAAACGCGTGGTTACCCCAACTATTTCATGCTTAGTCCCAGCCAAGGTGCTTTCACGGTTAATTTTCCTCATTTGTTGGAAGAGGCATCAACAAATGCTGTACACATTATCAAACATATGTTTGATAATGGTCATTCAGTTGTAGAAGTTGAGGAAGAAGCTGAAGAACAGTGGGTTAAAACAATAATCCAAAAAGCGCGTGCACCCATTGGAGCAGGACCAGGAAGCACCGAATGCACCCCGGGCTATTACAACAACGAAGGTCATTTAAATGAAAAATCGCGGCAAGGAGCTCCTTATGGTGGGGGGTCAATTGAATTTTTTAATTTGATGAAAGATTGGCGTGATAGCGGAGATTTCAAAGGTCTTGAATTCAACTAGTTTTGTATTTACCCGCTTCGGTGGGAGGTTTGTTTACTCGTTATTATCGCTTTACCGATAAAAATATAAGAGGGAGATCCATGGGAGAATTAGACGGACGGGTTGCCTGTGTGACTGGCGGAACCCGTGGAATTGGAAGAGCGATCGCAGAGGCATTTCTAGACGAAGGTGCCCAAGTAGTAATAAATGGAAGAAGTCCTGAAAAAGGTGAACAAGCACTTTCAGAAGTAGGGGCTGGAGAAAGTTTGCATTTCATTGCTGGTGATGTAACTCAACAAGAAGTGTGTGAAAGCCTCATAGACCAAACAGTTGAACATTTTGGAAAAATTGACATCATGGTAAATAACGCTGGTGGGGGCGGAGAAGCAGCACCGTTAGCAGAAATGAGTGATGAGATTTGGAATTATGTCCTCAATTGGAATTTGAATCACCCAATGTGGTGTATGCGAAGAGCTTTGAAACACATGATCCCTCAAGAATGGGGTCGGATAATCAATATTTCCTCCATGTATGGAAAAACTGTTATCCCAACTAATTCTCATTATGTAACCACTAAACACGGACTGAACGGTCTTACAAAGGTGGTCGCACATGAAGTTGGAACGATGGGCATAACAGTCAATGCATTGTGCCCCGGTGGAATCTTGACGGATGTAATGAACGAACAAGGTCCTGTTGCAGCGGAAGCTTTGGGTATGGAGTTTCAAGCTTTCTTAGACATGATGGCTGAACCTTCAGCTATCAAAAGGTTAAATGAAGTTGAAGATGTCGCCCTTGTATCAGTTCTTCTAGCATCAGAAGCTGGAGCTGGTATAACAGGTTCACTAATAAACGTCGATGGCGGCCAGGTGCCTTACTAAACTAGGAGATTCAGATGGGAAAATTAGAAGGAAAAGTAGCAGTTATCACCGGAAGCACAAGAAGCATAGGACGTGCGGTAGCGGAAGCTTATATTGCAGAAGGAGCCAAAGTTGTAATTAGTGGTCGTTCTGAGGAAAAAGGTCAAAATGCTTTAGACGAAATGAATGCAGGTGAAAATGCTCATTTCATAGCTTGTGATGCAGGAAAACAGTCAGAAGTTGAAGCACTAATAGATGGAACTGTTGAGCATTTTGGAAAACTTGATATTGCTGTTTTAAACGCTGGTGGCATTATGGGAGCTGCTCCAATAGCTGAGATGACTGATGAAGTTTGGAACCATGCTGTTGATCTAAATTTAAACCATACTTTTTGGGGAATGAGGAAATCATTATCACATATGATTCCGCAAGAATCAGGACGGATCATTGCAATGTCGTCGATGGAAGGAAAGTTGGCCAAACCTACAGTTGGCAACTATACGGCTAACAAACATGCAATAAACGGTCTTGTAAAAGTAGCTGCTCACGAAGTGGGAACTCTTGGTATAACAGTTAATGCCATTTTGCCGGGTCTGGTCCTCACAGACATGTTCTACGAGTCAATGCCTGCCACCGCTGAGACAATGGGAGTTACGTTAGAAGAGGCAACAGCAATGTTTACTCAACCATCAGCAATAAAAAGACCAAATACGGTTGAAGAAGTAGCTGCTGTTGCAGTCATGCTTGCTAGAGATGAAGCCCGTAATTTCACAGGATGCCTATTCCCTGTGGATGGCGGAACGATGCCATACTAAAACAATTTAATCAGATTGTTCTTTTATCCAAGAAGGAGATCTTTTTTCTAAATAAGCTCTCATGCCTTCTTGGGCTTCCTCTCCTTTAAAAAGTTCAGCTGACAGTTTTGAGGTCCAACTAAAAGCTTCATCTATTTGCATATACGGCACTCTTAATGTCAACTGTTTAGCTGCTGCAATTGCTTCTGGACCTCCGGCTTTAATGTCAGAGATTACTTCTTCAACTGCTGAGTCGAGTTCTTCGGCGGGTACTGCAGCGTTGATCAGTCCCATGCGAACAGCTTCAGCAGCTGAAAAACGGTTACCTCGAAGAAAAGCTTCACTCGCTTCAGAGGGGCGCATTTTTGGAAGGCAAAGCACAGAAATAATCGCAGGTGCTACCCCTATACGAACTTCAGTAAAACCAAATTTAGCTTCTTCTGTGGCTATTGAGATATCCATTGCAGCAGCTATACCCATCCCGCCTGCTACACAGTGCCCAGCTATCTTTCCTATATAAGGTTTTGATGATTTTCTAAACCTTCCAAAAATCTCTAAAGGATCAACTGGTTTGGTCGCAGAATCACCTCTTTTATTAGACGATCTTTCTGACAGGTCTGCTCCTGCACAGAAAACACGACCGCTATTGGTCAAGACAACTGCCCTGACTTCAGAGTCAAGTTCTGCCTCATCTAGAGTTCTTGCTAGTTCAGATGTGAGACCTACACTTAGGGCATTTCGGTTTTCCTCATCAGATAGGGTCACGGTTAACACGCCATCATCAAATTCTGTTTCAACTAAACTCATTTCTCACTCCTTCTAACCGGACCGTCCGTCGGAGGTCCAGCAAAAGCTTGTGCCAGTTCCATCCAGTCCTTTGCGATATCTCCTTTTATCTCAAGTTCAGTATCTTCTAAGTGTCTACGTTGAGTAACTACAAGGCAGAAATCTCTTGCATTTCCCGCTACAGAATTTGATGCATCTGAAGGACCCCAGGTCCAATTCTGATCATCCGGTCCAGTCAACGAAATGTAAACCTCTCCTTCAGGTATTTCTAGACGTCGATTTATGTAGGACCATTCACGAGTTATAGCACCCAGATGAGCGATATGGCGAAGCCTTGAAGTGTCAGGACGTTCACCTCCTACAGCATCAATAATGTCTTGTCCGTGTGCCCAGGTTTCCATAAGTCTTGCTGTAAGAAATGAATTGGACCCCATGGAGGGACCATACCAGATGACACGACTATCATTTTCGAGAGTTGAGGCTGCGTTTTTCAAATTTTCGCGACCTTCTCTCCACGAGCTCAA
The DNA here is from genome assembly GCA_002721755.1 of Actinomycetota bacterium. Taxonomy (GTDB): domain Bacteria; phylum Actinomycetota; class Acidimicrobiia; order Acidimicrobiales; family MedAcidi-G1; genus MedAcidi-G1. Next base: position 55,352 of record PBLL01000039.1, read on the forward strand.
AAGAGCTTCTGGTGTCATTGAACGGTAGACACCAAGCGTGAAATTATCGGATGATTCGTTCCCATTTACCGCAGATGCTACAAGATCATCAAATGAGGCTCTGAATCTGTCCGGATTGGTGATAGCCAAAGCAGCTGCATTGTCAAAATAAGTCAAGTGTCCGATTTGATCAGCGACGTCCCACCTTTCGCTAGCAGTAGGAGTGTTCCACAGTCGGTTGTCCAGTTCCGCGACTACATTATCTAACGATTTCTGTTCTGCGATCAGATCTTCAATTGTTTCATTTACGTTCATGTGTTTTCCTTGACTTAATTTTCATTCGCTTTGCGAAGTTAGTCCTGCAAGTATCAAATCCAATGCCTCATCCGCTGCTTCTTTAGGTGATGATCTCAAAGAGCCAATCACCTCAGGTCGAGAAAAGTCACGACCGATCCCTGCCATCAGCCTTGCTATTGCTGCAGTGTCAACATTTCCTATCTCACCGTTTTCTATAGCAATGTCTAGTAGTCGGCGGGTGATTGAGATCAAGTAGGAATTATGGTCTTCGATCAGTTTTTGAGCAGATGGAACTGTTTGAAGATCTCGAGCAAAAGCTTCTGTAGTGTTAGCAGCTGCCACATTTGCGGCTTGCAGATATGTTCGAATAGCTTTTAAGGGTTGCATGTTGGGGGATATAGCAGACATTGCTGTTCTTCCTCTTGCCCAGAGATTTCTTTCAATCACGATTAGAACTAGTTGCTCTTTGCTGGGAGCCAGACTGTAGAGAGTTCTTAAAGAACAGTTCAGCTCTTTGGCTATTTCTGCCATTGTCAGATTAGCGAACCCCCCATTAAAAAGTTTTCCTAAACCTGAGAGAAGGTTACGTTGCCTCTCAGTCAGTTCAGTTTCTTTCTGCTTTGAAAGAAACATCTTTGGAGGACGAATTTCTTTCAAATAGGAGTCGATACTCGCTGTGTGCTGTTCGAGAAGGGCGTCTTTCATTGTTTTCTAGCTTCCATCCATGTTTTACCTTCTTCAACATCTATGTCACGTGGAAGACCAAGTACTCTTTCTGCAACAATATTTCGTTGCACCGCAAAAGTTCCTCCACCTAAGGTGAGAGCAGGGGAGAAAAGAAACCCAAAATGCCAAATAGGGTCTGTGGTAGGAAAGTTTCTCTTGTCAATATTTACTTGTGTGGGACCATGGCTTAAAGAAGGGTCTATTTTTCCAGTAGGACCAGACCCTTTGATCATCCCTGATGCATTACAGAGATTTTTAGCTGTTTCCATCACATTTTGTCCATGGTAGTCGGCCATCAATTTCTGGATGGAAGCTTCAGGACCGGGAACCTTTCCAGCGAGCCGTGCGCTTAAAGTCCTCAACCTGTTGAGTCTAAGTACCTCAGATTCGCAGTATAGATTCATCAACCGTTGTCGGATAACTGGATCATCTTCTCCGCCGGAATCTTTTATCAGGTCGAGAAGAGTGTCCATCGAAGGTCCGTCACCCCAAAGTGACCCTCCTGCAGATAAAGAAACACGTTCGTTCGCAAGTGTCATTCTCGCTAACCTCCAACCATCACCTTCTTCTCCTACCAAAAGTTCAGCTGGAAGTTTTACATCGTCAAAAAAGACTTGGTTAAATGAGTGGGCGGTTGTCATATCGACTATTGGTTCCATTGAGATTCCAGGAAGATCCATAGGGCATATGAAATAAGAAATGCCTTGATGTTTGGGCTTATCAGGATTGGTGCGTGCTATTAATATTCCGAATGATGCCAGATGAGCGCCGCTAGACCATATTTTGGAACCATTCACCACATATTCATCTCCATCACGAAAAGCTCGAGTAGAAAGATTAGCTAGATCGGAACCCGAATCAAGTTCACTAAACAACTGACACCAGAAATCTTCACCATTTAAAATACTTGGGAGAAAACGTTCTTTTTGTTCATCAGTTCCGGCAGCCAGAATTGTTGGACCGGCCCACCCTATTCCTATTGGGTTGGCAGGGCGGCTTATTCTCGCTCTTCTGAGTTCTTCATCTATTATCAACTGATGTATAGGCTCAGCTGAAACCCCCCAAGGCTCAGGCCAATGTGGCACGACATATCCTGCATCGACCAATTCCTGTGCAGTTGGGTCAGGATTTTTTGATATCCATTCTCTAATTTCTAATCGCCTTGGATCATCGTCTGCAGGAAAGTCAAAGTCCATGACTATCTAATAAGTCCTTCAGGCAAATCCACTACTCTGGCACGAAGCCATTCTCCGAAACTCTTAGCTTGACTGTCTTGTCGAGTGGAAGCAGCAACACCTTCTTCTAAAAGCCCGTGGACCACAAAGTTAAGTGAATAAATTTTCGGAAGCCGATACCTATCTATTTTCAAATCAGCAGTCTCCGGTAAAAGTTCTTGAAATTTGTCAGTAGTTAAAAAGTTGTCTAACCAAACCCATGCCTCTTCGCTACGAGCAAAAACACCGAGATTGGCATTACCGGTTTTATCACCAGATCTTGCTCCTACTATTAGCCCGAGTGGAGCTTTTTTAGTAGAACCAAAATCGGTTTTCTCAATTTTCTCATCTGCTGAATCAATGACAAAAGAAGTTCCTAGAATACGTGATTCGACTACAGTCCTCTCACCCTCAAGAAAAATAACATGCTGTGGTACCAGATCGCTTGGAATAAGAGCAGGCCAATGGATTCCAAATGGTCTAGCATTTCCTCCACCGCCAACCCCGAACATTCCGGGTATTGTTGCCAATCCCAGTTCATTTACGGAATTGAATATAGCCCTACCAACTTTTCTTTCATCAGAATCTTTCACCGTTATCTTCCACAATGCAACGGCTTCTTCGTTGGTTTCAGGGTCGTCCTTATCAGTCCTTACCAACTTGGTTTTAACTGATTCAAAATCAGCAGGTTCATAAGGACAGGCCTTCCAGAATGCTTCCTCTACAAGATCTGCTTTTTCATCAATATCCAAACCGGTTAAAGCGATAGACATGTCGGTCCTGAAGCCTCCAAGCTTGTTCATTGACACTTTCAAGGTTTCTGGAGGTGGTTCACCTTTAACTTTTTCAATTTGAACCCGATCAGAAGACAGTTGTTTCAACTCCAAAGAGTCGAACCTTGCAGTTACATCAGGACCTAAATAGGAAGGTGAGCCGATTTCATAAAGAAGTTGTGAAGTGACAGTACCTATAGAAACCTCTCCGCCTGTTCCATCATGTTTCCCGATTACAGAAGACCCATCAGAAGCAATGTCTGCCCAAGGGAAACCGGTTCGGCTCATTCCATCAACTTCAGTAAAGAAAGAGTAATTTCCGCCGGTTGCTTGAGTCCCACATTCAATTACATGACCGGCAACCACCGCACCGGCAAGAGCATCCCAATTATCTCTTGTCCATTTGTGATGCCAGGCAGCGGGTCCGCAGACAACCGCTGCGTCAGTTACACGTCCAGTTATAACAATGTCAGCCCCTTTATTGAGTGCATCAACTATTCCCCAGCAACCCAGATATGCGTTTGCGCTTATGTAGCTTTCAAGGTCGGTGATTTCTTCTCCCGTATCCATGTGTTTGAAGTCAATTCCTGAATCAGCTAGCTCCGGTAGACGTGACAAAAGATTGTCACCTTCTATATAGGCGATAGAAGGGTTCAGTCCAATTTTTTCAGCTGCTTCAGAAACGGCTTCAGCGCAACTGGCTGGATCAAGTCCTCCAGCATTGCTCACCACCTTTATGTTTTTCTCCATACAGGTAGCCATTACTTGTTCCATCTGGGTCACGAAAGAACGAGCGTAACCACCATTTGGTCTCTTAGCCTGAGTTCTGGCCAAGATCAGCATCGTCAGTTCCGCCAGCCAATCACCGGTCAGAACGTCAATAGGTCCATCGTCAACCATTTCTGCAGCAGCAGAAAGGCGGTCTCCATAAAAACCAGAGCAATTGGCTATACGAATCGGGTTAGTCATTTTTGCTCCTCTCGCTATCCTCAGTTAAGTCCAAGATCAGAAGAGGAACCCCATTTTCTAATTGTTGGCTCTCATCGACGAGAATTTCTGTGACTATTCCATCGTGAGGGGCTTTTATGTGGTTCTCCATTTTCATAGCTTCGAGAATTAGGAGTGTGTCACCAGCAGAAACGTTATCACCGGGAGAAACTCTGATTTCGAGAACAATTCCGGGCATAGGTGCCACGAGACTTCCTTCCGCGATTTGAAATCCGGGAGGTTCGAAACGGGGGATGAGACCAAAAGAAACTGTTCCTTTAATTGTCTGGACATGGATTGTTTCTGCGCTTTCAGTGATTAAAGAGGTCGTTCTTTCACCTTCTATTTCAGCCTCAATATCTTCCGTTGACCATTTGTGAAGCGTCACGATTTTTTTGTCATTAAATACAAAAGAACCATCGCGTCGCGATTTATAAGAGACACTCAACTTTTCTTCATCATGCAGAAGAGAAACTTCTTGAGCGGGAAGTCTTCCATTTCTCCAACCACTAGGGATGGACGATAGAACGATCGAGTTTTTACGGTTTTTACCTTGGAGCCAAAGAGTGGCTGTAATAGCTGCACTTTCAATTTCATCTTCCGTTAATTGAAGCTTTGGTTCAGGGGAGTTGTCTTCTATGAAATCAGTAGTTGTTTTTCCTTCTAGAAATCTCTCATGCCGAAGAACTGAAGTTAGAAAATCTCGATTCGTTGTCAATCCAGCCAAATGCAGTTTCTCGAGTGCGTTTGCAAGAGTTAAAGCGGCCTCATCTCGGTTCGGTGAATGTGAAATAACTTTTGCCAACATCGGATCGAATTCGACACCTACAAAAGAACCTTTTTCAACTCCAGAATCCCAACGTATATTCGTTTCGTCCGAGGGTGAGAAAGCTAGAATCTTTCCAGTGGCAGGCAGGAAGTCTTTTGCTGGATCCTCAGCATACAAACGTGCTTCGATAGCATGCCCTTCCACTTTCAGATCTTCTTGAGTGAACGAGATTCTTTCACCAGAAGAGACCCTTAATTGTTCACGCACCAGATCAATTCCCGTGATGGCTTCTGTTACTGGATGCTCCACCTGTAAGCGGGTATTGACCTCAAGGAAAAAGAAATCTCCTGTTTCATCATCGAAAAGAAACTCAACTGTTCCAGCTGATTGGTATGCAAGATTTTCACCCATTCTTAGCGCAGCTTCAGCCATGAGACTTCTTTGCTCTTCGCTGATCGCAGAAGAAGGAGACTCTTCGATTATTTTCTGATGTCTGCGTTGAATTGAGCATTCCCTTTCACCCAGATGTAAAAGATTCCCGTGAGAATCACCTAGGATTTGAACTTCTATATGTCTTGATTTAGGTATGTACCTTTCTAGGAAAACCCTTTCATCCCCAAAAGCGTTCTTGGCTTCTCGTTGAGCTGCGGAAATAGCTTCTTTTAGATCATTCTCACTTTCGACAATTCGCATCCCTTTACCACCACCACCTGCAGCAGCTTTCACTAGTAGAGGAAAGCCGACAGATGAGAAATCCTTCACATTGTCAGACGATGGAAGAGTCGGAACTTCTGCTTCATGGGCAATTTTTTTTGCTTCAATCTTGTCTCCCATAGCTTCGATAACTTCAGGAGAAGGGCCCACCCAATTAATACCCGCTTTAGCCACCGCTTTTGCAAATGAAGCATTTTCGGACAAGAAACCATAACCCGGATGAATAGCATCAGACCGGGTTTTTTTAGCGGCGTCGATAATAGCCTCGATATCTAAATAGTTTGCCGGAAGGCGAATTGATTTATCAGCTTCCTTGACAAAAGGTTCGTTACTGTCAGCATCGGCGTATACAGCAACGCAAACAATGCCCATCGACTTAGCAGTTCTAAAAATCCGTCTGGCTATCTCTCCGCGGTTAGCTACTAAAAGTGTATTGATCGTCATAGTCTGAAGACCCCGTATTTTTGAGAACCTTTGATTGGTTTATTTCGGAAAGTTGATAAACAGATGCTAATTACAGTACGAGTGTCTCTCGGGTCGATTATCCCATCGTCACTTACAGCTCCTGTTGCTACCAGAGCTAAAGATCCGCTTTCTTGGATTTCTTCAACTTTTTGCACTATTGCGGCATCTGCCTCCTCGTCAAACTCTTCCCCCTTGCGTTCAGCTCGACCTTTGCGAACTATGGACATAACTCCAGCTATTTGTTTCGGTCCCATAACAGCGATTTTTGCGGTAGGCCAAAGAAAAGTAAATCTATTTCCATAGGCGCGTCCAGACATGCCATAATTTCCGGCGCCCATTGATTTTCCGACTATGACTGCGATATGAGGCACAGTTGAGTTGGAAATGGCATTAATGAGCTGAGAGCCTTTCTTTATTATTCCTGCTTTTTCAAAGTCGCTTCCCACTATGAATCCTGGAACGTTGTGTAGGAAAAGCAGGGGAGTGTTTTGCCTGTTACACAACTGTATGAAATGAGCTGCTTTTTCCGCTTCTTCAGGAAAAATGACGCCATTGTTGCCTAGTATTCCAATTGGGTAACCGTCTATTGTCGCCCAACCACATACCATTGCGGGTCCATAAAGGGGTTTGAACTCTTCAAAGCGGGAAGCATCAACAATTCTTGAAATCACTTCACGAATGTCTACTGGTTGTCTTAAGTCCCTGTCGATTATTCCCAACAGTTCTTCAGGATTGTTAACAGGTTCTTCGGACAAGTAACTCGGTTCTGGGTCTGGTTTTTTCCAATCTAGATGTGAAATAACTTCTCTACAGAGTCTCAGGGCGTCCATTTCGTCTTCCGCTAGATAGTCCGCGAGACCTGACTTTTCAGCATGAAGTTGAGCACCCCCGATTTCTTCGTCACTGGATTCTTCACCGGTTGCCATCTTCACAAGAGGTGGACCTCCTAATGAGACCTTTGACTGCTCTCGAATGAAAATGTTGTAGTCGGAAACCCCAGGCTGATATGCGCCACCTGCAGTTGCGGTTCCAAAAACTACACAGACCGTAGGTATCCCCATTTTCGACAGCTCAATCATTTCGTAGAAAAAACGTCCTGATTCGGCGAAGTGGCTGACTTGAGCTCGGCGACTATTTGATTTTCCCCCGCCACCAGTCGGGATATTCAGGTCAGCTCCTGCTGATTCCACGAAACTTACATATGGCATATGATTATCTCGAGCGATTTCTAGAGCGCGCATCCACTTCTTAACGACATAAGGAGTCATGGCGCCTGCTTGGACTGTTGGGTCGTTTCCAAGAATCACACATTCGGTGTCTGCTATTACACCAATTCCGACTATGAATCCACCTCCTACGGTGTAATCTGAATCGGCTGCTGCTAACGGACTTATTTCAAGAAAAGGACTATCAGGATCTAGGACGTTCGCGATGCGTTCACGGATCGGCATCTTACCTTTTGATCGGTGCCTTTTTGTTGTTTCAGGTCCGCCTCCAGCTTCGGCTTCATCCAAAAGCTCCTCTAGTTCCCCAAGCTGTTCGAGCATGTCAGAACGGTTTTTAAGAAACTGTTCACTGTGAACGTCTAAGTGTGTTTCCAGTGAAGGGGCTAGAAGTTTCCGTTTCATATGTAACCTTAAGGGTAATAAAGAGACCCTAATCTTACCGTAGAGTCTTTTTTATAGCAATTGAGAGTAAAAAGTTCCATAAATGAACCCTTTTAGGTTTTTCATGTTATGAATATTGATGGAGTCTTTTGAGTCTGAGCTATCTGGTAGACCGTCTAAAAATGTCTCTGCTGAGAAAAGCACCTCAACAACAAGACCTTGGGTTTCTCTGGTAGTTGCTTCTTCGAGCATCTTTTTGATGACCTTAGATCTGGGCATAACTGCTGTGTCACTACCAGAAATACGTGCAGATTTCGACGACTCTAAAAGAGAGATAATTAATTGGGGGGCAACCTCATATCTGGTGACTATGACCTCATTGTTGTTGCTATTTGGTCGCCTTTCAGATCGTTACGGCCGTCGAAAGTTGTTCCTTATCGGTCTTTCAGTCACGACATTGGCCGTTTCTTTAGCCGCATTCACACCAAATCCTGAAATATTTCTTTTAGCTCGCACTTTTCAAGGAGCAGGCATTGCTCTACTTGTTCCAACAGCTTTGGCAATGGTTCTAAGCGACATCCCACAAAAACATCAAGGAGCAGCTGTTGGTTTATGGGGCTCAATTGGTGCCACTGCAGGAGTTCTAGGACCAATATCCTCAGGGTCCTTGATTGAGTTTTTCGGATGGCGAGCAACTTTTGCTTTTTTAGCAGTTTTGGGATTTATTGCTTTGGTTGCAGGGATAAGAGTTCTTAATGAAAGCTATTTGCCAGAAACTTCTGAAGAATTGAATTTGACAACCGTTTTCAGTGGAATCTTTTCAATAGGTCTAGTCACTTTAGTCTTGCTGCAAGGAAATGAATGGGGTTGGGTTTCGACAAAAATTCTGCTCTTTGTAGTAATGGCAATTTTAGCTACCTGGTTTTTTTGGGCTAGTTGCAAACGTTCCAGTAGCCCGCTTTTGGATTTAGAAGTGCTAAAAAACCACAAATACCGTCAGGTGACCATTGCAGCTGGATTCCACCAGATTGCGTTTTTCGCCTTTTTCTTTTCTTCACCGATTCTTCTCACTGAAATCTGGGGCTGGTCAGCTATAAAAACTGGTTTCATGATCGCTCCTTCAATGGTTCTAGCGATTTTGGTACAAACTCCGTTCGGTATTCTGGCTGATCGTTTCGGATATAGGAAACTTATTTTGTTTGGAGGCTTTATCCCTTCTATAGGCGTCGCGTGGTGGCTACTTACTGTAAAAATTGAACCCAGTTACCTCAGCGCTTTTCTTCCAGGTTTACTCATAGTGTCCCTTGGCGGAGCGATGGTGGGGATTACCACAACAGGTGCCGCTTTAACCGTAGTTGAACACCAGAAACTTGGAATCGCTAACGCCATGCATCAGGTAGCGCGCCGTTTGGGAACCACTATGGGCGTAGCTCTTGCCGTCGGGCTAAGTAGCGGTTCGGACAACTTGAAAATTTTTGAAAATATTAAAGTACTTTGGTGGGTAGTTGCACTTACTTATGTTCTAGGTTCAGTTTTTGTTTGGAAATCAGAAATTGAGTAGCAAAAAAATTTGTTTTACCTTTTGCGCAATAGGGTGTTAATGCTAAAAGTTAGGAGTAGGCATGTCAGAAAACCGAAAAGTTGACGAACTATTTGATCTAACCGGTCATGTAGCAGTTATCACAGGTGCCGGAAGAGGAATTGGTGAAGGTATAGCTGTTGCGATGTCACAAGCAGGTGCATCTGTCGTAGTAGCAGCTCGTAGAACAGAAGAAATTGAAAGAGTAGCCAGCGAAATCAACGACAACGGCGGAAATGCTCTCGCAGTCACAACTGATGTTACAGACGACACAGCGCTTGAAAATCTTGCCGAAGCAGCAGTTGATCATTTTGGTTCTTTAAGTGACTGGGTTAATAACGCCGGTGGTTCACCTTTACGCATGTCAATAATGGATCTCCCTCGTGAAGAATGGGATAGGACTATGGCTTTGAACCTGACGGCGGTTTACTCGGGCTCATTAATTGCCGCTCGCCATATCGAAAAAGGTTCTATTATCAATATCTCTTCAGGGGCAGGTTTTGGACCAGTTCCAGGTAGCGCACACTATGGCGCTGCGAAAGCGGCAGTACATTCACTTACTTGGACTCTCTCGACAGAATTTGCCCCGAAAATTAGAGTTAATGCTGTTGCTCCAGGGGCTATACCAACAGAGATAATGCTCAAGGCAATAGGGCGTAAAGAAGACGAGCTAGACAAGGTTCTAGAGGAGTGGAAAATTCCTATGGAAAGACTGGGTACACCTCAAGACATAGGAGCCGCTTGTGTCTATCTGGCTTCTGATGCTTCAAGCTGGATGACAGGAGAGATCCTTAGAGTAGGAGGAGGAGCAAGAGCTCGGTAAAGCTTGATTCAGCGCGTTTGAAAATAACCTGTTTGCGGTTCCGCTTTAGAGTCACCATCTTTACTTTCGATTATTACACTGACACCCGACTCACCTTCTGCTATCTCGAAGCAACGTACACCTGTATATGCAGGCGGTCCGCTATGAGAGCCATCTCTTACATCAAAACTAGCTCCATGTAGAGGACAGTTAATTTGGAAACCTGAGAGCTTTCCTTCGCTTAGAGGTGTGTCTGCATGACTGCAGTTGTCTTCAATTGCATAGAGCTTTCCTTCTACACGACAAATAAGTATCTCGAAATCATCCACTTCACAAGAAGTCAACTCCCCATTTTCCAAATGGGATAAGTCACCTATGTTGCGCTGATCAGATTGAGTCATTTTTAAACCTTGTCAAAACTATCTAGTCAATTTTCCCTGACAGGTAGAGATCAATATTTTCATGAAAAAAACGTATTCGCCGTTCTTGATGTGGCATGTATTCGCCTCTATAACCTCTTGACCCCAAACCACGTTGCTGAGAAGACCATATTGCTACATCTTGATCTATGCCATGACCACAAGAAATTTCACCGACCTGACCTGTTTCATGTTTAACCTGCTCATCTACAGATACCCAGTCACGCATTGAATTCGAATAGTACTCTTTTGCACCTTCTGGGAATTGAGTTAGATACCACATGTTAAAAAAACATTTTTTTGGATTTTCAGGATGCGGGTAAGCCATTAGAAAAATACAACCATCAGGTTTCATACTGAAAGAAACGTTAGGAAATACCGTGTAATGATAGTGGTCGGTTAACTGTTCGTCGGAATATAAAGAAAAGTCGTATCCTTTTTCAGAACCCATTTTTCGTTTATGTTTTTGAAGTTCCACGCGAAGGGCACTCAAGTCATTTTCGAAAGGTGAAGGATCAAATTCCCAGAAAGCAAAATCCTCTTTAAGACCTTGAAACGTTTTCTCAGAAGAACCTTTGTATTGCGGTCCGGGACCTCCACCAGGCATAAGCATTCTGCAGTGACCCGTAGGGTACATGTCGAACTGGCACCCTGAATAATGCTCGTTCATGACAGTTACGGTCTGAGGGTGGACAAAGGGCAGATGGTAGCTTTCGTTGAAGTTGTCCTGAACCACCTTCCAGTTGAAATCCCCCTCCAAGGTGACCCAATGGGTGCGTTTCATGTTCTCCATCCGATAACAATCCAGATGCTCGGCAATTGGGGATAAATAGTTGAGCAGTTCTTCGCAGTTAGGATCCATGTTTATCCAAATAAAACCACCCCAGGTGTCGCATGCAATTTCCACCAGGTTTCTTTTCCCGCATGGACTTCCTTGCGGGAAGTCCTCTTCACAAGGAACCCATACCAACGTTCCCTCAACGTCGAAACGCCATCCGTGATATGCGCAATTAAAAGTTCCATCATTTATCGAACCGGCTTCGGCGGAAACTAAAAGATTGCCTCTGTGTTGGCAAACGTTGTAAAAAGCACGGATCTTATTGTCTGCGCCCATTGAACATAGGATGGATTCAGGACCAATATCCAAAGTGAAATAGTCTCCAGATTTTGTTAGTTGATCCACTCGACCTGCGACTAACCAAACTTTTGTCCACATCTGTTCCCATTCGAGTGCAGCAAAATCAGTAGAGGTGTATCTAAAGCCGTCAATAGGTTTATGACCCAGTTCAGGCTCAGCAGCTTTTTCTCGTGAAATACCAATTTCAGGTCTGTTTGTTTCGGTATCAGTCATTGAAAATTTCCCCTTCTGTATTCCATGCTAGACAATGATTTGTTACTTGCTTTGCGTTCAACTACAGGGAGGTCAATTAAGTCAGTTAGAGTTCATTGAAAATACGATTTTGGTGATTATTGGAGTTGGAAATGAGCGAAACTCGAGAGCTTTTTGATCGTCAGGAGATCATTGATGTTATGCATTCATATTGCAGATTTGTAGATTTGAATCAACCAGAGAAACAAGTTGAGTGCTTTACTTTGGATGCTGTTGCCGACTATTACGGGGGAACAGAACTGATCGGACGGGAAGCGATTTTGGAAATGCTTCAAAAAGCCTTATCTAGATTTACAGCAACGTGCCATACTCTCTCAAATATAGAGATTAATTTTGATGGAACGGATACAGCCAACTCAGTTTCTTATGTTCAGGCATGGCACAGGCAACCTTCTGGACCTGAAGATGATTATGAAGTCAGAGGGCAGTATCACGATAACTGGGAAAGAACAGAGGAAGGTTGGCGAATTTCTTATCGAAAATTTTTGACAATGGCAGCCACACCCCCCAGGCCAGACGCTCCTGGTATCGGGAGAATTTCTTGACATTTGCTGTAAGAACAGCGAAAAGATTTCAACCAGAAAAACATGACTTAAACTTGAAGTATGAATGATCGCGAGTGGGGTTTTAAAACAAGGGCTATACACGCCGGTGGGGGTCCAGACCCGACAACAGGGGCCCGTAACGTTCCGGTCTATCAAACTACGAGTTTTGTTTTTGAAGACACCAGAGATGCAGCAGATATTTTTGCACTTCAAAAATTTGGAACCATCTACACGCGCATTTCAAATCCAACAGTAAATGCATTTGAAGAAAGAATGGCGAGTCTCGAAGGTGGAATCGGCTCGGTCGCAACATCATCTGGAATGTCAGCAGAGTTCTTGACAGCTGCAGCACTTGCAGGTTCAGGAGACAGTTTCGTCACCTCCTCTGCTATCTATGGTGGAACTCACACGATGTTTGACGTTTCGCTGAGAAGATTCGGTATAGAAGCGCGTTTTGTGGAAGGCGACGATCCCGATTCTTTCGATGCAGCGATAGATGAAACCACAAAATTTTTATATACAGAAATAGTTGGCAACCCATCCGGTTCTATAGCAGACCTTTCTGTTCTCGCATCTGTAGCTCATTCACACGACATACCACTTGTGGTGGACGCTACTTTTGCGACACCGTATCTCTGCAGGCCTATTGATTTTGGAGCTGACATAGTTATCCATTCAGCTACGAAATTCATTGGAGGACATGGCAATTCCATAGGAGGGGTAGTTACCGAGTCAGGCAAATTCGATTGGGGTAACGGCAGATTCCCAGGAATGACTGAACCAGTAGCGACATATAACGGTCTCAAATACTGGGAAAATTTCGGAGAGTATGCCTTTTGCACGAAACTTAGATCAGAACAATTGCGTGACATGGGAGCTGCTTTAGCACCGATGAACGCCTTTTTACTAATACAAGGATTGGAAACCCTTCCATTTAGAATGGACGCACATGTTGCAAACGCCAAGATTGTTGCTTCATTTCTAGAAAGTCATTCGGAAGTTGGTTGGATTAACTATGCGGGACTCGAATCATCTCCACATAATGAGCTAGCGAACAAGTATATGCCTAAGGGTCCTGGCGCTATTTTTACTTTCGGAGTCAAAGGAGGCCGAGAAGCAGGGGCAAAGTTTATTGATTCTTTGGAGTTGATAAGCCATTTAGCGAACGTTGGGGATGTGAGAAGTCTTGTAATTCATCCTGCATCAACGACACACCAGCAACTTTCGGATGAGGATCTCGCATCAGGCGGAGTCACTGCAGATATGGTTCGACTTTCAGTTGGGTTGGAAGATGTTGATGACATTTTATGGGATCTTGATCAAGCTTTAGTGAAAGCGGCAAGCTGATGTCTGTAGAAAAGGTACCTGTTGAAGGGTGGAATGAACCAAGTGCCAAAGAAAGACTGGATCTTCTTAAAAGAACCAAAACCATAGCAATGGTTGGTGTATCTGCTAAAAAGTCTCGACCGAGTAATTTTGTGGCTACTTATCTTTTGAGTTCAAGTGCTGATTTTGAAGTGTTTTTTGTAAATCCTGTAGAAGAAGAAATACTCGGTGAACCGTGTTATAAGAGTCTTTCTGAATTGCCAACAGTTCCCGACATGGTGGATGTATTCCGTAAACCTGAGGATCTGCCTGAAGTGGCTAAAGAAGCTGTAGATATAGGCTCTTCGTCATTGTGGATTCAGTTGGGTCTATGGAGCGTTGCTGCGGCTGAAATAGCTTTAGCGGGAGGACTGGAGTTGGTGATGGATAGATGTATAAAGATAGAACATGCCAGATTCCATGGGGGCTTACACTTAGCCGGTTTTGATACTGGAGTTATCGATTCAAGACGAATGAAAACCTAGGTGGAGTTTCAAATCTAGACAACAAAACAGGTTTAACACGATTTGCTTATATTCATCACGGTACGATTAGTTTCACTACCTATAATTTAGAGGTTAGGCACCAGTGCCCGAGCGGCCCAAGGGAACGGCCTGCAAAGCCGTAAAGTCGCGGGTTCAAATCCCGCCTGGTGCTCGCTTTTTTTAAATTACTGGCTGATAAGGTTTTGTTAGTCGGTTGTGAGGTTGGCATGTCTGAAGAGGAAAAAAATCCCGAAGACACAGAAGAGGAAAATGTTTCTTCTCTTCCTCACACGCCACCTTTGGGGATTAGAGCGGTTAGACCTGGGGAAGATCCAACTCCACCTGTGAAAGAAGATGATGATCTCCCAACAGTACGCGAAAGACCTGTCGGAAACTTGCTAACAGCACTTGTCATCTCGGTAGGTGTTGTGCTGTCTATTATTGGAACTTTCCTCCCGTGGGTATCGATAAGAGAAGGACAGTATCAAAGCAATGAGATTGGCTGGGATCAGGGAGGTTCTGTTTGGATAGTGCTAATTGTCGGAATCATGGCTGCAGGTTTGTCGGGAAGGGTTTTGAACGCTAATCGCAGTACGTGGGAAAAACTTCCTTTTGTTGTTTTCGGGGCAGTGCTAATACTTGTCGCCTCTCTTGAAATTTCTGATGTGAATAATCATGAGATAGTCACAGGAATAGAAAAATCAGTAGGCGCTGGTCTTCCTGTCATACTTGCTGGTGGTGTTTTAATGATTTTGCCAAGCATTTTGCAAAAAGAAATCTGGAAGTTTAAATAGAGAAAATTTTGCTTTCTGTGTTCTGAGTTAAAGTCACTGGTACGATGCTCGCTGTTGGGGCCGTTAGCTCAGTTGGCTAGAGCACCTGCATGACGCGCAGGGGGTCGGGGGTTCAAATCCCTCACGGCCCACCAGTTTTTAGTGTTGTTCTGGTTTTTGGTAGCCATTCTGGTAGCCAAACTAAGTTTTCAAAGTTCAAAGCCTTG
>PBLL01000040.1 GCA_002721755.1 Actinomycetota bacterium
ATAGCAGCAAGTATCAATTATCATCCTTCAATTGATACAGAAGAGTATTGGGAAACAGCAAAAGAAATGTCGGTTAAACCTCTTGAGTGGCTCATTTCAGCTCCAGATTTAACAATGCTCAATTTAAACATTCCTAACAAACCTTTAGAAGAAGTTGTTGGATTCAGGCAAGCCGATTTAGCTCACATAGGAAGGGTGCAAACAGTCATCACTTCTAGAGATCCAAATGGGATAAATATCGAACTTGAACCATGTGATGACCCTGTTTCTGAAGAAAGTGACTCGGCTCTTTTAGATAAAGGTTTTGCAACAGTTACGGTACTTGAAGCGCTTCGAGAAGCAATTATTGAAATACCAACTGGGGAATGGGAATAGGTCATCTATCAAGTGCGAGATTAACTAGCTCAAATTGACGTAACCTGAGACTGTGAACACTAAGGAAAACAAACCACCACTTAGTTCGTTTACAAGAATGGCTTTAACGCATCTTTCAGGTGCAGCATCCGATGCCATGATCGCAGTTGCATTAGCAGGTTCTCTTTTTTTCCTCGATCCAGATTCTGCACGACCGAAAATAGCTTTATATCTTCTCCTAACTATTGCACCTTTCGCCATAGTTACACCTTTAATCGGGCCATTCATGGATCGGATTTCGGGAGGCAGACGAACAATGATTCTCATTACTTTGTTGGCTCGCGCAGTTTTAGCAACACTTTTAGCTTTATATATCGATAGTTTTGCCCTGTTTCCAATAGCTTTTGGGATTCTTGTATTTCAAAAAGCTTATTCAGTGGCGAAAAGTGCCATGGTCCCGAAATTAGTTAGCTCAGAAAGAGACCTAGTAGAAGCAAATTCAAAATTGGCACTTCTTAGTGCAGTTGGAAGTTTTTTAGGAGCATCGATTGGAGGGTTGGCTCTTTTAGTGGGATCGTCCTGGCCTGCAAAAGTTGCCGTTATTGCATTCACTTTGACTTTGATATCAGCAGTTCAACTACGGCGCATTACTGTTGCGCCTAATCCAGTAACACAGGGAGAAAAAATCGATCTTCGTTCGGCGGGAATAATAAATGCCGCGGCAGCAATGGCGATATTGAGAGCTGCTGTTGGATTTATGACTTTTCTACTCGCATTCGAATTTCGCGGAGGTGAAGAAGGTGTACCTATGGAAGGCTCAGGTCGCGCATCAGGAGTAGCCATCGGAGTGATCAGAGATCAGGAAGTCCTTGGAACTCCCGGCGCTCCAGTCTGGCACTTTGGTGCAGTTTTAGCGTGCGCAAGTGGAGGCGCTCTTCTGGGAGCACGCATAGCACCACGACTAAGAAAGATGATGGTAGAGGAAAGAATAATTTCAGGTGTTCTTTTTATCGCTTTTGCGGGGACAGCCTCAGCTTCTTGGCTTCCATCAATATCTGGGGCCATGGTTGTTTCTTTAGTTTTAGCTATTTCTGCAGGATCGGCAAAACTAGCATTTGATTCTCTTGTGCAAAGAGATGCACCCGACGCAAACCATGGAAGATCTTTCGCTTCATTTGAAGGAAGATTCCAACTAAGTTGGGCTTTTGGATCACTCGTAGCTTTACTGATAGCGATGCTTCCAATACAAGTTGGCTATTTTACAATGGCATTAGGCGTAGGAGCAGGTCTTGTTTTTTATCTACCACGTACAAGAGAAGCCAGACGTGTGGAAAGAATAATCACACCTGAAGAACCACAGAAACCAGATGGACAACTGGGTTTTTGGACTAGAAACGCTGAAGATGAAAATTAGTCTTCGATTTTCAGATCTAACCTGGCCAACCACAATCCAGGGGCATCGACTTCACTAGGAGTTGGCAAGTTTTCTTCGTTAAGCCAAAGTCGATCCAAACCTTCAGAACCTGATCTTTCAACAATTCCGTCAATAAAAGATTTTCCTCGATCAACTTGTTCTTGAGTCAGATTTAAACCCAAAATTTTCTCAACAAATCTTTCAGCCTCACCTGTTTCAACACGTCGTCTACGTAGAGCTTCAGTCATCATCGAGTAAGACGAGATCAGGTTATTTCCGATTTGATCCATTGTGAAATCTACAAAGCCAATGATGATAGCGACAAGAGCTTCTAAAAAAGGTAGAAGAGCTTCCTGTTCAGGTGAACGAACTGCACCTATAACCATTTCAGGAGTCACAATATTTTGTAAAGATTCTAAACCTTCCAACCCTTCACCTATCTCTATATCACCAAACCGATCTTGGATAATTGAAGGGTCTTTACCAAAACTTTCAGCATGTCGAGTTAGTAAACCGCTTAGGTTTTTACGTACATGTGGGATCCCCAAAATAGTGTGGAGGGTGACTTCATGAAGACAAATCCAAAGTTTTAAATCTTCTTTGGGAATACTCCAATCTTTTCCAAAAGAGTCAATGTTAGGAGCAATAAGAAGAATACGATCACCTTCACGAGGTATTGGTAGATCGTATGTTCCTAAACACCGACCAGCAAGGTGACCAACCATTGTGCCAGTTGTCATCTCAGCCATCATTGGTGCGAGTAAAGCCATCATTTCATTAATTTCTGAAGGAACCCCCTCTAACTCTTCGACATTATTCGTACCGATAGAAGCTAATCCGGTAAGTAAAGGTTTTAGAGCTTCTATTGAGAGGGTTGCCCACCCAGCCTTAGTAACTGGTTCGACTGTTAAAGACCCGCTGCGAGAAGGAGGTAAACCTGTAACTCTATTTACATGTAGTTCCGCGACTCTCAAAAGATTCTCAAATTCGATACGTTCAACCGGATCAACATTGGGTTCACTTGTTCCACCAGAGGCAATAGCCATTGCAATTTGCTTAGCTGATTGTCCACCCTGTTGAGAAAAAGATTTAATTATTTCATTCAAAAACGACATATCAGAAAACGGATTGTCATCATCTGGGTTAGATGGATCAAAGAATTCCACATTTGCATCGTAGATTCAAAAAATTGTTTAGCGTCTTTTTAAAGTGAACAAACTTCTGAAATCGCTTTTACATAAACAAAATTTAAATTCTTATATGACAACGGTTGATAAAGATAAGCGACCATACGCTATTCTGCTCACCATATGCGTAACATTTATTATCTACTTAAGATTTCAAAATGACGCTTTTACCACCGACAAATAGTGACACATGGATTGGTTTGGACGATCAAACCCTTCCCGTTAGCGAGGCTCTTGAATGGGTCAATCAACCCGAGTGTGGAGCGGTCGTTTTTTTTGCTGGCAATGTCAGAAATCATGCTGAAGGTCGCACAAACGTCACAGACATAACTTATGAGTCTTACGAAGAACAAGCTCTACCACGTTTAGAAAAGATTGCAGAAAAAACTCGTCTAAATTGGCCAGAGGTAAAACGGATAGTGATGCTGCATAGAGTTGGAAAACTCGAAATCGGCGAAACAGCGGTAATAGTTTTAACTTCTTCAGCACACAGAAAAGATGCTTTTCTCGCAGGGCAGTGGTGTATAGACGCACTTAAAAAAACTGTTCCCATTTGGAAGTCCGAAACTTGGGATGGTGGTAGAGATTGGGGTCTTGACGCGCAACATATTAACGAATTAGATGAATTAGGTTCTTCTATTGAACCGGATAGTGAAAATCTATGAACACTAATTTAATTTTCCTCGTAGGAACAGTAGTAATCGCTGTAGCAGGTTCAATCATTCTTTGGTTGATCACCCGTCCTAGAGATCGTTCTGCAACTTTGGGTGAATTGCAAAAGCTTTTGCGAAGTTCATCTCAAACTAAGCCTAGAAGAATGCAAAATCCAGATGGGATCAGGGTTATAGGAAGTGAAGAAAAATTAGAAACTCAGACAGAGCTCGAAGACTGATATGGCAAGAGATTTAGCTATTGACCTTGGAACTGCAAACACCTTGGTTTACGCACGAAGCGAAGGGATAGTGTTAGCAGAACCTTCCGTAATTGCTTTAAATGAAAACACCCGTGAAGTTTTAGCGATGGGCTCAGATGCCTGGAATATGATTGGCAGAACACCCGCTCATATTGTCGCTCATCGTCCACTCCGTAAAGGAGCAATCACAGATTTTGATATAACTCAAAGAATGGTTCGTTTGATACTCCAAAGAGCCGGAGTAAGCCGTTTCAACAAACCAAGAGTAGTTATCTGTGTTCCATCTGCTATAACACCAGTTGAAAGACGTGCAGTTACTGAAGCGTGCCGTCGCGCAGGTGCTTCAGATGCTCAATTAATTGAACAGCCTTTAGCGGCTGCAATCGGTGCCAATCTTCCAATAAGTGAAGCCTATGGAAGCATGGTGGTTGATATAGGAGGTGGGACATCTGAAACTGCGTTGCTTTCTCTGGGAGGGATCGTTGAAATAGAGGCGATACGTGTCGGATCTTTTGATATCGATGCAGCAATCCAAAATTACATAAGAAGAGAATATGGATTAGCAATAGGCGAGAGAACAGCTGAAGAGATCAAATGGACAGTCGGATCGGCGGCAGAAACTCCAGGTGAAGGCAGGGCGGAAGTACGTGGTAGAGAAATGTTCACTGGTATGCCAAAAACCGTTATTTTGCAACCCACCGAAATTAGAACAGCTATAGAGGAACCTGTTTCAGCCATGGTTGCTTCGGCAGTCACTTGCTTGGGTAAAGCTCCACCAGAACTTGCTCAAGATCTTCTAACTAGTGGAATTAACCTTGTTGGAGGGGGAAGCTTATTAAGAGGATTAGCAAGTCGGATTTCAACTGAAACTGGAGTTCCGGTAGTTCATGCGGAATCGCCAATGGAATGTGTTGTTCTAGGGGCAGGTCAACTTGTTGAAGATTTTGATGCAATGCGTGCAATGTTCATGGAAGCTAGACGCTAGTTAATTTGGTCGAGGACCTATTTCAACGGAACTTATTACTCGATTTGCATCTAGTAGATCTTCAGCGATTTGTCTCACTTGCCAGTCTCTGTCGTTTAGAGATTCTTTAAGAGCATCATCAACTTTAGGATCGTCAAACGCAGCTAATGCAATTGCAGCCCTCCTTCGTATAGCTGGTTTATCTTTAAGCGCTGAAAGAACGGTTTCTAATCCTGATGGCGATCCTATTGAGCCAAGAGCTGCAACAGCAGACTCTCTGCAGAGTTGATCTTCATGACTTTTAGCTATTGAACAAAGTTTGCGAATAAGTTCAGAAGAAGGTTTTTCTTTTTCTCCAGCTGCCCAACATGCGGTTTCTAACACTAATGGGTCTTCATCTTCAAGTGTCTTAAGAGGTAAAGGTTCGTCTCTTTTTGCTATTATCTCAATTCCTCTTTTACGGACTTCAGAAGAAGTATCACAAATAGCTTTATTTAGGATTTCTTTTGATAGTTTCCCTAGTTTCTCTAATGAACTGAGAGCAGCACTCCTAACTTTTGCATCTTCGTCATTAAATAATGATTTTGCTAACTTATGATTTCCAGAGAAACCAGCAAGAATGGCTTCTTGGCGTTTTGAAATCTTTTGCTTCACTAACCGATTGCCTGTTCTAGAAGAAAGCCCCCAGCAAATATAATTAATCCGATGAGAGAAGCCATAAAAATTCCACCAAAAATAACGAAAACTCCAAGAAGAATCAAAGATCGCAACCTATGCCACCAGCGTATTTTTGCTGATTTACCTGAAATTACTCGTCGTGGAGGCTGAAACCAAACTCCTAATCTAGCAATTGGTGTCCATCCATTATCGATTGCGCGTTCAGTTTTCCCTTCTGGTGGCAAAGGTGAACTTAAAATTTGTCGTAATTTGTAAAAAATTTGATTTCCTTTAAAAGTCTTGTCGTAATTTAATCATGACAGTTAAATGAACTGCATTCAGGAATAAAAAATACATTTGCAAAAAATGTAAAGTTTAAGGAATCTTATAGATTCGGTAAGCGCTAATAGTTCTGAAAGTCTAATGAGTACAAAAATTTCAAAAAAATGGAAAACAGGGATCATATTTTTTATCTTTGTCGGATTCTTAATGTCGATGACTTTTGTTCAACTTCCATATTTTGCATTTAAACCAGGATCTGTAAATGAGCTATCACGTCGAATTGTGGTTTCAAAAGGCAAAAGTTTTGAACCTGCAGGTGAAATTCATTTCACGACAATTAAACAAGACGCTTCGATAAATGGTTGGGAGTTTCTTGAAGGAACATTTAAGGATTCTGTTCATTTGATAGATGAAGAATCGATTTTGGGAACACGGAATAGAGATGAAAATCAAACTTTTAACTTTGAGTTGATGAGAGTTTCCAAATCAACCGCAGTTGCGGTTGCATTAAGTCATCTAGGTTTGGATCCATATAAGGCAACAGGCATAGGAATTGTAGCGGTAGAAGGCCCATCGAAAGGGAATTTGACTACTTCTGACGTCATAGTCAGAGTTAATGGACAAGATGTATTTACTGACAAAGACTTAATTGTTCAAATTCGTAAATTTAAACCCGGCGATCTAATCAAGCTTGACGTTGAGCAAATAGATGGTTCTGACTTAAGAGAAATTTCTATTCAGCTTGGTTCGCGCGAGGATGACCCCTCAGTTGCTTTTCTGGGAATCTCCCCTCAGACTCGTTTGGAAGACAACAATGATATGCCAGTTAATGTTTTGGTTAACACAGGCAGAATTGGAGGCAATTCGGCCGGATTAGCACTCACTCTAGCTGTATTAGATGTCCTAACTCCAGGAGAACTGACTGGGGGATTGCAGATTGCAACTACAGGGACAATAGATTTGGAAGGTAATATAGGACCTATTGGAGGAGTCGAGCAAAAAACGATTACTGCGCGAGAAGCTGGGATGGATTTGTTTTTAGTTCCTGAGAATTCTTTTGATAAAGCCATAAAGCATGCAGGTGAAATGAGAATAGAAGGGGTTTCAGATTTAGACGATGCTTTGCAGGTTCTTGCCCAGTTGGGCGGTAATGGAGATTCTTTACAGTTGCCAAAATATTGAATTTCTGATTTTCCGCATGCATCCCTCAATAATCACCCCAGTAAGATCAAAGAATGAGAGCAGAGTTAGTGCTGTGAGTAAAGGAAGAAATTAACTATGCAGCCTGAAGATGCCCCACCACCGAGACCAAGAGTTTTACCACGTCGTGGTCGACGCAGTCCTGTAGGACGAATTAGGTTAATCATTTTTGGCGTAATTGCAATAGGTCTCCTTCTACTCATGTCGTTAAGAGGATTAGCTGGTTTCTATACAGATTTTTTATGGTTTGACTCTCTCGGTCAAGGCGATGTCTTTAAAGCAGTTTTCGGAGCTCAAGTGGTTCTCGTATTGCTATTTATGTTTTTGTTTTTCTTAATCTTTTTCGGGAACTTAACAATCGCTCAGCGTTTAGCTCCGAGAATAAGACCAGCGGGACCAGAGGAAGATCTGCTTGTTCACTATCACACTTTCGTAGGTAAAAGAGATCGACTTTTAAGGATCCTTTTTTCATTATTTTGCGCTTTTATAGCTGGATTGAGAGTCTCGGATAAGTGGCAAGACTGGCTTTTATTTACAAACAGAGTTGATGTAGGTGTAAGTGACGCTCAGTTTGAAAAAGACATAGGTTTTTATATTTTCCAATTGCCTTTTTATAATTTTGTGGTTGATTGGGTTTTTGGCACCCTTTTAATTACGTTAATTTTCACCGCTATAACTCACTATCTCAACGGTGGAATCAGGTTCCAGACTACCGGAGAGCGTGTAAGTCCTCAGGTCAAAGCGCACTTATCTGTACTACTCGCGTTTATAGCTTTAGTTCGTGCGGCAAATTACTGGTTAGCAAGATATGAGCTGACAACATCTAGCAGAGGCGCGGTTGATGGAGCTACTTATACAGATGTAAAAGCTCAACTGCCAGCTACGAACTTGCTAATTCTCATTTCTTTATTGGCAGTAATTCTCCTAGTCGTAAATATCCGACGACGGGGATGGGTTTTACCAGCACTTGCCGTCGGCTTGTGGGCATTTGTTGCAGTTATTGTGGGAAGCATTTATCCGGCAGTTATACAAAATTTTCGTGTTGAACCAGCAGAGTCTGAAAAAGAAGCTCCATACATAGAGAGGAACATTCTTGCCACAAGAGAAGCTTATGGATTGGGTTCAATTGATGAGATCCAGTTAACCGATTTTGATAATAGTGTTACTGCAGATGACTTGAGAAATAATTCTGAGACAGTCAGAAATATTAGAATATTGGACCCACTTGTTGTTCAAGCTACTTTTGATCGTCTGCAAGGGGAAAGAGAATTTTATAGATTTTCCGACGTTTTGGACACCGACCGTTATGAAGTCAACGGAGAAACGACTCAGGTACTACTCGGAGCAAGAGAGCTTAATTTGAACGAAACGCGCTCTTGGGAGAATCAACATGTTGCTTTCACACATGGTTACGGACTTGCTCTAGCACCTGTTTCAAGAGTTAAAGGATCTGGTGACCCTGATTTCTTGATTGGTGATTTGCCAGTAGCGATTGACGAATCAATGGATGTGGTTCTTGATCGTCCTCAAATATATGTAGGTGAAAATTTGGAAGGCTACGCAGTCCTCGGAGCGAGTCGTAATGAGGTCGATTTTACTGATGAAAATCAACAGACACTCGCAGTCCGATATGAAGATTTGGGTGGTGAAGGCGGAGTTGAGATGGGATCTTTATTCCGGAGGCTCGCTTTTGCTTTGAGGTTTGGTCAAATTGAACCTCTCATTTCAAATTTTGTAACTGAAGATTCCAAAGTTATGTTCGTTAGAGATGTACGTGGCAGGGTGGAAAAATTAGCGCCTTTCTTACATTTTGATGCTGACCCTTACCCCGTACTGCACAAAGGTCGCATTATTTATGTGGTAGATGGCTACACAACAACAGATCGTTATCCTTATGCTCAAAATGCACCGGTCGCTGAGCTTCCGAGAAAAAGCGGATTACGTCACGATTTTAATTATGTTAGAAATTCAGTAAAGGCGACAGTTGATGCTTTCACAGGAGAAGTCGTTTTTTATGTGGTCGATTTGGAAGACCCACTAATCACGGCCTATCAAAAGGCTTTTGAAGGTTTGTTTAAACCAATGGATGAAATGCCTGCCTCTTTATTTGACCACATCCGTTACCCGGAGGATTTATTCCGAATTCAAACAGAACTTTGGGGTAAATATCATGTAGAAGACACAGAGAATTTTTATCAACGAGCAGCAGAGTGGGCAGTTTCACAAGACCCAGGAAGAACTGGAGAAGGAGCAGCGAATTTAGCCATCGTAAATGAACAAGGTATTCGAATTGGCAGCCGAGATATGCGAATGTCTCCGTATAGAACAATCGTCGAATTGCCCGATTCAGAGAATGCGGAATATGTCATATTACGGGCTTTTGTCCCTCTTGATGAGGAAGATACACGCAAGGAGCTTGCAGCCTTTATTGTCGGAAGAAGCGATAAAGAAAACTACGGAAAACTAGCTGTATATAGACCGCCTTCATCAAACTTTGATGGTCCAGCTCTGGCTGAAGAAAGAATCCGAAATGATGAAGAAGTAGCGAGTCTTCAAACTTTATTAAGTCAGCGTGGTTCAACAGTCTTATTTGGAGAATTATTACTAGTACCCATCGAAGACTCAATACTTTACGTTAGACCTCTTTATGTGCAAGCTGAAGGTGATAGTACAGTTCCAGAGTTAGTTCAGGTGATTGTAGCTGTAGGGGAAGACGTAGTTATGGCTGACTCACTACAGGATGCACTTGAAATCCTTACAAACTCTTCTCTATCAGAGTTATTTGACGGAATAGGTGCGGGAAATACTTCTAAAATAGAAATTGATGTAGACCAAGATGATCTTCCAAGTGAATCACCATCCACGATTGATTCCTCTGATATTTCCGGAGACGTAGCAACAATCATTTCTGAAATAGATCGCTTACAAAAAGCTTCAGCTTCAGCTCTGTCTGGCAACCCTGCAGATTGGGAAGAATTTGGTCGTTTACAAGCTCAGATCCAAGAACTAGTTGATGTTCTATCCAATGAAGCTTCCTGATTAAGAAATTCAATTCAAAGGTTGCCAACCACCAGTTTTTTTATCATTTTGTTTTCTCACAGGCGAGTCTGCAGCAAGGTCATTAAAAGCTTCGTCACCGTCGAGCGCAGGAGACATTGACTCTTCCTCGAATTCCATTCCGGCGTTAACACTTAAAACAGAAATTTTTCCTCTTAGTTCTATAGTCAAACGGGAAAGTTCAGCTGAAAGTCTTGCAACATGAAGTTGAGTTTCTAATATCGCATCTTCATCAGCTGAAGAAGCAGTATTCCCGAGAACATTAAAATTCTGTTCTAACACTGAAACCCTGTCTTCAAGATTACGAATTCCGTTGACTAAGTCAAGTAAGACCTGATTTGTGTCATCCGGAATTTCAAAATTAGCGTTTTCAGAAGAGGTTCTGAATCTGTTTGATTTTTTCCCCACGGTTAAATCGTAGTACCTACTCTGCAATATAAGTTTCCATAACCGAAAACATTGAAAGGTTCGTAAAGTTGCTTATTGCTGGATTCCTTTTTCACCTCTACGGTTATTAGGAATGACAATTGATAATTATAAGAATGTTGTGGTAACAGGAGCCTCGAGCGGAATCGGAGAAGCTATTGCGCGATGCCTCAGTCAAGAAGGTCTTAATGTCCACGCAATTGCTCGAAGAACAGAACGATTAGAAAATCTAGCTTCAACTACAAATTGTTTAGTGCACAGTATGGATGTTTGCAATTCCAGAGAATTTGTTGACTTATTAGAAAAAATCGAAGTTGATGTTCTGATAAACAACGCTGGTGTAGGGAGAGGGTACGGTCAATTAGCAGAAGCAAATTTTGAAGATATCGAGACGACCATTGATACGAATGTGAAAGCTGCGGTGCACGCTGCAAAAGCAGTTCTACCAGGCATGATTAGACGTAAAAAGGGACACCTTATAAATATTGGTTCTATGGCAGGTTTATACCCCCTAGCTTCATCTCTTTATGGGGCAACCAAAGGAGCTATGCATGTTTTGTCAATGGATCTGCGTTTAGAGCTTCAAGGTACCGGCGTTCGTGTCACTGAAATTTGTCCTGGTCGAGTAAGTACAGAGTTCTACGATGCAGCGTTGGATGATCCTGAGCTTATTGAAAATAAAAAAGATTCTGGGATTACGGAAGTAACAAGTGAAGATGTATCACAAGCAGTCGTCTATGCGCTGAATGTCCCCCAACATGTAAATGTTAATCGAATCGAACTTCAACCTACAGAACAAACTTATGGCGGGATGCAGTTTGTTCCAAGGTCATCAAAATGATTTTTACAGACAAAGTAGCGGTAGTAACTGGTGGATCTTCAGGAATGGGAGCGGCGACCATAGAGGCTTTAGCCGCATCTGGAGCGAAAGTAAAACTGATTGATATCGACAAAGGAGGCGCCAAGGAAGTCGCCAAAAAGACCGGTTCAGAAGTGTTTATCGGCGATGTTTCAAACTCAGAATTCTGCGACCAAACAATTGATTCAATTGTCAGGAACGAAGGCCAGATTGACATTTTGATTAATGCTGCTGGAATTATTTTGCGTGCAGATGCTTTAAATACAAATGATGAAAACTGGTCGAGAATCATGCAAGTAAATGTTGATGGTGTTTTTTTTATGTGTCGTTCGGCATTGCGTCACATGGTTAATAACAAGTCTGGAGTGATAGTCAATTTCGGTTCCATATGGGGGAACGTCGCAGGATCTGGAGTAACTGCATATTGCGTTTCAAAAGGGGCGGTGCATCAATTAACGAAAGCCTTAGCTCTAGAACATGCCGAAGACGGGATCAGGGTGAATGCAGTAGCGCCAGGTGAAGTGAACACTCCAATGATTAGATCTGGTAGAGAAAAACCGCCAACAGTTGATGAACTGCAGAAATTAGCTGATGACACGATTCCAATAAAACGATTGGCAGAACCGGAAGAAGTTGCAGAAGTGGTACTATTTTTGGCTTCAGAAAGATCTAGTTACATAACTGGTTCCATAGTTCCTGTTGATGCTGGTTATACCGCAAGATAGATTCTGGTTGGCTCAAAGGCCACCTCGCGATACTCTAACGACGCGGGGTGGAGCAGTCTGGTAGCTCGTCGGGCTCATAACCCGAAGGTCGCAAGTTCGAATCTTGCCCCCGCTACTAAAAGAATCTCAACTTGTTTTCTTGGAGTGCTCTTGAAAGAAAATACTGACAGCTATATAGATAATTACGAAGATGTATCAGTTTTTTCTCTAGATGAAGAGCGGGAACAATTACTTCACAAAAAACAAACCGAGTGCGTTCTCATGTGGACTAATTCATCCGGAGACCCAATAGGAGTCGTGATGAATTACGTTAAAAAAGATGGAAAGTTTTGGCTCACATGCACTAGACGTAGAAAACGAGTGTCAGCTCTCGAGCAAAGGCCTAGAGCTTCAATTGCAGTATCAAGTAGAGGCACGGATATCGGGATATCTCAGGCGGTTACCTATAGAGGAAATGTGCATATTTATGAGGACGACAACACCCGCGACTGGTTTTACAGAGCTTTAGCAGAAAAAGTAAGACCGGATAGTAAAAGTCAGCAGGATGCGTTTGTAGAACATTTAAACACCCCCGGTCGAGTAGTTATTGAACTAATTCCCGATTCGGACGGTCGAATTGGATTTGATTCAGAACAAATGTTTGCTAACAGTCCAGCAGGCAGGTCTTCGCACCAAAATTAGTTCTTAATTTGACCATAAACCATAAATAGGATCGGTTTTATCTCGGGATCCCAAAATAAACTTATTTGGCATTTTCTCATCAATATTTTCGATTTTTGTCCAATCAGCTCTTAGGAAACGTTTCGCAATCCGCCATTCTTCATTTCGATTTTCGAAATAGTCAATATATCTTCCGCTAAAAGTCCACAACCTTTCAGGGTTTTCATCGTCTGCTGGTTGAACATGATAAGCAAGAATGTAAGACTCGGCAATTGCTTCGTTGCCTTTGAAATCTATTTTTGTATTTGATAGTCGATGTTGAGTAGAGGAGTATCTTTTTTTCAATCTTTCAACAACTGGAAGAGCGAAATCTTCAATCGGCACAAGTGCATCTGGTTGATAACCCTCCAGCAAAGCTCCTGGATGGAAAGCGGCTATTATTGCTTCTGGGTCTAATCGGTCTATTCCTCTGGTGTAGGAAAGAAGACAGTCAGTTATTTGCTTTTCTGCATTTACGTAATCAGTCATTTCCACTCCTCATTTATATAACCTAATTTGACTATTTGGATCAAGTACCTCTTGAAGTTCAATTACATTTCCATCTGGGTCACGACCATATGTAGCTCTAATTTTCCCTCCTCCTAACTGATCACTTTTCGGGGGAGGAGTATGGAATTTGACACCTGCATTCACAAGTCTTTCGTATTCAACATCTATGTCTTTTACGTCAAAACATAGATGTGTGTAACCGTGATCACAAACAGGTCGATTCGGATCTCCACTAACAGGTTCAGGAGCAGAATATTCGAAGAGTTCAATATGAGTGTTGTGAGCTCTGAGCATAACCGAACGTGCGGCAGAGTTTTTCAGACCAACAATTTTGTCAATTACCTCTCTATTTTCCCAAGAGGTTTCGTAGACGATTTCAAACCCAAGTACATTTTTATAGAAATCAACTAGCCTGTTCAGATCAGGTGTTGAAATAGCAACATGGTGAATTCCGTTGATCATGGCACTCCTAAACTTTTGTTAATAACAATTTTGTTTTCTAATCGTCTTCT
Source organism: Actinomycetota bacterium (assembly GCA_002721755.1). Taxonomy (GTDB): domain Bacteria; phylum Actinomycetota; class Acidimicrobiia; order Acidimicrobiales; family MedAcidi-G1; genus MedAcidi-G1. The sequence continues at coordinate 13,760 of PBLL01000040.1, forward strand.
GTGAGAATATGGACTTCGATTCTGATAAAGGTAATTAAAGCTATGACAAGCACAATAATCGGTATACCTAAAGAGATAAAAACCGATGAGAAGCGTGTTTCTTTAACTCCGTCGGCAGTTGAGCAGATTGTCGGTAACGGGAATCAAGTGTTTGTTCAATCTACCGCTGGTGAAGGAGCTGGCTTTGATAATAGCCAATATGAAAAAGCTGGAGCGAAGATCCTTGATACAGCAGAAGAAGTTTTCAAAGAATCCAAACTCATTATTAAAGTTAAAGAGCCCCAAGAGCGCGAACGCAAATTGTTAACACCCGAGCACACAATATTTACTTATTTGCATCTATCAGCTGATAAATCGCAGACAGATGACCTTATTTCATCAAACGCAACATGTATAGCATTCGAGACAGTAACTGATGATCAAGGTTCTCTACCTCTTTTGACCCCTATGTCGGCGATTGCAGGCAGAATGTCTATACAAGCGGGCGCTCACTGTTTGGAAGCAAAACAAGGTGGTGAAGGTGTTTTACTTGCAGGAGCACCTGGAGCAGAGCCAGGCAGGGTAGCAGTGATTGGATGCGGTGTTGTTGGAAGTAATGCTGTACAAATTGCAGTGGGAATGGGCGCCGAAGTAGTAGTTTTGGACCGAGATCAAGGTGTTCTCGACTCAATAGATAAGAAATATTCTGGCAAAGTCAAGACTGTTTTTTCAGATCAAGATGCTCTTGTATCGGAGGTTCTAAAATCAGATTTGACAATTGGTGCAGTTTTATTGCCAGGAGCAAAAGCACCTAAACTGGTTAACAAAGAAATGGTCTCTGAAATGAAAGCAGGCTCTGTGATAGTTGATGTAGCTATCGATCAGGGAGGATGTGTAGAAACAGCACATCCGACAACTCATTCGGATCCAACTTTTGTTATAGATGAAGTGATTCACTATTGCGTAGCAAATATGCCGGGAGCTGTTCCTCGGACTGCAACAATTTCCCTTACAAATACAATTCTCCCTTATGTGATTGCTTTGGCGAGTGAAGGTGTTAAAGAGGCTTTGATTTCAAATTCGAATTTTTTAAAAGGCTTGAATGTTTGCGCCGGAAAGGTTTGTGAACCAGCGGTAGCTGAAGTTCACGGCTTGGATTACATTAATCCGGTAGAAGCTCTCAAATTATCCTTGAATTAGTCTTCCAAGATTAAACGTATAGGAAACATTTCTCTTATCAACGAATCTGCAGCAGCTGAAATGTGTGATGGTAAAGGTTCACTCAAAATTTCTAGAACTTTTGAATTAGCTCTTTCTCTAACATCTAAGGAACCTGCATCTTTCCAATCGTCAGGGCTTAAACGGTCACCAACCAGAGGGTAGACGTACTCGGTTTGCATAACATTAAGAGTCTGAGGGTGGCCTAAAAAATGACCGGGTCCTTCAATAACGTCTTTTATTACTTCAATTGCAACAGATCCATCATCGACTTCGATCCCACGCACTGTACGCGCAATTGAACCCAACATGTCATTATCAATAACTATTGCTTCTAATGAGCAAGAAAGTAAAGAAGCTAGCATTCCAGCTGATTCGAAAACTATATTTGCACCCGCTTGAGCTGCGAGAGTAACTGTTGTTCCTTTTTCGTGACCAGCTTGATTGTCAGGCAATTTTGAATCAGCCATCCCAGCGGCGACTCCAGAAGGTAGACCTATCCAGTTGATGAGTTGTGCAGCTGCTGCATTAAGAATTGCTTCTTCACCTGAACCACCTGACATAGCTCCTGTTCGCAAGTCAGATACAAAGGGCCACATTCCCATAGTGCAAGGATGTCCAGGGGATAACAAATTTACACAAGTTAAAGCTGCAAGACATTCTGCAAGAGCTTGCGTGAGTGATCCAGCAAGAGTAGCTGGAGAAGTGGCACCGGCTTGTCCAGCCGAAAGCAAGTTTATTGGCATTCCAACACGTACTTGTTCAGCCATACAAAGAGTCGATTCTTCCGCGAATCTAAGAGGTGGAACAACAAACGTATTATTAGCAATACAAAAGGGACGTTTACGGAATTCATCAGAATCTGGATTTCCTGTAAGTGCTATATTGAACATTTTGGAAATTTCGTGAACATTGTCAGGATGAAAGAAAGAAGTACCTATAGGTTTTGTCGTGCTAATCATCGCCGCGTATGCGGTATTGAAATCTAATTCTCTAGAGGACTCCATGTCACGCGCTACGACAGTTCTAACGTATAAATGGATGTTGTCTGATTTTTCAATCACTCTTCCTATATTAAAAATGTCTTTAAGCTGACTATCTCGAAAACTAGATGTTTCATGATCGAGCATCAGAACAGCAGCACCACCAGTAGAAAAATGAACGCGGTCGCTTCCTATTTCGAGATTGTGTTTTTCATCAAAACCATAAAGAGTGAATTCCTTAGCAGCAGCATCAATCATCGAATGAACTAGGTCTTTAGGAAACAAAAGACGTTCTTCCGAAGTGAAAGTCCCGCCATTAGAGGTAACTAGATCAACGAATTCAGGGATAGCTTGTGCCATACCTACTTCTTCAAGAAGTTTAAGGGCGGAATCAAAAATCTTTTCCATCTGCGAAGTACTTAGAGGTTGAAAAGCGCCTCCTGATAAACCTGGTTTAACAGCTCTTGATTCTGGTGAGGGTGGGCTTGAACGTTTAGCTATTCGTGCACTGCGTCCACCGGCTCTTTTTGCAGGAATTTCTTCGTTCATTTACTTTTTAATTTTTTCATTAAACGGATCAACAACCGCTTCATTTAAAACGGTAGCACGACATCTTTCGTTCATGATTTCAATTTCAAAAACAGATCCAGGCTGTTCCAGTTCTGGTGATACATAGGCAAAAGCGACGCTTTTACCGGTGGTATGACTCCATGTTCCACTAGTTGTTAGACCAACCAAACTGTCACCATTGTAGATAGGTTCATTACCTCGACAATCAGTATCATTCGTTTCAACTTCACAGTAGACAAGTACCATGTCAAGTTCTTCAGATTGTTTTTTATTTACCATGTCGGAGCCTAAGAAATCACGAGACAGGTCAACGAACCTTTCTAAACGCGCTTCAATCGGAGTAATTTCAGTAGTTAATTCTGAACCCCAAGCTTTATAAGCTTTTTCTATTCTCATAGCATTCATCGCGTAAGATCCGTAATGGCGCAAATTGTGTGGAGCACCAGACTTAATTAAAGCATCGTAAAGATCAAGCATCTGGTCAATTGGGTGGTGCAACTCCCAGCCTAATTCGCCAACATAACTAACTCTGAGTGCTATACAAGGCACACTCGCGATGTTAATTTCTTGACCTGTCAACCAAGGAAAAGAATTATTCGAAAGATCTGTTGTAGTCAGAGGTTGTAAGACATCCCGAGCTAGTGGTCCGCTAACCGCCAGAATAGCGATTTCATCAGTAACATCGCTAAAAAAAATCTCTTCGTCATCACCAACATGTTGTTTAAGCCAGTCCAAATCGTGGAGTTCTCCCATTATCGAACTGTTCAAATAAAAACGTTCTGAACTTAACCGGGTGATAGTCATTTCACACTCGATTCCACCTAGAGTCGTGAGCATATGAGTTAGACGCATCCCTCCATCTTTAGAAGGGAGCTTGTTAGCTGATAACCGATCTAACAAACTAGAAGCATCTTTACCGGTTACCTCGATTTTTGTAAATGCAGTTAGGTCAGCAATCCCTACATTTTCACGAACACTCCGACATTCTTGTCCAACTATTTCGAAAGCATTTGAGCGCCTAAATGAATGATTTTCAGGTTCACCAAAATATTGAGGTCTTTCCCAACCAAAAATTTCCATCCACTGAGCACTCAGATCATCAAACTTCTCATAGACAGGAGTTTTTTTAATCGGTCGACCGGCAAAACGTTGTTCACCAGGAGGACGGACCTGATACATTTCGTGAAATTCATCAATTGCTTTGGCACTTGCATACTCTCCTTTCGGGTAAGTATGAGGACCAAATCTACGCGGGTCCATTTCTGCAACGTTTATTTCTGTCTGACCATGAACCATCCATTGAGCCAAATATTTCCCCGCACCAGGTCCTTGAGTAACACCTATGGATGCACCTGAACAAACCCAATAATTTTTTAATCCTGGAGCTGGACCCATTAGATATCCCGAGTCTGGAGTGTGAGTAATTGGACCAGAAACAGTTGTATGTATTCCAGCATCTGCGAAAACAGGAATTCTTTGTGCTGCAAGTTCAAGCCAAGGCAACAACACATCGTGATTTGGTGGCGTCAGGTAAAAATGAAGATCCCAATCAATTCCGTCAACTCCATAAACTTCAGCCCCTTCACGTTCGTAAGGTCCTACGACCAGGCCATCTATCTCCCTTCTGTAATAACAGGACGCTCTAGGATCTCGGATTACTGGAAGATCAAAATTCAATTCTGCTATTTCAGGAATAGCTTCGGTAACCAAATATTGATGTATCACAGAAACTATAGGAACTTCATAACCAACCATTTCACCCAGTTGGGGTGCATAGCAACCAGCGGCATTTACGACATGTTCGGCAATGACTGCACCTTTATTGGTCAAAATTTCCCATCGACCGTCAGGTAAAAGATTCATATCTGTTACTAGAGTATGGCGCGCAACTTCTGCACCAAGTTGACGAGCTCCTTTAGCCATTGCATTAGTTGAGCTGCTCGGATCGCTCCAACCGTCATTTGGAGTCCAAAAGCCAAGTTTTACATCACTAACGTCCAATAAAGGATGATGATCTAGTATTTCTTTCGGAGAAATAAGGTAACTTTCAACTCCTACAAGGTCCAACATGCCGTTCACATAACGAAACCAATCAACCTCATTATCAGATAAAGCTAAGCGAATTGCTCCTGTGGGATGCCATCCCGCACTAAGTCCAGTTTCATCTTCAAGTTCTGCATACAATTTTGGCGCCTCAGCATGGACTTTTGCCATATTAAGGCTGCCAATAAAATGTGGCACTAAGCCTGCTGCATGCCATGTAGAACCAGAGGTAAGCTCTCCTTTTTCTACAAGCAGCACGTCAGTCCAACCTTCGTGCGCCAGGTGGTACATCAGTCCGACTCCCATCGCACCACCACCAACAATTACGACTTGGTACTCTTCTTTCATTATTCTGTCCCTAGGTTTTAGAGGTTTTCTTATATGCGAATTTTTTCCTTATTTGGATCATAGAAACTTTTTATCGATGGTGTTACGTCCAAACGATGCGTTGCTATTTCAATTTCCCAATTCCCCGATTCAATCCAGGATTTGGATACACCGTCTTTATTGTTCACATATCCCATAGTTAGGCATTTATCTTCCGTATAACTCCACATTCCCCCGGTTGTTGTACCTACCAGTTCTCCATCTCTAAAAATAGGGTCATCGTGATAACTTAAAATTTCTTGGTCTTCTATCCTGAACTGGATTAATCTTTTTACACGTTCCTCATCCCGTTGGGCTATCAGAGCATCTCTCCCAATAAATCCGCAAGGTTTATCCCAGGCCACCGCAAATCCGAGACCGGCCTCAAGCGGGGTATCTGCAGCAGTAATATCATGACCCCAATGTCTGTAACCTGATTCCAGCCTTAAAGAGTTCATAGCATGGTAGCCAGCAAGACAAATCCCGTAATTAGTGCCAGATCTCATAATTTCGTCAAAAACATTTAGTGAGCTAGTAATCGGTACGTATATTTCCCATCCGAGTTCTCCCACATAACTCATACGCAAAGCCAGACATTCAATTCCTGCTAGTTCGATTTTTTTAAAATTTCCGAAAGGAAAGTTTTTATTCGACAAATCAGCAGAGACAACAGGCTGCAACGTATCCCGAGCTTGGGGACCCATAACACCTATGACAGAAAAATCGTCAGTGACATCTTCAATTGTTAACGATCTTTCTTTTGCAGCCCTTGTCAACCATGACCAATCTCTAGTTTGAGAAGCAGCCGAGGTCACAACTAAAAATTCATTTTCCTCAATCCTGTTAACTGTTAAATCAGCTTCAATGCCACCCCGCTTATTGAGCCATTGAGTGTAAACACCCCGACCTGGTTCGACATCTATTTGATTTGCGCTGAGCACATTTAGAACCTCTAAAGCGTCAGTACCTTTTACAGAAAATTTAGCAAAAGAACTCTGGTCAAAAACACCAACTGTTTCCCTGACGGCCTTGCATTCTGCAAGCATATTTGAGTGCCAGTTCTGTTTACCATAAGAGTATTTATACTCTCGTTCTTGTCCTTGATTCGCATACCAGTTAGGACGTTCCCAGCCGGCGGTTTCACCAAAGACAGCGCCTGCTTGATCAAGGCGGTCATGAAGAGCACTAATTCTGATTCCTCTTGCTGATTCGTATTGTCTAAAAGGCCAATGCATTGCATATAAAAGACCGAGAGATTCGGAAATTCGATCTTCAAGATAAGAAAGATCGCTTTGGAAGTTAAATGAACGTGAAATATCCACACTTGTTAGATCCATAGGTGCTTGACCGTCGATTATCCAGTCTGCAAGAACCCACCCAACGCCTCCAGCGCTTTGAATTCCGACAGAGTTGAAACCAGATGCAACAAAACATCTTTCCACTTCGGGAGATTGTCCTAAATAAAAAGTTCCATCAGGAGTGAAGGCTTCAGGGCCATTAAAAAAAAGTTGAATACCGGCATCAGCTAAAGCAGGAACGCGACTACAAGCAGCTTCAAATATTGGACCTATATGGTCCCAATCTTCAGGGAGAGTTCCAAAAGAAAAATCTTTTGGTATCCCATCTAGTTTCCAAATTTTTGCACGGGGTTCAAAAAATCCCGCCATTATTTTTCCTGTCTCTTCCTTAAAGTATGTGTAATTCCCTGGATCTCGGAGAGTAGGCATTCCTTTCAATACCCCATCTAAAGGTTCGGTAACTATATAGAAATGCTCACATGCCTGTAAAGGAACATTCACTCCGATTGTCTCAGCTAGTTGTCTGGTCCACATTCCGCCTGCTAGTACAACATTTTCAGCTTCAATTTTCAGACCATCTTCGGTTTCAACACCTGTGCAAAAACCATTTTTCTTTATTAAGGATTTAACACATACTCCTTCAAAAACTTGGGCACCCCCGTTACGTGCTCCTTTGATGAGAGCCATTGTCGTGTCTACCGGAGAAGTTACGCCATCATCTGGGATATAGAGGGCTCCAACCAGATCATCAGTTTTTACCAATGGCCAGAATTCACTTAATTCATCCATTTCTATTTCACGAATTTCTACGCCTACTGTTGAAGCCATAGATATACCTCTTTTAAGCTCTTCCCACCTTTCCCGATCAGCAGCAACTGATATTGATCCCGGTGTTCTATAACCCGTAGCCTGGTCTGTTTCGGTTTCCAGTTCTTCAAATAAGCGCGCGGAATATGTCGCCAATTTTGTAAGAGAGTAAGTCGATTTAAGTTGAGAAACCAGACCAGCTGCATGCCAAGTAGTTCCTCCAGTGAGTTGTCCCTGTTCAAGGACTAACACATCTGAGATTCCACGCTTTGTAAGGTGATATGCGACACTCGCACCAATAATTCCGCCACCAACTATCACAACCTGGGCTCTGTCAGGAATTCCCTTCGACATAGATGAAAACGATAGACTTGATGAACTTCCAAAACAATTCTGAAAGTTTATTTTTGTGAATCTATTGATCTGATTTAACGTTAAAGAAATACTTTCATTAGATTCCTACTTGTTGAAGGTTAAAAATGGTTAAAAGTAAAAAAATCTCTGATAGCGGTGAAGCTAGAGCTCCTGGACCGAGCCTTAGAGAACATTTACTTGCAGACGGTTCCGGTGTCTCTCCACCTCTTTTAGAAGAGTCTTATGTTTTCCTAGGAAGTGAAGATATCTCATATGATTGGTACACATCGAAAGAAAGACTCAGCGATGAGTTTTTAAATTTATGGCCAAAAGTATGGCAGTGGGCTTGTCGAGAAGAGCACATACCAGAACCAGGTGATTATTACGTCTATGACATTGGCGAGCTGTCAGCAATAATTGTTCGTACAGAAGATAGGTCGATAAAAGCTTATTACAACGCTTGTATGCACCGCGGAACACAATTAAAACCTCCTGCGAGTTGTGGTGCAACCAAAGGTTTGAAATGCCCTTTTCATGGTTGGACCTGGTCATTGGAAGGTGAGTTGGTTGACTTACCGCAGGAATGGGACTTTCCCCATGTGGATTCAGAAAGCCACCGGCTTCCCGAGGTAAAAGTAGGACTATGGGGTGGTTTCGTATTTTTAAATTTTGATCAAGATGCCGAACCGTTAGAACAATATTTGGGAGTTCTACCAGAACATTTTTCCCGCTGGAAATTAGAAGACCGATATATAGAAACGCATGTCTGTAAGCGTTTGCCAGCAAACTGGAAGGCTTCAGCAGAGGCTTTTATTGAGGCCTATCACATAAGAGAAACTCATGCAGGGGGTAAACCTGGAACAGAAGCGCCCACGCAGTATGACATTTTTGGCGAAAATGTAACCAGATTTGTTCACACGATTGGATCTAGAAATGGGTCAACTGAAATCGGTGTCGATGAACAAGAACGTTTGGAGCGCTTACTTAAAGGAAAATTAGACGGAAAACCTGTTCCGAAACTTCCTGAAGGAGTCAAAGCAAGAGACTTTTACGCTCAACTTTTGCAAAAAGAGTACGGAGAAAAATACGGAAAAGATTTTTCGGATTTAACAACTTCAGAGACTATTGACTCAATTGAGTATTTTCTTTTCCCAAACGCTTTTTTCTTTCCTGGTTTGACATTGCCAATGGTTTATCGATTTCGACCTGATCCAACCGATCCTGATTATTCTAATTTTGACCTTATTTTCCTTCGCCCTAAACCAGAAGACGGAATTTTTCCAAATCCGCCTGAACCTATAAATCTTGAAGTTGAAGAAAGCTACACCTTGGTTGAGTCAGTTGGACCTTTAGGGGTTGTGTATGATCAGGACACTTCCAATTTGGCCGCGCAAACACGAGGTTTCAAATCGAGCCTTAAACGTGGACAGACGCTCGGAAACTATCAAGAAGTTCGAATTCGACATTTACAAATGAAAGTCAACGAATATCTCAGTAATTCGTAAAAACCTAATAGAGTTAAATCTTAAATGTCTTATTGTTACATCAATGTTTTAGAGAGATACCAATGGAAATAACTGACGAAGTCCTTATCGATTTATATAAACGAATGGTAAGAGTTCGGCTCTTTGAAGAAGAAGCTGGACGTTTAGCAGAGTCTGCTCGACTACCAGGATTTTTACATTTATATGTTGGAGAAGAGGCTGTTGCCGCAGGTGTATGTGCAGCGTTGAAAAACGAAGACCAGATTACAAGCACTCATAGAGGGCATGGCCACTTGCTCGCTAAAGGCGGAGACTTCAATCGAATGATGGCTGAACTCATGGGCAAAGCTACCGGTTACTGCAACGGAAAAGGTGGCTCTATGCACATATGTGATTTAGATCTTGCAATGTTAGGAGCCAACGGGATTGTAGGAGCCGGAGTTCCCATTTCAGTAGGCGCAGCATATGCAAATAAGCTGACCAGTAACGATCTTATTTCAGTATCTTTTTTCGGAGATGGGGCTACAAATATCGGTGCTTTCCACGAAGCAGCCAACATGGCAGCAGCTTTATCTCTACCGATGCTTTTCGTCTGTGAAAACAATGAGTATGCAGAGTACAGCCCAAGGGACAAGACGATGGCAATTGCTGATGTAATTGAAAGAGCTGCAGCTTATGGTTTTCCCGGAGCGATTGTTGACGGAATGGATTGTGTGGCTGTTTTTGAAGCAGCTACGTTGGCAATTGAAAAGATAAGAAACGGTGAGGGCCCCATGATGCTTGAGTGTAAGACCTATCGTTTTTATGACCACGTCGGAGTTAAGGGGACAGCTTCAAACTATCGAACAGACGAAGAAGTAGAAGAAATGAGAAAACGTGATCCTCTAGTTATCCATGAAGCTCGGTTGATTGAATCAGGAGTTATGACTGATGAAGAAATTAAAAACTTTAAGGACACGATCCAAGAAGAGGTAGATAAGTCTGTTGAATTTGCCGAGCAGAGCCCATTCCCCGAAAATGACGACATTCTGCTTGACGTCTATACGAATGGGGGTCGCACATGAGTCCCGACAACATATTTGAAGGAGCAACAGGCTCCGAGAGTTCTGAAAGCAATGCGGAAGAACGCAAACTTGGTTACGGAGCTGCAGTGGTCGAAACTATGGCTCAGATAATGAGAGAAGATGAATCAGTTTTTTTAGCAGGCGAAGATGTTGGTGCCCATGGAGGAGTTTTTGGGTATTTTCGTGGTCTTCAACCAGAGTTTGGCGATGACAGGGTCGTAGACACCCCAATAGCAGAACAAGCAATCATAGGTCTGGGAATTGGGGCTGCTGTCCAAGGTCTCAGACCTGTAGTTGATTTAATGTTTATGGATTTTATTTGTGTAGCCATGGATCAGATAGCAAATCAGGCAGCCAAACTCAAATACATGTTTGGTGGTGGAGCGAAGTTACCTCTGACAATAACGACAGCTGGAGGAGCAGGACTTTCAGCAGCAGCCCAACATAGCCAAAGCCTAGAAGCGATGCTGTGCCACATTCCAGGTCTCAAAGTTGTAATGCCGTCAGACGCTTACGAAGTTAAAGGACTTTTGACATCCTGCATCCGGGAAGATAATCCTACTATTTTCATTATTAATAAGAGAAAACTGGCTGACACCTGCCATGTTCCCGAAGAACTGTTCGAGATCCCTCTAGGAGAAGGACATATTTTTCGTGAAGGAAGTGATGTAACCCTTGTAGCAATTGGAAGAATGGTAGATGAGGCTAGAGGGGCCGCTGACATCTTGTCTAAAGAGGGAATAGATTGCGAGTTGATTAATCCTAGAACAGTTCAACCTCTTGACATTGATCTAATCGTCGAATCGGTTAGCAAAACAGGCAATTTAGTTATTGTTCACGAAGCTGTCAGATTCGGCGGAATCGGTGCAGAGATAGCAGCTCAGATCCAAGAACAAGCTTTCGATTATCTCGATGCACCCATAGGAAGAGTTGCTGCACCATTTAGCCCTATTCCATTTAGCCCGGCTTTGGAAAAGCTGTATGTTCCCGATGCTGAACGTATAGCTGCTGGTGTAAGAAACTTGTCCTGAGGTTTTATAACAGGTGTCAACAGTTGGATTAATTGCAAATCCTTTAGCAGGGAAAGATGTACGAAGGTTTGTATCAGCAGCATCGATAAATAGTGATAGAAATAAGATTGAAATATTGAAACGCTGTGTTTTGGGGGCGGTAGACGCCGGTGCCGAAAATATTCTTTTAGCACATGACTTTAGAAATTTGTCATTAAGAGCTGTAGAAAGTTTAAACCTTGGTAACAAAATCATTGAGATGCCAATTGAAACCGAGGGGAATCGTCAAGACACCACTAGAGCTGCAGAAATTTTTAAAAAAGAAAAAGTTAAAGCAATAATCTCTCTTGGGGGTGATGGAACACAAAGAGATCTAATTTCAGGTTGGATGGATGCTCCTTTGCTGCCAATTTCCACGGGAACTAACAACGTTTTTCCTTTTATGGTTGACCCTACAGTTGCTGGTACTGCTGCGGGACTTATAGCTGCGGACAAGTTAGAAATAGAAAAAGTAGCTCGCCAAGCAAAAGTTATACATGTCGAACTACCAAACGGAACAAAAGACTTAGCTTTGGTTGATGTTGTTTTGGTTAGCGAAAGGTTGACCGGAAGCAGAGCAGTAATAAAACCTGATTCGATCAAACAAGTCATAGCCGCTATAGCCAATCCAGCTTCTATAGGACTAGCTTCAATCGCTGGACGTAGTAACCCGGTTTATTTTGATGATGACATAGCAATTTCAGTAAGTTGTGATCCTGATTCTCCACAACGAGTTACATCGCCAATAATGCCAGGATCAGTATCCGATGTTGGCATTACAGAAATTAAACAAATTGAACTTGGTGCCACAATCAACCTTGAGGGTCCAGGAGTTCTAGCTTTCGATGGGGAAAGAGATTTTGTAATTGGAGAAGAAGAAATAGTGAAAATTAACGTTCTGCGTAATGGTCCACGAGTTATAGACCCCAATTATGCAATTCAAACGGCTGCTGCCAATAAAGTGTTTCTTAGAGAGGAATAACTAATATGCCAGCACCTATCTTTATGCCGAAATTGGGTTTAACCATGACTGAAGGAACCCTAACTGAGTGGTTAGTTGCTACTGGTGAGACTGTAAGCCAAGGACAACCTGTGGCTTCAATAGAAACAGACAAAATAGAAACCGAAATAGAAGCTGAAGCTGAAGGAATATTGCACCAGTCAGCAATATCTGGCGAAGTTTTCGAATGCGGAATTGTTTTAGGTTGGATATTAGAAGAAGGTGAGGAGCCACCGGAATTTTCTGCAGATTCTGAACCTGAGAATGAGCAGATTCCAGATGTTGATTCAAGTGAAAATATTGAAAACGAAACAAAAATAAAAACCGATCGCATTGCAGCTTCTCCTGCTGCTAAACGACTTGCACGAGAAATAGGAATTGATCTATCTACTATTTCCGGAAGCGGTCCTGGTGGAAGAATAGTCGTCGAGGATGTTGAAGCAGCTTCTGTCAAAGAAAAACCAAATGCTAAATCAGGGTTTGAAGACCCTAAAGCATCACAAGCAGCAGTGAATGAAGCACAAAAATTAGGAGTAAATCTTGATGATGTAAAGACATCTTCAAGAGATAAAAGAATAAGAAAAGCAGATGTTCAAGAACACATAAAAAGTTCATCAGAACCACAAGAAGGCAAGAAAGAAAATTTTGTCTTTGCCCCAATAGGTGAAGGAGAACGAGTTCCAATAACGGGAATGCGAAGAGTAATATCAGACCGGATGCACGCAAGTCTCCAAGGCATGGCACAGTTAACCCTGCACCTTGATGTAGGTATGGATAGCGTAATTTCTCTCCGCAAGAAAATGGGAACCGATGATCTACTGCCCGGCTATACGGATTTCGTGATTGCCTCAGTAGCTCGTGCATTAAAAATTCATCCTTTGCTCAATTCACAAATGCTAGAAAATGAAATCCTGCAGTTAAATGAAATAAATATCGGTATGGCTGTTGCCTTGGAGGATGGTCTAGTTGTTCCCGTAGTAAGAAACGCCGATCAGCTTTCTCTGAGCGAAATTGCTGAAAATACTTCTCGCTTGGCTGACCAGGCTAGGAGCGGCAAATTAGCCTTGGAGGATCTTGAAGGAGGAACTTTTTCTGTTTCATCATTAGGAATGTTTGGGGTCGATGGTTTTACACCTGTAATCAATCCACCAAACTCTGCAATTCTGGGTGTCGGTCGCATACGTGAAGACACGGTGTGGCTAGACCAGAATCCAACAAAAATTTCTAGAATGGTTTTAAGTCTTACATGGGATCATCGTGTTTTAGATGGTGCACCTGCAGCTGATTTTGCTAGAACAATAAAATTAGGTTTAGAAAATCCAGAATCTCTAGTTGATCCGAATAATTAGTTCACCATTTGTTTGGCTACTTCGCCTGCAGTATTGACATTGTTCAAAATTAAATCAATATTCGCCTCAAGAGTGAGATTACTACTGGCTTCCGAAACTTTTTCTAGTAAAAATGGAGTTATTGCATTCCCGCTAATACCAGATGCTTTGGCTTTCTCAAGACTTTGATTTATCGCATCTTCAACGATTTGTTGGTCCACAGATTTTTCTTCGGGTATTGGCACTGCTACGAGTTGACCGGTTGTCAGACCAATCCGCCAGTGGGTCTTCAGCAGATCGGCAACCTCTTTTGCACTTGAAGCACTAATCTTTGTTTTTAAACTAGAGCCTGTTGTCCAGAACTCTGGGAAAGTATTTGTCTTGTAACCAATTACTGGCACTCCTAGAGTTTCCAAAAGTTCAAGTGTCCGCGGAATATCGAGTATCGACTTCACACCCGCGCAAATAACAGCAACTGGGATTTCAGATAAAGCTTTAAGATCTGCGGAAACATCACCATCGTGACCTCTGTGAACACCACCAATTCCGCCTGTAGCAAAAATTTGGATATCGGATTTATGTGCTGCAAACATAGTTGTTGCAACAGTGGTTGCGCCAAGCGATTTTCTGTTGAGGGTTGTTCCCAAATTATTAAAACTGGTTTTTTCCACGTCAGATTCTGTGCCTAGAAGTTCTATTTCTTCATGTGTTAGACCTACTTGCAAGTGACCGTCTATTACAGCGACAGTGGCGGGGACAACATTCAAATCCCTTAAAATCTTTTCAGATTTTAAAGCTACTTCTATGTTCAATGGAGAAGGAAGTCCGTGAGATATAAGGGTTGATTCCAAAGCGACCACAGGCTGTTTTGTTCTTAAAGCTTCTTGAACCTCATCAGTAATTCTTATCAGACTCATAACAACCACGTTATATGGCTACCTAATTAATTGTTTTGTCATGTAAACATTAGTTAACTGATGTATTGTTGCGGCTTTTGTTTAAAGAACTCCAGCTAACTATTTACAACTCGTTTGTTTATAGGATTATGGAATCACTAGAGATTCAAAAAGACTTTAGGTTTCGAAGAAATTTAATGGAGAATAATATGACAAATCTTGATCCTTACTCTCTCGCCGAGCAAGCTTCAAATGAACTAGCAAAAGAAACCGGTGTAGTTAATCATGATGTAGCTTTAGTCCTCGGTTCAGGATGGGCCTCGGCTAGTGACGAGATAGGTGTTATTTCAGCTGAAGTCGAAATGGCAAAATTGACTGGTTTCCCCGCACCTACTGTTTTGGGTCATCGGAACTTGATTAGATCCATCAAAGTTGGTGGAAAAAATGTACTTGTTTTTGGTGGTCGAGCTCATTTATATGAAGGTCACTCAGTTGACACGGTGGTACACGGAGTACGGGTAGCAGTCTCAGCAGGATGCAGATCCATCATTTTGACAAATGCCGCAGGCGGGTTAAATCCTGACTGGTCTGTCGGACAGCCAGTAATTATTTCTGACCAACTGAATCTTATGGGGAATTCTCCGATGGTTGGACCCCCACCACCTGAAGGTAAGGCGATCCGTTTCGTGGATTTGACTGAAGCCTATTCATTACGGTTACGACAATTGGCTAAAGAAGTCGACCCAACATTACCTGATGGTATTTACGCCGGTTTGTTGGGAGGGGCTTTTGAAACGCCAGCAGAGATCAGGATGTTTGCAAAAATGGGTGCAGATTTAGTTGGAATGTCAACTGTTCTGGAAACTATTGCGGCACGACATCTTGGTGTAGATGTTTTAGGGATATCCCTCGTTACAAATCAGGCAGCAGGTATGTCTGAAGAAAATCTTGATCATGAGGATGTTTTGGCTGCAGCGGAAGATGCCGGTCCGCGAATGATGAGTTTATTAGCTGGTATTTTGGAACGCTTGTGACAAAAGGGATTACTCCAGACGAAGCTTTAGCAATTGCAAAAAAATGGTTAATCAATGATCCGGATGAAATAACTAAGTTTGAAACTCAAAATTTGATTTCAGAAGCCGGTAACCAAATTATTCATAGATTTGGCAGTTGTTTGTTGTTTGGCACTGCTGGTATACGCGGTCCGAGAGGTGCGGGACCGATGAGAATGAACAGACTCATGGTAAGAGTGGTAGCAACCGCCATAGCTAAAAAATTATCAGCTGATATCCAAAACAATGAAGCGCCATTGGTTGTAGTCGGTTATGACGCACGTCATCAGAGTCAAGTTTTCGCAGAAGACTCTGCTCGTGTTTTAGCCTCACATGGAATTAAATGTTTGATTCTGTCAAAACCTTTGCCGACTCCCGTTTTGGCATACACCCTCCTATCCAAAAGAGCTAAAGCTGGGATCATGGTTACCGCCAGTCACAACCCTGCAGAGGATTCCGGTTATAAGGTTTATTGGGAAGATGGTGCTCAAATAACAACCCCCATTGATTCACAAATCGCTGAAAAAATTGATTACAGGAACCCTCCTCCTGATGAGGATTTAGTGGATCTAGATGACTCTTTAATAACAAAAGGCGAAAACAGTTTAGTGGAGCAATATATCGATTTTGCTTGTTCTTGTGTGTCTCCAGATACTCAACGTGATATAAGTATTGTGTACACGCCTCTACATGGGGTTGGTAAAGAAACTTTTTTTCAAGTTTTTGAAAAAGCTGGATTTCAAAACACGACAGTTGTTGCAAATCAGGCTGACCCAGATCCTGATTTTCCGACTGTTTCTTTTCCAAATCCGGAAGAAGAAGGAACTTTAGATTTGGCTATCGAACTCGCTGATACTAAAAACGCTGATTTAGTTATTGCAAATGATCCTGATGCAGATCGATTAGCCGTCATTGTTAGTCATGGAAAAGAGTGGCGTCATCTTAATGGAAATGAGATTGGGGTATTGCTGGCAGAGCATCTTCTTAATAAAGAGAAAGAAGGAGACAGACTTGTTGTCACGACAGTTGTTTCATCGCGCTTACTTTCTAAATTGGCGGATTTTCATAAGGTAAAATATGCAGAAACTCTTACGGGTTTTAAGTGGATAGTTCGTCCTGGTCTAAAGGACACAACTTCCAGATTTGTATTTGGGTATGAGGAGGCACTTGGTTTCGCGATTGGTGATTCAGTTCGCGACAAGGATGGTATAACCGCAGCCCTACTATTTTCGGAATTAGCGGCCGGTTTAAAGTCTGATGGTAAGACAGCTATTGATCTTTTAGAAGACTTGTGGAGGCGTCATGGGGTTCACAAAACTTCTTTACTCACACAGAGATTTGCTACTGAAACAAACATTTCATCAGATTTTATGGCTCCATTGAGAAGTAATCCTCCGAAACAAATCGCTGGAATTGAAATAATTAACTCAGTTGATTTGATGACACCTGTGAAGGAGTTTCCAGCAACAGATGCGATTGTATTCGATCTTGAAAATGGAAGAGTTGTAATTCGTCCGAGTGGGACTGAGCCGATGGTAAAGATTTATGTTGAAGCCATAGAATCGGTTATTAAGGATGACGTCGGGTCTGCTGAAAGATCCGCAGAGCATATGATAGAGAACTTATTAGATGGAGTCAGAAGTTTGTTTCCAATAGAGAGTGATGAGTAAAAATGTCTACTTCTACAATTACTTCAGTTGAAACTGGTTTACCGATAAGAGTGACTCCGGTAGATGAGGTATCACTTGAAGCCAGAGCTTCTTCGCTGGCGACACGGTCCATAAAAACTACTAGCAAGAGGGCTGCACTCAATTTATCGATTCGATGCATTGATCTAACAACTCTTGAAGGTGCAGACACTCCTGAAAAAGTTGCTTCACTTTGTCAAAAAGCAAAGCGCCCTGACCCTGCAAACGTAGATGTTCCCCAAGTCGCAGCAGTGTGCGTATATCCAGAAATGGTGGAACATGCAGTAGAAGCTACAAAAGGGTCAGGTGTAAAGGTTGCTAGTGTGGCAGGCGCTTTTCCAAGTGGGTTATCGACTTTAGATGCACGAACAGCTGATATAGCTGATGCTGTTCGAAGAGGTGCCGACGAAATAGACATCGTTTTAAACAGATCAGCCTTTCTTGCAGGTGATGAGAAGCGAGCGTTCGAAGAGATAGTCGCTTCAAAGGAAGCCTGTGGAGAGGTACATCTAAAAGTTATTTTAGAAGTCGGTGAGCTGGGCAGTTACGACAAAATACGACAAGCTTCGATGCTTGCTATGGCGGCAGGTGCAGATTTCATAAAAACTTCAACTGGGAAAATTTCACAAGCATCCAGTCTGCCGAGAATGTTGTGTATGGCCGAAGCAGTTAGAGATTTCACATATCATACGAATATTCCTGTTGGAATAAAGGCAGCTGGCGGAATTCGTACGGCAAAACAAGCTTGGCATTACTTGGTTGTAATTGCAGAAACTTTGGGAACTGATTGGCTTAATCCAGAAAGGTTCCGTATAGGTGCTTCAAGTTTACTAAATGATGTTTTACTCCAATTAAAACATTTAGATTCAGGTTATTACAGTGGACCTGATTACGTAACGGTGGATTAATGGAAACTTCAGCTTCTAAAGACAGTTCTGCCATCGAGGATTTCGGAATTGACTATGCTCCAGCAATTGAATCGACCAGCCTTCTAAACATAAAAGAAAAATACGGACTTTTCATCGATGGTGACTTCCTAGACTCTTCGTCTTCAAATTCATTTAAGACATTAGATCCATCGACAGAAAAGCCGTTATCAGAAATATCAGAGGCTTCTTCTGCAGATATTGATAAGGCAGTTAAGGCAGCTAGGAATGCCTATGAAAAATACTGGATGACGATGTCAGGAGCAGTTCGCGCCAGATATCTCTTCCGAATAGCGCGTCATCTCCAAGAAAGATCTCGAGAGTTCGCAGTTTTGGAAACTTTAGATGGAGGAAAACCAATAAAGGAAAGCAGGGATGTAGATCTTCCTCTTGCAGCTGCCCATTTTTTTTATCATGCCGGCTGGGCCGACAAACTCGACTATGCCTTCCCTCAGAGAAAAGTTGAGCCCCATGGTGTAGTGGGGCAGATAATCCCATGGAATTTTCCTTTATTGATGGCTTCATGGAAGTTAGCTCCGGCATTGGCTTGTGGCAACACTGTTGTATTAAAGCCAGCAGAGACGACACCACTGACTGCTTTGCTGCTAGCTGAAGTTATAAAAGACGTAGATCTACCTCCAGGGGTAATAAATATTGTTACAGGAGCTGGGGAAACAGGTTCGGCATTGGTTGAACACCCCGATGTAGACAAATTAGCTTTCACGGGTTCAACTGAGGTAGGAAAATTAATTCAACGTTCGGCAGTAAAACGTAATTTGCCGCTAACACTAGAGTTAGGTGGTAAAGCACCTCATGTGATTTTTGAAGACGCAGCATTAGATCAAGCAATAGAAGGAGTAATTAATGGAATTTTCTTTAATCAAGGTCATGTGTGTTGTGCTGGTTCACGACTACTTGTTCAAGAATCTATAGCCGACCATTTCATCGATCGACTCCAAAAAAGAATAGAACTTCTAAGAGTCGGAAACCCTCTCGATAAAAACACAGATATCGGAGCTATAAATTCAAAAGCTCAACTTGAAAGAATAGATCAACTCGTGAAAGCAGGTGTCGAAGAAGGTGCTGAGGTTTACAAACCATCATGTTCTTTGCCGGAAAAAGGGTACTGGTACCCTCCTACAGTTTTAACCGGAGTCCAGCAGAGTCACCGTGTCGCACGTGAAGAAATATTTGGTCCCGTTTTAGTCGTACAGACATTTAGAACTCCAGAAGAAGCTTTAGAAAAAGCAAATAACACCCCCTACGGTTTATCTGCAGGTATATGGACAGAAAAAGGTTCACTTATTCACTGGATGGCAGCACGAATGCGTGCCGGAGTCATATGGGCAAACACATTTAATAAGTTTGATCCAACAAGTCCTTTTGGTGGGTATAAAGAAAGTGGTTTCGGACGCGAAGGTGGCATGCATGGTCTAGCACCTTATTTGAAGACAAAGAGAAAGCGTTCACAGTGACAGGAAATATACCAATAACAAAGACCTACAAACTTTTTATTGACGGAGCTTTCCCACGTTCTGAGTCAGGAAGAACTTTTTCAGTTGTCAACCCTCAAGGTGAATTGATAGCTAATGCTTCCCAAGCATCTAGAAAAGATCTTCGCGAAGCAGTTCGAGCGGCAAGGTCTGCTCAAAATACTTGGGCTTCAAGAACAGCCTATAACCGAGGACAGATTCTTTACCGTGTAGCGGAAATGATTGAATCTAGAAAAGCAGAATTTTTGGATCTGCTAAAAAGTGGCGGAGTTAACAGTCGTACCGCTACACGTGAAGTTGAAGAATCAATACAAAGATGGGTTTGGTATGCAGGATGGTCTGATAAATACAGTCAAATAATTGGGTCTGTTAACCCAGTTTCTGGACCATATTTCAACTTCACAGTTCCTGAACCAACGGGGGTGGTAGGCATAATCCCTCCTAGCGAACCTTCAATGCTGGGTTTAGTCTCAAGGCTTGTTCCAGCAATAGTAAGTGGTAATACCGCTGTAGTTATTTCTGAAGGGCATAGCTCGCTCACGGCAATTACCATTGCTGAAGTATTAGCTACATCTGATGTGCCGTCAGGTGTGGTCAATATTTTGACTGGTGACCAAACTGATTTATTACCATGGATTATTGGTCATTTGGACGTTAATGCAGTTGATATTAGTGGTATTAACCAAGACGTAGATTTAACTATTCTTGAGGAAGCCTCTTCAAACGTTAAGCGTTTGGTATCACGAAAAGTCGATGAGGAAAGCTTAGAACTTATTTCTGATTTTCTAGAAATGAAAACAGTATGGCACCCTATTGGCAGATAGTTGTTAGGTAAATATTTTGTCCAGAATCAGAGGATAATTGTTCGGAGCCACTTCAGAGATTTCTATCGCTCCGTCCAGTGCTTCGATAGCAGAATCGAAAGAATCATTATTATCGCCATGGAGTTCAAGAACAGGTTCACCTGTTCTGATTTGATCACCCGGTTTAGCTAGACACACCACTCCAGCAGTAGGGCTTACAGGATCTTCTTTTTTAGCTCTTCCCGCACCTAAACGCCAGGCTGCAATACCTACAGACCGACAGTCCAATTTACTGATATAACCTGTTTCCGAAGCTTCTATTGTTTTTTTGAATTCTGCTTCCGGAAGACCTTTTGATAGATCTCCTCCTTGAGCTGAAACCATTTTTTCAAAAAGCTCTCTTGGTTTCCCGGATGCGAGCATTTCGCTGGGATCGGCATCAATGTTTGTTAGCTCTAGCATTTCTTGTGCTAATGCCAAGGTAACTTCAATAAGATCTTCAGGTCCACCACCTTCAAGGACTTCCAGTGATTCAGAAACTTCTAATGCATTACCTGCAGTTTTTCCAAGAACAGTTTCCATAGAAGTAATCAAGGCAACGGTTTTCATTCCTGAATTTTCACCCAGCTCAACCATGGTTTCAGCTAATTCTCGTGCGTTTTCTAACTCAACCATAAATGCTCCAGACCCGGTCTTTACGTCTAACACAAGAGCATCGGTGCCTTCAGCAATTTTTTTAGAAATGATCGAACTAGCTATTAGTGGAATTGAATCAACTGTATGGGTGACGTCTCTAAGTGCGTAAAGATGTCTATCTGCAGGGTTAATATTCTCATTTGCGGCAGCAATAATCCCGCCAATTTCCCGAAGTTGTGTAAGCATTTCTTTTTCACTTAGAGAGGCGGTCCATCCTGATATCGATTCCATTTTGTCTAGAGTCCCACCACCATGACCTAGTCCACGACCAGAAAGTTGTGGAACAGCTAAACCGTAACTGGCAATTAAAGGTACGAGAATAAGTGAAACTTTGTCACCGACACCTCCAGTTGAGTGTTTATCAACAGTATGTTTACCTACACTATTGAGGTCTAAAGTAACTCCTGAAGAGACCATTGCTTTAGTCCAATTTGTTAATTCGTCAGTTTCCATACCATTGAAATAGATTGACATTGCAAGAGCGGCTGTCTGTTCGTCGGGAATATGTCCGGCAGAAAAGTTATTTATAAACCAGTCGATTTGTTCTTTATTTAGAGTTCTACCGTCTCTTTTCGTTTGGATTATTTCTATAACATCCATCTTCTAAATTGTCCTGTCACGCTCATTAAGATCTTCGACTGTGAATGGGTCTGCAAGAAGCTCGACTATAGATTTAGGACCACCAGGTCCATCGACAATTAGTTCCCTTCCTCCAGCTTCAATGAGTATTTGACGACAACGACCGCATGGCGCTAAAGCTTCTCCTTCAGGATTTGAAGCAACTGCTGCAACTAGTTTTCCGGCAGCTTTCCTATGTAAATCACTGACCATACCGCATTCGGCGCAAAGAGTTAGGCCAATGGAAGCGTTTTCAACATTACAACCGGTAACTATCTCACCAGTTTCAGTAAGTCCAGCTGCTCCGACGGGAAAGTTAGAGTAGGGGGCATAAGCCATCTTTGCAGCTTCCTTTGCTGCTACTCGAAGCATTTCCCAATCAATATCTTTATTTCCCATAAAAACATCCTGCCAGAAGGTTTGTGATTTACATACACAGGAATGTTTAAAGGCTTAATTTTTAATCAGAGTCACTCCGAAATGTGACGATGTTGCAGAAGCGATCAAGAAAACCCAGACTGAACAAGCGCCTAGCAGATGAGCGGTTACCACTGCGCTGGAGCTTACTTCAGTGAAAACATGAACTGCACCCAGTAAGACATTAATGCCATATGCTATTGACGCCAGATAGATAAGAATTTTTTCATCTCTTGGTCGTTCTCGTTTTTTTGCTTTAGAGATCAAAAATAAAAGAAAAATTATTCCTAATCCCGCTAAGAATCTGTGAAGATAATGAATAAATGTGTAATGGTCTGATAGATCTGGTTTGAAGGTGTTATTTACAAGAGGCCAACCAGAAAAGTATCTGTTATGAACGTAAGCTCCCAGCAAAAGTATTGCGTATGAACCAAAAGCACCTAATGCAAGTAGACGGCTCCAACCTTGGGTGTCAATTACTTTTGGGTTTTCATTTTTGTTGGTTGAAACTAGAACTGCAATAATCGTTAGCAAAGCTATTACGATCATTGAAATTGCAAGATGAACTGCTACTAGATCTGATTCCAAGTCCGATTTCACTACACTTCGACCAATCAATGCTTGTATTACTACTGCGAAAACTGCAGCAATCGACAAACGAAGAGCTATTCGGTTGTCGCTAAGATTTTTTTTAATACTTAATGCGGTAGCCAGAATAAGAATTCCTACAATTGCAGCTACCCATCTGTGCAGCCATTCAATGATCATGTGGTACTCACCACGAGGTAGAAGACCTCCTAAAAGGCCGTTTTCACATAAAGGCCATCTATCCGAGCATCCGTAACCACTTCCACTACCTCGAGTAAAACCACCAATGCCGATCAAAACAAAAGTTGTTATAAGAGAAATTTTGGTGAGTTTGTTTGTGGTGTTCACATTTTGAGGTTACGAGCATCTTCGCCCTTGACAACCGTGATCTTTGACACGATTTTTTTAAGGTTCAATAATTGGCCAGAAAAGTGGAAAGTTTGTGAGGGTTTCCCAGAATTTTAGAAATTTTTCAACGTCACCTTCAATGTTTAGTCTCTCTTCCTCTAGAGCCGTTGAGATTGAATATTCTGTTGCGATTAGTTCTTCCAGAACATCTCTTGAAGAATTGATTTTTATATCGGCAGACTTAATAGGCGATCCGGTTTTAGAATGCAGAGCTCCATTTGATAGTTCTAGGGAAGCAATTTCATCAGTTCCCTTAAAAACCCAATTGACCGTCATGGGGCTTAGTTCTATAGCACTATTGCCGTCTACTTTTACAGCCAGAAAATCGAAGATCTGTCCAAGCGTCATTCCTTTTGCAATTTCTAATCTTGGACGCTGCAGTACAGGAACATCTATACTTCCATTTCTTAATTCCTGAGCTCCCGTTAGATAGATATCACGCCAAGGGCCAGACTCTGCTTGATATGCAAGCTGCTCGAAGGCATCTGCTTGCAGTAATCTGACTTCGTCATTATCAGGGTCAGTAAAGACTGCATGTCTTAAAACTTCAGCTACCCATTTGTAGTCGCCTTTATCAAAAGCATTTTTTGCTTTTTCTAACAGCTCATCAATACCGCCCATAAAATCGACGTATCTTTTCCCAGCCTCTATTGGCGTATAGGGGTCGAGGCTAGATGGATGCCCATCGTAGAAACCGATATATCTCTGGTAAACGGCTCGAACATTGTGACTTACAGTCCCGTAATAACCATGACACATAAAATCATTCCAAAGCCCAGGAGGCAAAGTGACTTCTGCTGCAATCTCATTTGGGGTGTAGCCAAGATTAGCGAGTCTCATTGCTTGATCATGAAGCCACCTGTACAAGTCTCTTTGTCTTATCAGATAGCCTTTAACAGCATCTTTCCCCCAATGAGGCCAACCATGACTGGCAAAAACTAAATCAGCTGAATCGCCCCACCTGTCGAGTGCTTCATCGATGTATTTACTCCATTGAAGTGAATCTCTCACTAAAGCACCCCTAAGGGTGAGAATATTATGCATTGTGCCAGAGCAGTTTTCAGCCATGCAGAGGGCTTTGTATTCAGGGAAAAAGAAATGCATTTCCGCAGGTGCTTCAGATTCAGGAGTTAGTTGAAATTCAATTTTCACTCCGTCAAGAGTCAATTCTTGGCCAGTTTCTGTAATTTCAATCGTAGGAGGTACTAAAGCTGAAGAGCCCGTGGGTATACCTTTCCCCAATCCTTGATCTACATGCCCTTGTTCATTCCAAGGTAAAAGCATTCCAAATTGATATGTAGCACGTCTTCCCATAACTGGTGCTGCGATTACATTTTCCGCCACTGCTTCACTAAGGAAACCTTCTGGGGCAACAATTGGAATATTTTCTTCCTCGATGCGAGATCGATTTACCATTCCAAGTATTCCACCGTAGTGATCTAAGTGAGAATGTGTATAGATAACAGCACTTATTTCACGAAATCCCAGATGTTCAGTAACTAACTCATAAGCGGCGGCGGCGGTCTCGGCAGTTGTTAAAGGATCTATAACAACCCAACCAGTTTTCCCGCGAATGAAGGTTGCATTAGATGTGTCAAAACCACGTACTTGATAAAAATCCTCACAAATTTCATATAGTCCGTGTTGAGCATTCAGACCAGCTTGACGCCACAGAGAAGGATTAACAGTTTCAGGGGCTTCCCCTTGAACAAAGTTCGATTTTGAAAGGTCCCACGAGATTGGCTGCCATGCATTTGGTTCAAGCTTTTCAATAATTGGGTTTTCGCGGGTAGCGATAAAACCTTTAGCCACATTGCTGGCATCAGTTCCATCATCAATGGGAAGGCTTTCCGCGAAATCAGAATTACTACGTTTTGTAAACTCAGTTGCTTTCTTTGGTTGTCGAAGGTTTTCGTGCATGGTTAAATCCGGGAAAGGTTACTTTTTAATCGGCTTGTAGATACTTTGCTCGATTTCATCATCGCTGTATCGAGCGAGTTCAAATCTTCCAACTACAAAATGGTGTACCTCATCAGGTCCATCGGCGAGTCTAAGAGTTCTTTGACCTGTGTACATGCCAGCCAAAGGCGTCCATTGTGAAATGCCAGTTGCCCCATGAACTTGAATTGCCTCATCAATAATATTGCAAACTTTTTCTGGAACCATTGCTTTCACAGCACTAACCCATATACGAGCTTCTGCATTTCCCATAGTGTCCATAGCTTTTGCAGCTCTTAAAACCATTAGACGACAAGCTTCGATCTCAATTCTTGCACGTGAGATGAGTTCAACGTTTTTACCTAGTTGAGCAATTTTTTTCCCGAATGCTTCTCTTGACAAACCCCTTTTTGCCATTAACTCCAAAGCCTTTTCTGCAGCGCCAATTGAGCGCATGCAATGATGTATTCGTCCAGGTCCCAGTCTTAATTGGGATATTTCAAAACCTCTGCCTTCACCCAACAATATATTTTCTTTGGGTACTCTCACATTGTCAAGATGAATATGCATATGACCATGTGGAGCGTCATCTTGTCCAAAAACATGCATTGGTCCAATTATGTTTACTCCAGGGGTGTCCATAGGAACGAGAATCTGTGATTGTCGCCTGTGTGGTGGCCCATCCGGATTCGTTTGAACCATGCAAATCATTATTTTGCATCGAGGGTCACCTGCTCCAGAAATGTAGTATTTCTCACCGTTTATCAACCACTCATCACCATCTAGCACAGCTTGGGTAGCTATATTTTTTGCATCTGACGAAGCTAGACCAGGTTCGGTCATTCCGAAACAAGATCTAATTTCACCATTGAGTAATGGAGTCAGCCACTTTTCTTTTTGTTCAGGTGTGCCAACGCGTTCAAGAACTTCCATGTTCCCTGTGTCCGGGGCACTGCAATTCAAAGATTCTGATGCTAAAGGGTTACGACCCAGTTCTGCTGCTATATACGCGTAATCTAAATTTGAAAGTCCTTGTCCTGTTTCATCATCTGGCAGGAAAAAATTCCACAGTCCATTAGAACGAGCTTTATCTTTAACTCCTTCTAATAGTTCCAGTTGTTCGCTAGTGAAAGACCAACGGTCTTTGCGACCTTCCCCGAGTTCATAGAACTTTTCAGTAATAGGTTCAACTTCATCAGAAATGAATTTTTTAACTGCGTCGTAAAGAGGTCGAGCAGTATCGGACATTGCAAGATTTAAAGAATCATCGCTGGGATCATCTACGTGCATACCTGGACCAATAGTCATTTTTTTCCTTTTCGTAAGATGGAAATGTTTCGTTAGTTGATGGAATGTCTAGCAGAACTTAAACATTTTTGCGATTTTAAAGTCAACTATTTAATCCGACTATTATGTGTTACACATATTACGTGTTACACTTAAATATGGCTAATTTAACATTGGCAATCGATGAAGACTTGCTCAGGAGAGCGAGAGTAAGAGCTGCCGAGCAAGGGACATCTGTAAACGCAGTCGTAAGAGACTTGATCGAGGGGTATTCGTCTTCAGATAGAGCAGAAAATGCGCGAAAAAGACTTGTTGCTCTTTCGATAACCTCTGCTTCTTCTTCATCAGTTTCGCAAAAGTAAAAATGCTAAAAAGAGTTTTTGTAGACGACTCAGCTCTATGCAAACTTTTTGATGACAATTTTCCTATTGAGCAAGCTGCAGCTAGAAATTTGATCGGTAATGTTGAAAATTTTACTTTGGTGACATCGGCTTTATCACTTGCAACTTTTTTTGAAGAGGTGACTACTCGGTTCAGTCGGAGCCTTCAACCTGTAACTGCAAAACAGGCTGTGAATGATCTGACAGAATTGACAGTTGTTCAACTGGATTCAGATCTAGTAGTTGCAGCTACAGAAACTCAAACAAGTTTGGATTTATCAATTTCAGAGGCAATAACAGTTGAAGCGGCATTAACTACAGGATGCAATTTTATCGTTACCGAAGTCTTTGAACAGAAAGAGGACATTAAAGGGTTACAGATAGAAAGATTGAAAAACATGATAATTCCAGAGGAGAGTGCGAATGATTGAAATTCAGGGTTTAAAGCAATATGAAATTGATGTCCGAGGAGTAAAAATACATATTGTCGAAGCAGGCGAAGGACCAATGGTTCTTTTTATTCATGGTTTTCCAGAATCTTGGTACTCATGGAGGCATCAGCTAGCTGCTGTCTCTTCAGCCGGTTATCGAGCAGTAGCGATAGATGTCCGTGGATATGGACATTCTTACGCTCCAGATGCAATTGACGAATATCGTTTAGTTCATCTTGCCGGAGACTGTGTAGGGGTTGTTCAAACTTTAGGTGAGCAGAGTTCACTAATTGTTGGCCATGATTGGGGTTCTCCAATAGCTGCAACTGCTGCATGTTTCAGACCAGATATTTTTCAAGGTGTGGCTTTAATTTCTGTTCCTTATACACCACGTGGAGACAACAAGCCCTCAGAATTTTTTAAGTTACTTGGAGGAGAAGAAGAATTTTATATTGAATATTTTCAAAAACCTGGACGAGCAGAAGTCGAGATAGCTGAAAACCCAGCCGAATGGCTTGAAGGTTTTTATTTCACTGCTTCAGGCGATGCTCCTCCTTTGCTTGAAAACGAGATTGGTATGGGATTTATTTCACCTGGGGGGAAGCTAAAAGACCGATTAAAATTACCTGAACATCCCCTCCAATGGCTAACAGCAGAAGACTTGGAATTTTATGTCAAACAATTTGAAAGATCTGGTTTTACGGGACCTTTAAACCGTTACAGATGTGTTGATCTCGATTGGGTTGACCTTAGGATCCATCATGAAACACCATTGACTCAACCTTCGCTTTACATAGGCGGTGAAAAAGATGGTCCTACGATTCTGGGAGCAGGCAGTATTGCTAGATTTTCTGAAACATTGCCAAATCTTGTTAATTCGGTAATTTTGCCAAATGTTGGTCATTGGATTCAACAAGAGGATCCCGATTCAACTAACTCCCTGTTATTAGATTTTTTTGACACATTTAGTTTTGGACAATGAAATATATGAAGTCTAAGGTTTCTCTATGAAAGCGGAAAACAGAGGAAAGTTAACCAGATCACTTGCCTTGCGTCATGTTTTTGCTCTTTCTACTGGAGCGATGCTTTCATCAGGATTGTTTCTTCTACCGGGATTGGCTGCATCTAAAGCTGGTCCATCAGCCATTTTGGCTTATCTTTTTGCTGGATTTTTAGCTGTTCCAGCGATGTTAAGTGTCGCTGAATTATCATCCGCTCTTCCAAAAGCTGGAGGAGCGTACTATTTTTTAGAAAGAGCCCTAGGACCTTCTATAGGAACGATTGCAGGAATTGGAACTTGGCTTTCTTTAGTCTTGAAAGATGCTTTTGCCCTCGTAGGTATGAGCGCTTACTTGGTGTTGATAGTTGATTTAAATGGAAAAGCGGTAGCGCTAGTTTTAATAGCTTTTTTTACTTTAATTAACGTAATAGGTTCAAAAGTGAGCGGTTCAATTCAACTATTTTTAGTTGTTTTTGTCTTGGCCGTAATGACCTGGTTCCTAACCGAGGGGCTTTTTGAAACCCAAAAGCAAGGAATCGATAAATCTAATCTAGATCCATTTTTCACCCAAGGATTTTCTGGGTTTGTTTCAGTAATCGGGTTAGTTTTCGTTTCATATGGAGGTTTGACAAAAGTCGCAAGCGCTGCAGAAGAAGTTGATGATCCTTCATTAAAAATCCCATTAGGAATGTCACTTTCTTTATTGACTGGGACTGTTCTCTACACTCTCGGTGCTCTAGTAGCAGTGGCACTTCTACCTCCTGACCTTTTGCATGAAGATCTAACACCTATACATTCAGCTGCTGAAACCATTCTCCCATCAGCAGGAGTAGCTCTTGTTGTTTTAGCAGCGTTAGCAGCATTTGCCTCAGCTGTGAATGCCGGTATTTTGGCTGCAGCTAGATATCCAATGGCAATGGCTCGCGACGGTCTCTTTCCTGCAGTCGCTGGAAGGCTAAGCCGATATGGAACTCCTGCATTCGGTGTAATCGTTACCGGAATTGCAATAGCGCTCGTGGTTTTGGTTCTCGATGCTGAATCAATTGCAAAGCTTGCCAGCGCTTTTGTTCTGCTAACACTTGGTTTATTGAATATTGCTGTTCTGGTTTTAAGGGCTTCTCATATTCGTTCGTATGCACCTGCTTTTAAAGCACCTTTCTACCCGTTAACACAGTTCGTCGGAATAATTATTTCCATATTTCTGATTGCACAACTCGGTGTAACAGCTTTACTATTTGTGGTTTTTGTTTTTGTAGCAGGGTGGACATGGCACCGTCTTTATGCAAGCGGAAAAAGTAAACGAGCGGGTGCAATCAGACAAGTTTTTGAAAGATGGGGAGCCGATGCCGATCCAAAATTGGATCGAGAAATGAGTGCTGCAATGGCTGGTCATGGCTTGAGAACCGGCGATGATTATCACGGGTTGATTGCCAGAGCTGGAGTTTTAAGCGTGCCAGCAGGAACGACAATTACAGAAGCAGCGGACAGAGCAGCAACGGTTCTATCCGATTTAATAGGTTTAACAGGAGAACGAGTCACAGAACAGTTTTTAGAAACTGGCTCTTTGTGGATCCAACCTTCTAAACAACACCCGACAGCAACCCCAGTTGCTTTATTTGAAGATATTGAAGAAGATCAACTTGTAATAGTCAGAGCATCAGAAGGAATTCGTATTCCAGCTTCTTGGGGAGGTTCTGGTGAATGGGTCAACGCGTTATTTTTTCTTGCAGGAACAACTGAAAATCCAGGTCGCTCATTAAGAGTTGCAGGAGAGCTCGCTGGTCATTTGCATACGGGTGCGAAACTTATAGGACTAGCTCAAACAGAAGCTGAAGTTAAATCAGCCCTACTCCCTGAGATGACTTTTCGTCAATACGCTCTTCTGCCAGAAGGGAAAGACTCAGCGCTTATCGGCTCAAAACTTACTGAACTAAAATTCCCTGCCGAAGTTGAAGTAGTTTCTGTCCACAGAGAAGGCATTCTGATCCAGCTTAATGAAGAACTATGTTTAGAAGCTGATGATCAAGTAACACTTCTAGGTCCTTCGGATACAATGCCGTCGTTAGGTGAACCTCTGCCTATCCAAGAGACTCTCGAGTGATTTTTAAGAAAAGGATTTTCTGTGTTTTCAGTTGATGTGCGTTCACGTTTGGATAGCGATGCAGAGCAGATTGATTCAGGAGTTTGGATCAATGATCAATTACCTTTTCTTCTAGAACAACACTCCTTTATTGCTTACGAAGGTGCTCAAATTCTGGGGTGCCGACCATTAGGCATTAGGGTTTCACAAAAATCATTTACTCTTACCCCTATAGAAGGAGTAATCAAACTAGATATGGGCGTATCCAATGCCTCTGTAATAGTTGATTTAGATGAGATTTCATTTTCTGATTTGGTGCAAGACATTCAGACTCCTCAATCATTAGCTACTTCCAAAGTGATTAACTTACCTTTGAAGGAGCATTTTAGATTTTTAAAGTGGTGGCCTGTTCTTAGAGCGATAATTGATGGGAGGGCAGTTCATAAACCAGGTGAAATTGACTTCTTGAATCAAGATGGAAGTCCCCTTGATTTGAAAAGATCTTTTACTCAGGAAGATTCTGACGAAGAAATTTCGTGGTTTTTATCACAAACCGGTTATTTGCGCCTTAAAGGATGGTGGAGCCAAGAGTTAATGATGGAAATTTCGAACGATATGGATAATGCCGTAGGAAAATATGAGAGAGGTGACGGTAGATCTTGGTGGGCGAAAACAAAGGATGGAACAGATCGCTGCGTCCGCCTTCAGTATTTCCAGGCCGAATCGGAATCCGTAAAAGGACTTCTTACCGATAGGCGACACGCGAGGATTGCCACGATACCAGGAGATGGACACACCAGTAGGTGGGATGGAAGTAATGATCAAAATGCAATTGAAGCTTTAGTAAAACCAATAGGAGTGGTTGAGGGGATCTCTGATCTTCCTTGGCATAAAGACTGCAGTCTGGGAAGACATTCCTATGACTGTTCTTCTATGACGGTTGGAGTTTCAGTTACAGGAGCAGATTCTGAAAGTGGTCAATTATCAGTGGTAGCAGGTTCGCACAGGGCTAATTTGCAACCTAATTTTATTCACCCTTATCTTGATCTACCCATAATTGATTTGCCTACCAAAACAGGTGATGTGACAGTTCATTTATCATGCACACTACATATGAGTCATTCCCCTGTAGAAAGAGAAAGACGAGTTATGTATACAAGTTTTGATTTGCCTCACAAAGGTAAAAAAATCGGTATAGATCGGATTTCAAAAGTAAGAGAAGAGGCTTATATGAAAGTAAGCCAAGCTCCGGCTAATAAAATGGATTAATCTCCCCGCAATAAATGGGCAATCAACATTGCACTCTTGCTGGTTTTGTTTGTTCTAGTTTCTGAAATATCTGCTGAACCCATAAGACGACGACTGGCGCGAACCCCCAACCAACGTAAAGGTTCAGGTTCCCAGCGTCTCGACCTTACACCTACCCAAGGAAGTGTAACTCTTTCAGTATCATGCCTTAAGATCAACTCTGCCATCGTTCTACCCGCTAAGTTAGCTGCTGCGACCCCTTCTCCTACGTACCCGCCAAGCACTCCTAACCCGGAAAAACGATCAAAACGCAGTCCCGGAAGCCAGTTTCTCGGAATTGCAAGCACTCCACCCCAACGATGGGTGATTTTGAAATCACGAAGAGGTGGTAGTAAGTCGATTAATGTTTGATGGATTAATTCATGGGATTTTTTATTAACTTCTGCAGTTTTTCTGATTTCTGATCCAAAGAGATATGGTGGCATACCCTGACCACCAAAAGCGATGCGATTGTCTTCAGTGCGTTGACCATAGATAACCATGTATCTTCCATCAGCAAATGTAGGCCTATTCTTCAGTCCTATTTCTTCAAAAACTTTTTCACCAAGAGGTTCTGTAGCAATCATTCTTGAGTAAACAGGCAATAAATCAAGTTTGTGTCCTTTTAGGTTTCGGGTGTACGCCTCAGTTGCTTGAACTATTACTTCTGATTTCACCAATCCATAATCTGTCATCACTTCATTTTTAGAGATATTAAGTGCCTTAGTTGATTCAACGATTTGTCCACCTAATTTTTCAACTGCTATTGCCAAACCTCTTACCAAGCGAGCAGGGTCAATTGTTGCTGATGGCGCGAAGAAAATCCCAGAGAGAACTTTTGTAGCGTTTAAATAAGTGAGTGCTTCATCGCGTTCAAGAAAGCGAATTACATCTTCACCAAACCCATTTTCACGGGCAGATTTAATTTCATCACGTTGCCTTTGAGCTTGAGGTTGATTCCGAGCCACACTTATAACACCACTCTTTATAAAACCACAACTGATGCCCTCTTTATGTGTAATTCTTTCAACTTCATCTACAGCATCGAACATTGCTCTTTCAAGTCGTTGAGCCTCATTTTTTGATGATTTTGCAGCGTATTTCTCAGCACCACCTGCTAGAGCACCTTCACACCATCCGCCATTACGGCCTGACGCTCCAAAGCCACAGTATTCACTCTCAATTACTAGAACGTTTAAGTTCGGATCGGAGGCCAACAAATAATAAGCAGTCCAAAGACCACTAAACCCACCGCCGACAATTGCAACATCAACTGAAAGGTCCCCATCAAGTGGAGAACGCCTCGTGATAGGTGGATCAAGAGTATCTAGCCAAAGAGAATCAGGCTGCTCCGAATGTAGGGAAGACATGACTTATATGCAACTCTAAACCTCCAAAAATAGCAAGTAATTCGAATTTGAAGCCGGCTAGCACCAAGACTTCTAAATAGGTAGCCTGATATCAGGTCAACAGAATAGAAGAACATATGATTCCTGCCCTATTACATGCCTTTTCTAAACCAACTTCCGAGAATTTTCATACGCTAGTCCGTTCTGAAGGGGTTCGAGTTTGGGATGACAAAGGTAAAGAATATGTAGATGGACTTGGTGGGCTCTGGTACTGCCAGGTAGGTCATGGAAGGCCTGAGTTGATTGATGCAATCACTGAACAATTACAAAAAATGAGCTCCTACCACACTTTTGCTCCTATGGGGAGCGATGTATCAGAGGCTGCAGCTGAAAGAATCCGTTCTGTTTCCCCTTTTCCAGATGGTCGTGTTTTTCTCTGTTGTTCGGGTTCTGAATCAATTGACACTGCAATAAAGCTATTGAGAAAAATACCTATATTAAGAAAACAATCAGAACGTCAAATCATCTTGAGGCGCGGTCGCGGTTATCACGGTGTAAATATTGGCGGAACTACTATGCAAGGTATCCAGGCTAACCGCGAAGGCTGGGGTGAATTGTTTCCGAATGTAATAGAGATTGATCCGACCAATATTGAATCTGCTGCTTCAATATTCGCAGAGTATGGCGAACAAATAGCAGGAGTTGTAACTGAACCGTTGCAAGGTGCTGGCGGAGTTTTTCCACCGCCGTCTGGGTATCTCGAGGGTTTGAGAAGGTTATGCGACGATAACGGGGCACTTCTTGTTTTCGATGAAGTAATTACTGGGTTTGGTCGAACTGGCAATTGGTTTGCTACTGATACTTATGGTGTCAAACCCGACATCATAACTTTCGCAAAAGGCGTCACAAGCGGTTACCAACCATTAGGTGGAGTATTAATCAGTAGAACTGTTTGTGATGTGCTTGAATCCGACCCGGATTTCACATTTATGCACGGTTATACCTATAGCGGACACCCGGCGGCATCAGCAGCTGCTATAGCGAACATAAATATTATCGAAAATGAAGGATTAGTTCAGAGGGCAGAAGTCATAGGCGACAGGCTTTCTGGAGGACTCAAAGCTTTAGAGAAAGATGGAATTTTTTCTGAAGTTCGAGGTGAAGGAGCTATATGGGCTGCTCAGGTCACTGATGCATCAACTGAGCAAGGTTTAGTCATACGTGACAAAATGACTGAAATGGGAGTGATCTGTCGGGCCATAAATGGGGCACTGGCATTTTGCCCACCACTAGTGATAGAAGAAAACGATATTGATTTAATTGTTGATACTGCCGCAAAAGCAGTTGAAGAGGTTACCGCAAAGTGAAACGTCCACCTATAAGAATTCTTGAGCTTTCTGGAACACATGAAAGTATCGGTCACGAGCATGGGAAGACTTTTGCAGATGAAATCCGCGCCTACACAAAAGATAGGATCAAACTGGTTTCTTCAGGTTTGTGGTCAGGTGGTTCAATATCTGAAACTGAAGTACTAGAACTTGCTGAATCAATGCTGCCAGCCCATCAAAAATTTGATGAAGATTTGCATGCGGAGATGCTGGCTCTTGCTAGTGCTGCTGGAATTTCACCCGCAGAAGCAGTAATAGTTGGAGGTTTTACAGACTTTGTCGACGCTGTAAGAGCATCGATAGGAGCGGAAACGCCTGGGGAACTTCAAGAAGATGACTGCACGTCAATGATCATTCCTGATTCTCGAGCTGACGGTTCAGGATATTTAGCTCAAACATGGGATATGCATGACACAGCAACTGACCATGTGCTACTTCTAAAGATTACCCCTACCGATCAACCCGCCAGTCTGATATTTACTACTGTGGGGTGTCTTGGCCAGCTAGGAATGAATAATGCAGGTGTTGCTGTAGGTATTAATAATCTCACCTGTCTAGATGGAAAATGTGGTGTTACCTGGACTTCAGTAGTTAGGGGCATGTTGAAAGCCGAAAGATCAACCGATGCCTTGAATGTACTTCTTGAAGCTGACCTTGCAGGCGCTCATAACTATTTGATATTTGACAGTTCTGGTGACGGCTACAACATTGAAGCTATGCCTTCTGTCAGACCTGTAAACACACTTGGTGCAGATCCATTAGTCCATACTAACCATACGATTCAATCTGAATCCAGTGATGTTCAAGCCGATCGTGATGCTTCTCTTTTAGAAAACTCAGTTCGTCGTTTGGAAAAGGCCCAAAAAATTTTAGAAGAAGGAACTGTTGATTCAGATCGTTTAATGACACTTACGCGAGATCCTGAAGCAATTTGTCAAACTGCTAAAGAACCATATTTTATTGAGTCCAGCGGGGCGGCAATTATGAGACCTGCCACTCAAGACTTTTGGGCATGTTGGGGTAGACCAGCTGAGAACGAATACCAACGCGTGGACTGGTTACATGGATAAAGAACCGTTTATTCATTTGGGTGAAACTTCAGGAATCAGATACATGAATCCTCAAGTTGATTGGGTTGGAGGCATGACTCAATTAGAACTGTCTTCTTTTCCCACATCTGACCCCGAAGACCTTTATAACGAGAGCGAATTAAAAGCATTGGTTGAAGATTTTTCGGAAGGATGTTTTGTCGGTTTTGACCAAGACAACATAGTCGCTATGGGGCTCGGTATCAGAGTCCACTTTGATCTTGAGAAACCTCTTCACACAGTGCATGACATAGTTCCTGGTAATGGAACTTCTGGACATCATCAGGACGGAGATTGGTATTACGGCACTTCAATAGCGGTAAGTAAGCAATACCGAAAACGTGGTATTGGAAACGAGCTTTACAAGCTAAGAAAAGAAGTTTGCCAGTGTTTTAATCTCCGAGGAATTGTTGCTGGAGGAGTTATGCCTGGATACGTCGACCACAAAAATGATTATTCAGCGGATGAATACATAGAACTAGTTCGGAAAGGTGAACTTTACGACCCCACTCTTACATTTCAGAGGGATAACGGGTTTCAACTTGTCTGTGCATTACCTAATTACATAGTTAACCCTGAGATTGACAATAACGCTGCATTAATAGTCTGGCAGAACCCCGATTATGAGGCGGTTAAATGATGACCAATATTAATGAAGGGGATCAAGCGTTCAGGAGCGATTCCTTAAAAGGGAAAGACTTGGAAATGCCTTTTGGAGGGGCTCTTTCTTTTCTTCGAAGGAAGTACACAAGAGAAATTGATTCAGCTGACATTGTCGTGTCGGGCATACCATTCGATATGGCGACATCGAATCGGCCAGGAGCTCGCTTCGGACCTAGAGCCCTAAGGGCGGCATCAGTAGGACTTGCTGAACTAGATGCATACCCATTCGGTTTCGACCCATTTGATTTTGTTGCTGTAGCAGATTATGGAGATTGCTATATCGATTATGGCTATCCACAGAATGCAACAGATTTAATTGAACGCCATGCTGACCAAATCATAAACACAGACTCGATGATGGTAAGCATGGGAGGCGATCATTATGTCACTTACCCACTCTTAAAGGCTCATGCAAAAAAGTTTGGACCCTTGTCTTTAATACATTTCGATGCACACTGTGATACATGGCCGGATGATGGGAGTCGGCAAGACCATGGATCGATGTTCCTTCGAGCTGTGCGTGAGGAAATAGTCGACCCAACAACTTCGGTTCAAATCGGTATTCGAACACATAATCAGGACACGTTTGGTTTCACAGTTTTGGGGGCTCCGTGGGTCCATAGAGAAGGCATTCCTGCAGTTATTGAAGTGATAAGAGAAACTGTTGGTAATAGACCAGCATACTTAACCTTCGACATTGACTGTTTAGATCCGGCATTCGCACCAGGGACTGGAACTCCTGTCGCAGGTGGTCTTAGCTCGGCTCAAGCCCTTGAAGCGATACGTTCACTTGGAGAGTTCGAAATTGTGGGAATGGATCTTATGGAAGTAGCTCCGCAATATGATGTTGGCGAAATCACAGCTATAGCTGGTGCTACGATCCTCCATGATTTCATTTGTTTACAGGCAGTTAAAGCTGGAGCTACCCCTTTACCTTTTGGAAGAGTTTAGGATATGAAAACCGATTTTACTTTAGAGAGATGAAACAAGATGACTTCTGCAGTTGAGCTAAGTGGAATAACGAAAAGGTTTGGTGATGTAGTTGCTGTTGACAATGTTGATTTGTCAATTGCAGACGGAGAGTTTTTCGCTATGTTGGGCCCCAGCGGTTGTGGCAAAACAACAACTTTACGACTGATTGCCGGTTTGGAATTTCCTACTGAAGGAAGTCTTTCAATTTTTGGTCAAGAAGTAGGAACACTAACGCCTGATAAAAGACCAGTTAATACCGTCTTCCAGAACTATGCACTATTTCCCCATCTAACCGTTTTAGAAAATGTTGGATTCGGTTTGAAAATGCAAGGGATTGATAAAGAAACGATACGTAGTAGATCTATGGAAATGATTGAGCTGGTTCAACTCGATGGTTTAGCTGAACGAAAACCTTCACAAATGTCAGGTGGACAGCAACAGCGAGTTGCACTTGCTAGAGCTTTAGTTAATCAACCAAAAGTATTGCTTTTAGACGAGCCCTTAGGCGCACTTGATTTGAAGCTTCGACAAGAGATGCAACTTGAACTGAAGAAACTTCAGAGAGATGTTGGTATCAGTTTTGTTTTCGTGACACATGACCAAGAAGAAGCGCTCACTATGTCAGACCGTATTGCAGTCATGGATGATGGCAAGTTACTTCAAGTCGCTACACCTGAAGAAATATATGAACGACCGGCAAACCGTTTTGTGGCTGATTTTATAGGTCAGACAAATTTGCTTGAAGGTACTGTTTCAGATGCAGAAACTGTGATTCTTGAAAACGGTATTTCTGTCAGAGCCAAAAATGGGTTCATTGCAGGAACCCATGTTGCGGTTAGTCTTCGACCTGAGCGTGCTCATATTCAATCTCAAGGTAAATTTGAAGAAGGTTGGTCACACGTAAATGGTTCTGTTGAAACAGTTACCTACTTGGGCAACGCACTTATCTATGGCATAAAACTCGATTGGATGGATCTTGAGGTTCGTGAAGAAAACCACCCTGGGGTTGAACTACACAGGCCAGGTGCAGAAATTACTGTCAGCTGGGATCCTGAAGCAATATCTGTGGTTTCTAACTGATGAAGACTGTAGTCAAAATAGATACTGAAACTGCGACTGCAACACCAGAATTTGAAAAGGCAGCACTTCGCCAAGAATCAAGACGTGGTCTCTTTCTCGCCCTGCCGGCTTATTTATACTTAATTTTCTTCTTCGTAATTTCACTCTTCATCGTTTTTATTTACAGTTTTGCGACTCGAAATCGTTTTGGTGGCACTGATTTATCAGGATGGAATCTTGACAGCTATGCAAGAATTAGTGAACCCATAGTTCGAGATGTCCTCTTTCGTTCCGTATGGCTTGCTTTTCTAACCACAGTTATTTGTTTGGTTATTGCTTACCCTTTTGCTTACTTTCTTTCAACGCGTCGAGTGGCTGTGAGAAACATCATGTTGGTATTTGTGATGATTCCGTTTTGGACAAATTTTCTGGTTCGTAATTTTGCATGGAGAGTCATACTAGGTAATGACGGGCCTTTAACTAATGCAACTGAATTTGTGGGTTTAGGTTCTGCAGAACTTTTGTTCACACAAACCGCAGTGGTACTAGGTCTTGTCTATGGCTACTTGCCTTTTATGATTCTTCCTCTGTACGCGGCTATAGAGAGAATAGATCGACGTTTATTAGAAGCAAGTAGGGATCTTTACGGGACAGGATTGCAATCTTTTCGACATGTGCTTTTCCCTTTGTCAATGCCGGGTGTAATAGCTGGATCAATCCTAGTTTTTGTGCCAAGTCTAGGAGCTTATGTGACACCAGAAATCTTAGGTGGAGCTAAAACCACATTACTCGGAAGCTATATCGTCACTCAATTTCTCACCGCTAGAAACTGGCCTTTTGGTGCAGCGCTTTCTTTCGTTCTTATGTTAGTGATGCTAGTAACCACAATTGTTTACTTCCGTAAAGGTGGAAGGACGTTATGAGCACCTCTGTGGAACCACGTGGTTGGGCTAAAGCAGCTTTACATGCAAACGGTTGGTTCGTTTATATGTTTTTCTATGCACCTATAGTTTTGCTAGTTATCTATTCATTCAGTAATAGTAGAAATGTAGGTACATGGGGAGGTTTCACACTCGATTGGTATAGTGATTTTTTTGATAGTTCGAATGCTCGCGGAGCGTTATCAAATTCAGTGAAAATAGCGATTTTCTCTACTATCATTTCTGTCGCACTTGGAACTATGGCAGCGTTATCGCTCGAACGTTTTACATTCCGAGGAAAGAAAGTTTTTGATGCTCTTCTTTATTTGC
Source organism: Actinomycetota bacterium (assembly GCA_002721755.1). GTDB lineage: Bacteria > Actinomycetota > Acidimicrobiia > Acidimicrobiales > MedAcidi-G1 > MedAcidi-G1. The sequence continues at coordinate 53,060 of PBLL01000040.1, forward strand.
CGATAATCATCCCTGACGTAACTATGGCAGTAATGATGCTGCTGTTCTTTGGTGAATTTTTTGACGTCCTTGACGCTCTGTTTGGTCTTGGGCTACGAAAAGGTTTCTGGTCAATTTCAATAAGCCATATTGCCTTTAATATCAGTTTCGTATCAGTTGTAGTTCGGGCTCGTCTCGCTGGTATGGATACGGACTTGGAAGAGGCAGCAATCGACTTGTATGCCTCTAGATGGAAAGCTTTTCGTTATGTCACATTCCCACAGATAGTTCCTGGAATTGCGGGAGGTGCACTCTTAGCTATGACCTTGTCCCTTGACGATGTTGTAATTACTCAGTTTGTTTCAGGCCCAGGTTGGACGACATTACCTGTCTATGTCTTCGGGCTGATACGAAAGGGTGTAACTCCTTTAATTAATGCAGTTTCAGTGACTATGCTTGTGGTCTCAATGCTTCTCGTCGTGCTATCGATTGTCGCTCAACGAGTAAGAAGAAACGGTTAAGCGCTATTATCGCTTTTAAGTAGGTCTAGTTGGCCTCAGAGGGGAAAGAAATATATGAGAAATTTGAAACGTTTTAGGTATTTAGCTGTTCTACTTACCTTAGCTTTAGCAGTTTCTTCTTGTGGAAGTGACAGTGATGAAGCCGCTGCAGCAGATTGCGAATTGAATCAAGTAGATGGTGATTTGGCTTTGTATAACTGGGCTGAATATATCGATGAAGAACAATTAGCTGAGTTCGCAACAGAATATGGCATCAGTGCAACCATGGATGTTTATGATTCAAATGAAGCGATGCAACCAATCATTTCTGCAGGTAATTCTGGTTATGACGTTATTGTGCCGTCTGACTACATGGTTTCTATACTAATCGCAGATAAAAAGATCCAGAAACTGAATTCTGACGCTATTCCGAATGCTAAAAATATCTCATCTGATTTTAGTGGTTTGTACTATGACCCTTCTGGCGAATACACAGTTCCATATCAGTGGGGTACTACCGGTATAGGAGTTAATACGACAGTTGTTGGAAAAGATTTCCCACGTTCTTGGGGATTAATTTTTGATCCGAGCATTTCGGGAGCTTTTGATGGCAAGATCCAGTTGCTAAATGACCCACGCGAGACGATGGGAGCGGCACTGAAATATCTTGGTTATTCACTAAACACGACAGATAAGGGTGAATTAGATAAGGCAAAGGATTTGGTCGCGTCAACTGCTGACAGACTGGCAGCTTTTAATACTGATTCTGCAGATGAATTTCTAACCAGTGGAGAAACTGTAATTGGACACGGATATTCAGGTGACATGTTCGTTCAATTCTTAGAGACCGATAATCCTGAAGATTACGTTTATTTTGTTCCTGAGGAAGGTGGAACAAGGTGGATAGACAATATGGGAATTCCTTTTGATGCCCCACATCCATGCACCGCACATACCTTTATTAACTGGCTACTTGGTGGAGAGCAAGGAGCTGCTCTTTCCAATTGGAACTACTATGGAACCCCTAATGATGCTGCTGTAGCAGGTCTTGACGAAGATCTGCTTGATTTTGTTAACGATCCTGAATTGTTAGCAGGTGGTGTTGATTCACTTGAAGAGATTGAGGATACAGGTGATTTCGAAATCAATTATGCTGACGCTTTTGTGGAAGCCAAAGGTTGATTTAAGTAATTAAAAAAGTGGGACCTCTTTATCG
>PBLL01000041.1 GCA_002721755.1 Actinomycetota bacterium
GTTGGTTCAGCTTTTGGAATCGCTTTAGCTGCCACTCTTACTTTCAGCGGATCAGGTCAGCCAACAGTCGCCCTTTATCAACGAGGTGTCGGATTTATAGTTGTCACTTCGCTCGTTAGTCTGCTACTAACTTTCGGATTGAGGGGAGACAATGAAAGAGAAAGTTCTAATCAAGCATCTCTTTAAAGATTAGGATTTTTTTTCTTCAAAAGTTCCCAGGAGTTTCCGTCATATTGACGTATTACTTTTGCAGGACTTCCAACGGCAACTGAGTAAGACGGAATTTCACCTGTTACAACTGAATTCGCACCTACTACAACGTGGTCTCCTATTTTTGAGCCTGGGAGTATTATGGCTCCAGACCCAATCCAGCTTCCTTTTCCTATTTCTACAGCCTCTTCATTAGGCAATTGTTTCCCGATTGGGACATCGAGTTCTTCATAACCGTGGTTTTGGTCCGTGATGTAAACATTCATCCCGGTGAAGACGTCGTCACCTATTTCTATTGTGAGATGTCCAATTATTGAAGTGCCTCTGCCTATTAGGCAACGGTCACCAATTCGCACCACGGGGTTAGTTAGCATCTCTTGACCGGGTCCCATTCCTGCTGAAAGAGTCACATGTGCTGCAATTAGAACATCTTCTCCTATCCATATCCACTTTTCTCCGAAACCAGAACCGGTCGGCCACGAGATACTTGAGCCTGATCCAAATTCTCCAAATCGTTTAGCTCGAATATCTTTTGGACCAATTACAGCCAGGCGCGTAAACATTTCTGAAGTTGTTCTTACGATTCCGCCAACTAAGGGTCTGATAAAGGCAAAAAAAGAACTCATTGAGTGAACCTACTTTGAACTAATCAATGTCATACGGCAATTCGACGGGCGGCAACGGTGTATTTGATTGGTTCCAGGCAACTAATTCATCCCTGTCACATTCTGAGCATAGATAAACAACGCTGAGAGATTGAATTGAAAGTTGTGTGCCACGTGATTTGTCAACTATCGAACGAACTGCCGCTCGCATATCTTCTGCTCCACATTTAGAACATTGTGGTTTAAGGTCTCGTTCCCATTCAACCCCACATGTCTCACAAGTGACGGTCACTTTCTCTTTGTTCCCTGATTCTTTTGAGTCGCCTGAGAGATTTTCGTCTTCACCACAACTTGGACAAGATATTTCGTTCATGATTTAAATTACCAAATCTATTTTTTCTTGAGAACTGTTACCCATCCACCTATATCAGCTCCCGGAAGATGGTCGCCATATTCTTGGAAAAGAACTTCTACCGCACCTTCTTCAGAGAGTGCGTTAATTTTTTCCCCAACGGAATCATCCTTCCAGTAATGCTCATTTAAACCAATTACTAAAAGACCTTCACTTTTCAGAATTCTCAACATCTGACGTATAGCTTCAGTTCTAATATGAGCGAACGCTAAAACACCAACGGCTGAAATCGCGTCGTAAGTTTCAGCCTCTACTTTTAGATCTTCGTTTATGTCAGCTAAGAACAGTTTTTGATATGCGTTTGTATTTTTTGCTTTTTCAAGCATTGCTGGGGAAAAATCACATCCATCAATGTTTTTAAAGCCCACGTCACACAGAGCTAATCCTGATAACCCGCTTCCGCAGCCAATGTCTAGTATTTTTATTTCATTCTTTTGAGAATAATTGGCTAGGGCATTAGCGCATCGCTCAGGCTGGGCGTAACTGTTTTCTTTTATCTCTTCGTCATAGGTCTCAGCCCAAGCCTCATAGTGGGCAAGAGTCTCTTCATGGTTTTCAAGTTTGTAAGTCTGACTTAAAAATTTTCCTTGTGCCATTTCCCCCACCTATACCATTAACACTATCTAAATAGTGTTAATTCAAGTCAACAAAACATAATCATGATGGACTTTTACCACAATTTGTTATTCTCTCGTACACTAAAAACATCATGTCATCAGACATGACTGAATAAATGTAAGGAAATAAAGTATGCCTACAGGCACTGTAAAATTTTTTCTCAACGAAAAAGGATTCGGGTTCATCTCCGTAGACGACGGGGAAGACATTTTCGTCCACTATTCGAATATCGAAGGTGACGGATACAAGAGTCTTGATGAAGGTCAAACCGTTGAGTTTGAAATCGGTGAAGGTAAAAAAGGCCCAGAAGCCCTGAACGTAAACAAAATCTGATAATTAAAATCTTAATTTCGTTCTCTTAGCCACTCCAAAATAACCTTCTGAACAATTTCTGGTTGTTCTGGTACTAGCGCGTGTCCAGAATCACTCATGATCAATCCCCTCTTCTTCCATCACTAGATCCCAACGATCCATACATTCAAGACATCTATATGCAACTACATCTCCAGGTTCCACTTCGCTTTCAGGATTGATTAATAGTTTGCAGTTCCCACCACAGTCAACGCAGACGATACTTTCCGGAGCTTTCATACTTTCACATTACTTGCTAGTCGCTGTCGTAGTTGTGCAAGTTTTTTAGCTACTGTCTATCCATGGCTAGTAGAAGAAAAAAGTGATCGCAGTAATTCTCCACCCGGGAGAAATGGGCATTTCGGTTGCTGCCGCCGCAATCGAATCTGGTCATCGAGTTTTATGGGTTTCTGAAGGCAGATCTGAGAAAACAAAGAAAAGAGCAGAAGTACATAATCTCGAAGATGTCGGACATCTCACTGAGGTTTGCGGAAGTGACATAATTTTTTCAATTTGCCCTCCTCAGGTAGCAATAGAAACAGCAGAAAATGTTAGTGAAATTGGTTTTGGCGGTTTGTACGTAGATGCGAATGCAGGGTCACCAGAAAGAAAAAGGATTATTTCTGAAATCTTAAAAAGAAAGAATATAGATTTTGTGGACGCCGGAATAATTGGTCTTCCAGCGATTTCCGAAGGCTCAACTCGTATGTACGTTTCGGGTGAAAGGTCTGAAGAGGTTGAAAAATTTTTCTCAGATGGTTTTCTAGGTGTTAAATCAATTGGAAGTGAGATAGGCAAAGCGGCAGCTTTAAAAATTGCTTATGGGGCTTGGACAAAAGGTTCTAGTGCATTAATTCTTGCTGTTCGAGCTATGGCGAAAAGCAGTGGTGTGGAAGAAGATTTGCTCAAGGAATGGGCAGTGTCTCAACCTAATGCTGAGGCAATGACTTTATTATCGGCATCTCTCAACCCTCCTAAAGCGTGGAGATTTGTTTCAGAAATGCATGAAATATCTAAAACTTTTGAAGCTGAAAATATCCCTAATGCTTTTTGGGATGCCGCTGCTGAAGTTTATGAACGCTTGAAAGAATTTAAAGATCTTCCTGAAGATCAATTCGATATAGATACAGTTCTTTGGAAACTTATTGAAGCAAATGAGGATATTTGACGTCTTTGAAATTAGAATTCGCTAATCACTATTTTTACAGAATCTCATTAACCCAAGCCCCTAGCCAAATATTGTTTTATGACTGAAATAAACGGAAATTATGATCCAGCTTTTTCACTAGTTGCGGAAGCTTTTGAAAAAAACTTTGAAGAAGACAAAGATTTGGGTGCTTGCTGCGCAGTTTTCGTGGATGGTCAAATTGTTGTCGATGTTTGGGGTGGTGTTGCCAACTCAGATGAGAACACATTATGGGAAAAAGACACCATAGTGAATGTCTGGTCGACTACAAAAACAATGGCAGCAATTTGCACATTGATGCTTTTTGATCGCGGATTAATTGATCTCGATTCCCCTGTTTGCAAATATTGGGAAGCTTTCGCCGAAAATGGCAAAGAAGGTGTTCTCGTAAGTCACTTACTTTCGCATTCTGCTGGGTTGCCCGGTTTCGATGCTCCAATAAGCGAAGATCAACTTTTTGATTGGGATTACACTTGTCATCGACTTGCCTCTCAGGCTCCTTGGTGGGAACCAGGCAGCGTATCGGGTTACCACCCGATGACTCAAGGCTGGTTACTTGGAGAGCTTGTTAGACAAGTTGATGGTCGAACTTTAGGTAATTTCTTTAGAGAGGAAGTTGCCGAACAAATAGGAGCAGATTTTCATATTGGTTTAGATGAGGAACATTTTGATCGTGTTGCTCTTCTAGATACTTCTGCTGTTGACGGACCTGTAGTTCTAACAGATCAGGCGCCTCATCCTTTTGTTGAACGTGTTGAAAGGCATGGGAGGATGGGTGCGAAAATAGCTAACACGGATCGTTGGAGAAAGTCTGAATTCCCAGCTGCAAATGGGCACGGAAACGCGCGATCCGTTGCTTTTATACATAGTTTGATCGCATGCAATGGGAGTTCTGACAATTTCAAGCTTATTTCCTCTGAAACTGTTAAGAAAATTTTTGAAATCCAGACCGATGACACTGATCTTATTCTTGGTGTACCTATTCGTCATGGAATGGGATTTGGTTTAAGGAGTGAACTAATGCCGATCAGTCCGAATGAAAATGCTTGTTTTTGGGGTGGATGGGGAGGTTCTCTCGCTGTGATAGACGTTGACGCAAGACTGTCTTTTGCATATGTAATGAACCGTATGGCACCAAGCCTTCAACATGATATGAGAGCCGGCCGTACCCTTATGGCAGCTCACGCTTCATTAGCTTCGACATAAATCTCATTGTTTCCATGAACCAACTATCCGACCCGAAAATACCTTTTGGTATCTATGCGTTAATGGTTTCCGCTTTTTTCGCTTCTATGTCGCAAATTGGTCAAATTACAATTATTGGAAAACAAGTCTGGGACATGACCGGAAATGAACTCGATTTGGGTCTGATCGGTGTGGCCGAATTTTTACCAGTCGCTTTGTTAGCCCCAATAACTGGATCAATAGCTGATCGTTTTGACAGAAGGCGCGTACTTGCTATTGCTCTTTTCGGCGAAATAGTTGTTTCAGTTCTTCTTTTTCTCTACATCCGAAATGACCCCACATCTTTGAAACCAATTTTTGCATTAATCCTGCTGTTTAGTGTTTTCAGGTCCTTCGCAATGCCAGCCAATCGAGCTCTTCCAATCGATTTAGCTCCACCTGGAACCATAGAGAGGGTTGTCGCTTTAAAAGCTGTGTCTTTCATGGCGGGAACTGTTGCCGGACCTATTATTTTCAGTTTCCTTTTTGTAGCTGATATCGCTCTTCCATATTTAACCGCTGCAATAGGACTTGCTATAGGGATAACACTTCTATCGTTGGTTCCCAAACCTCAAGTCGTGCAATACAAACCAACTGGAACTAAGCAGGTTATAAAAGATGCTTTTGAAGGCTTACGTTTCATTCGAAGAACTCCGATCCTATTCGGTGCAATAAGCCTTGACCTCTTTGCTGTACTTTTCGGCGGTGTTATCGCTTTACTACCTGCTATCGCCGAAGAACGTCTCGGAGTTGGAGCAGTGGGTCTTGGATGGTTGCGTGCATCAGTTGGAATCGGTGCGGGGATCACAATGCTCTCCCTTTCGTTTAAACCATTGAAGCGCAATGTCGGTAAAAGACTTATCCATATGGTTGGAGTTTTTGGTGTAGCTACCATAGCGCTCGCGATGACTCGAAGTTTCGCTATTGCCTTCATCCTTATATTTATCGCTGCATCAGCTGATGCTGTCTCGATGTTTATACGTGCCAGCCTCGTTCCTCTCGCTACACCAGAACAGATGAGGGGTCGTGTTCTCGCTGTGGAAAGTGTTTTCATAGGTGCATCAAACGAACTGGGAGCTGCAGAATCTGGTGTTGCAGCAGCATTATTAGGATTGGTGGGAGCGATACTTTTTGGAGGTGTGGGAACTCTTATAGTTGTTATCTTATGGTGGCGGCTTTTCCCTGCGCTTCGTTCTGTAGATAGATTTGAGGATGTAAGGGCATCTCAAGAAAATATTTAGTAGAGAGAAAAAATGAACCAAACAGATAAAAAAACTTTGACCGTTCTTTCCGATATTACTTCGGAAGTTGAAGTTTTGTGGGAGGAAAGTAAACCTCTTATCAATCAAAACGACATTGAGAAAATCATAGGCTGGGAACTTAAAACAGAAGGACTCTGCAAAGGTGAGATATGTGTTCCTTTTGCCTTACCAGTAGATCATGTTGAATCAGATTTTGTCGACCTTTTGACAATCACGGAAACACTCGGCTTTTCGACTGTTTTAGATTCTGAGTCAGATTTTATTGCAATTGACACTTTCTCCAGTCTTCGCCATTCAGCTCTCTCAGATAAAAAAGCCCCTGACATTAAACTTCCAGACCTTGATGGAAATTTGCGTTTGCTTTCTGAGTGGAGTGATAAGAAAAAGTTGCTTGTGGCTTTTTCAAGTTGGTGAGGATGTGCTTTTGATCTGCCAGGTTGGCAGATACTGTTCGAAGATTTAAAAAATGAAAATTTTGTTGTGATAGCAATCGCTATAGATGAAAACGTTGATGCCATTAAAGAATTAGCAAAAGAAACTACTTACCCTGTTCTTATTGACGCCAACCATCTTTTTAGTGACCTGTATGCCGTAAGCAACGTTCCAACTGTTATTTGGGTTGACGAAAACGACACGATTGTGCGGCCGAATGCTGGAGAGTTCGGCACTGATACTTTCTCTGAACTAACTGGAATCTTATGCGCAGATCATATGAACCAAGTCAAAGCATGGGTAAAAGACGGTGAACTCCCTGAAGACGCCGACTATGTCGTGGAAGACTTCAATATAGATGAAATTAACGCCCGTCTTCATTTTCGGATTGCTGTGAACGCATTAAGAGGAGGGCTGAGCGAAGTTTCAGAGCACCACTTCGAGAGGGCTGAAGAATTAGCCCCTCTGGATTTCACAATTGCAAGAGCGTCCATGCCTCTCCGTGGCGGCAATCCTTTTGGAGAGGAGTTCTTTGATCTTTATGAGAGGTATCAAAAAGCCGGATCCCCTTATCATGGGATACCGCGTAGGACAGCAAGATTGGGAAAAAATGATTAAGAATGTGATTGTTTGGGGAACCGGTAATGTTGGCAGGCTCGCTATAAGGGCTGTCGCCTCCCATGAAGAGTTAAATCTAAGTGGTGTGATTGTTCATAATGATTCCAAAGTCGGAGTCGATGCTGGGATCATCGCTGGTATAGGTGAATTGGGAGTCATCGCGACTAATGACATTAGAATTGCAGAATCATCTGATGTAGATGCGGTTGTTTACACAGTTAATTCCGACTTTCGCCCTGACGAATCACTATCTGAGATTCTTCCTGTGCTTAGATCCGGCACGAACGTAGTCTCGAGTAGTTTTTATCCTTTGCTCCACCCGCCGTCCACTCCCGAGCCTATGCGTTCTCAAGTTCTTGAAGCATGTGAAGAAGGTGGTTCTTCTATTTTTGTTTCCGGAATTGATCCGGGCTGGATAATTGATGTGCTTCCTATTTTCTTGGCAAGCATGGGCTCAAACATAACTGAGGTGCGCGCACAGGAAATTGCCAACTATGCCGGTTACGATCAGCCAGACGCTGTCAGGTTATTGTGCGGTTTCGGGCAACCCATGGAATATGACCCCCCCATCCTCACCGATTGGGCTCTAATGCAAGTCTGGGCTCCCATGATCAGGGTTTTAGCAGATGGGTTTCAAGTTGAACTAGAAGAAATTATCACTGAAGTTGACAAACGTCCTCTTGAAAAAGGCATTTTTGTTGAGGGAATGGGTGATTTTGAAACCGGAACTCAAGGTGCTCTTCGTTTTGAGGTTAAAGGAATAGTTAACGGTAAACCTCTTTTGGTTATAGAGCACGTAACAAGAATTGATGATGACTGTGCCCCCGAATGGCCGAAAAACAGTCCAGAGGGTGGTTTCCATAATGTGATCATCACTGGTGATCCGTGTTTGACAGTTTCAGTTCACGGCGAAGACTCTCTCGACCCTGGTGCTGCTTCTGGAGGCAATTTCACTGCAGCAAATCGAATTGTGAATGCAATAGTCCCTGTTTGCGAAGCTGGCTCTGGAATCATCCACCCACTTGATTTACCAACTAATTTGGGTTCTTCACAAATAAAAAACTAAAACTTTTTTATAGGATCGATGGTGTTGGGTTATTTATTCCCAAATACTTAGCTAGTGAAGCAGTCACCATATTTGGTATAGCTGGATTTGAATCCTCTTGCATAAAACCCGCATCTACCAGACGATCGCCGAGTCTTATAAATATTGAACAGAATCTCATTGTTGCAAAAACCTCCCAATAATGAGTGTCTCTAGTTTTCTGTCCTGTGAAGGTTTCGTAAATCGAAACCATTTCTTCCCGCGTTGGGTAGCCTTCCATCCTTTTTACATCCATATCGTCAAAACTCATACGGTCGAACATAAGCCACCATCCAAGATCTGCTTCGGTTGGTAAAAGCGAACAAGCTTCCCAATCTAAAATCGCTGCAGCTCTATATTTTTTCCAAATGATGTTTCCTATCCTTGAATCCCCCCATGAAAGACCAATTCTTCCATCTTCCGGATCGTTAGCTTCGAGCCAACTTAATGCTGAATCTAATACTGGGTGTTCTCGGCCATTGAGTTCCGTTTGGGAATATTCACGCCAAATATCTATCTGGTTCTTTGTGGTCGGACTTCCTGAACCGCTTGGGTCCAGCCACTCCAAGCCTGCATCTTGCCAGTCAATTGAATGTATCCCAGCCATTGCATTTAAGCCGTCTTCAATCAACTGTCTTCTTTCCTCCGGAGTGGAAGATTCAACTAAGAAACCTTCAACTGTATAACGGGGATTGTCGCTAGGAACTTCTCCTTCGACAAAACTCATTGCAAAAAAAGATCTATTAATGGATTCAAGATTCTCTTCGTAGCTTAATAATGAAGGTATGGGGACAACGTTCTGTTCGGCAACGGTTTTCATAATTCTATGTTGCAGATAGCAAGACTTCTCAAGACCTGGCCGTTGAACAGGGAACATTCCGCCGTCTTTTGGTTCCATGCGACCTACGAACTTTTCACTAAGTTTTTCTCCTTCTTCTTCCCAACTTGCTGTGAAAATAATTGTTTCGTTCGAGAATCCTGTTGCCACCGGAATGTCTAGTTCTATTATCTCGAGATTCTCGGCTTGGGGTTTTTCCTTAGTTAGATAACTTTTTATGGCTGCCTCATAGCCTTTCTGGTCAATCGGTAACATTGTTCACACTTTCTGATAAAACTTTTCGTGCAACATTTTCTCCTTCTTTTATTAAATCCGGAACATTTTGAAAATCGATATCTAAATCTCCATCTGGATCTTGAAGAGCTATATGAAGAACTTTGACATTTTTTGGCACATCAGCCCACTCTTGTCTAGACAGCTCAGCTGATGCTGCACGAAATCCAATCATCATTAAAGAAATAGCTGTCTGTTTTTCTGGTGGTAGAAATCTACTCGCAACATCCAAAACCACTAGTTTTGTTGGTTTCAGCGAAACTGCTTTCCTCAAGGGAATGTTTGAGACAACACCTCCATCTAAATGGTAATCGTTGTCTCCTAGTTGGACTGCCGGTAAAAGACCCGGAAGGGCTGCTGAAGCTAGAAGCAGGTCAACACTTGGTCCTTTGTTCCACCATTTGATTAAACCCGTAGAAGCATTTGTGGTTCCTAAATGAAAAGGGACTGCTGTCTGATTTAGTTTTTCAACAGGAACATTGTCTTCAAGGAATTTTCTTAGCTTTTCACCTGTATCGAAACTTGGTTTACCTCTGAGTATTGATGCGACTCGTCTAAGGGCATTTCCACTAATTGGAGGTTCTTCAACCGCTTGAAGCCAGAGTTTCTCAAGTTCATCCACTTGATCTAATTGTGGATTGCATGCGAACCAAAAACCGTTCATGGCTCCTATTGAAACTCCGACTACTGCATCAGGTTTTATTCCCGCTTCACAAAGGGCTTTCAGCATTCCTATTTGTGCAGCTCCCCTTACAGCCCCACCCGAAAAAACAAAAATGGTTTTTGCTTTTCTTCTTGGAACCCAACTGGGTCTATTCGGAAACTTCATAGGTATTTATCAAGGTAGCTTGATTGACCCAAAATCCGTTAGTTGACTATTTGTTTTGATAACGGTCAGAAATGAAAGCTATTGCCGATGTAAATAGGAAAAACACAGCAAAGAATAACGCTGTTTTTATTTCTACAACCCCAGTTGCCGTCAAAATAAATAAGGAAACCAAAAATAGCAAATTTGCAAGGTAAGAAATCTTCATACTTTTTGAGAAAAAGAGCAAATCATCGCTTAGTTCATATCATGACTTTTCGACCATGCTTCGCTTATACGAGTCCATGTATCAAAAAGACTTTCTGGTATTACACGTGTGTTAGCTGTAACAGTGGTGAAATTGGTATCTCCACCCCATCTAGGAACTACATGAACATGAATATGATTAGGGATTCCCGCTCCTGCAGCTTGACCTTGGTTCAAACCTATATTCATCCCTTCGGGAGAGAACACTTTTTGCAATATAACTGTTGAATCTGTAACCATTTTCCATAAAGATTCGCTTTCCTCTTCTTGCAACTCCGCTAGAGTTCTTACAGGTCTTCTTGGGACCACAAGAAGGTGACCGCTTGTATATGGATAAGCATTAAGCAGAACCATTGTTAACCTTCGTTTTTCTATGACAAAAGTCTCTTCATCAGGCAGTTGACTCTCATCAATAAGTTCAAACAAAGTTTTCTCTGAGTTTCCCTTCAGCCCATCACTTTTCACTTGAGACAAATATTCAGCTCGCCATCCAGCCCAGAGATTTTCTAGTTTATTCAAACTCGGTTACCTACTTCTTCAGTCAAACGGAGTAGGAAATCTTTCAATGGTAAATCCCGTTCCGGCTCACTACCACCTCGGGTGTTATCAGCGACAGTTTCATTTTGCTTATCTTCATCGCCGACTACTAACAAGTGTGGAATTTTTTCAACTTTACCTTCTCGGACTCTTTTACCTAATGGTTCATCTGCAGCATCAATTGTCGCTCTGAAGCCTTTACTTTCTATTTTCTCTAAAACTTTTTCTGCATAATTTTGATGTTCTGCTGCGACTGGCAGTATCCGAACTTGTTCAGGAGAAAGCCACGTTGGAAATGCACCTGCATAGTGCTCTATTAAAACCCCTACAAATCTTTCGACTGAACCCAATAGGGCTCTATGTATCATTACCGGTTGGTGTCTCGCTCCATCAGTTCCTACGTATTCGAGACCAAAACGTTCTGGCAGATTAAAATCCAATTGAATAGTGGTTAATTGCCAAGCTCTGCCGATCGCGTCATTTACATCCATGTCAATTTTCGGACCATAGAAAGCTCCCCCGCCCTCGTCGACAATGTAAGGAAGTCCCTCTTTTTCTAGTGCTTCCCTCAGGCCCTCTGTCGCTAGATTCCACAAGTCGTCATCGCCAACAGATTTTTCAGTTGGTCTTGTAGAAAGTTTTGCTTGAAAATCGTTAAAACCGAAGTCTCTTAATACTGAAAGGCAAAAAGCTAAAAGAGACGACAATTCTTCTGGGACTTGTTCTCGGGTGCAAAATATATGAGAGTCGTCCTGAGTGAAGCCTCGACTTCTAAGAAGTCCGTGAACTGCACCTGAGAGTTCATATCTGTAAACAGTTCCTAACTCAAAATAACGTGTCGGCAACTCTCTGTAGCTACGCTGTGAACTTTTGTAGACCATGACATGAAATGGGCAGTTCATGGGTTTCGGATAATAGGTAGCTCCATCCATTTCCATGGGGGGATACATTCCTTCTGCATAAAAATCTAAATGACCGCTAGTTTCCCAAAGAACTGATTTTGCTATATGTGGGCTGAAAACAAAGTTGTAACCATCTTGCTCGTGTCTAGTTCGACTGTAGTCTTCAATTATTTTTCTCACCAGAGAGCCTTTAGGGTGCCATACAGCAAGCCCGGGTCCTAAATCTTCAGGCCATGAAACGAGATCCAGTTCTGTTGCTAATCTACGATGATCACGTTTTTCAGCTTCCGCGAGCCTTTCCAAATATTCGTCTAGTTCTTTTTTACTCGCCCAGGCGGTTCCGTATATTCTCTGCAGCATTGGCTGCTTTTCATCCCCTCTCCAATACGCACCAGCTACTTTTTGGAGTGAAAAATGACCCAATTTACCTGTAGAGGGCACATGCGGTCCCGTGCATAAGTCAACAAAATCTTGACCATTTTTGTAATAGCTGATTGAACCTTCTGCGGATGCTTCATTCGACATTTCGTTGTCTATTTCACCCGTCGAGACTTTTTCTATAATTTCTTTTTTAAATCTGTGATTTCCGAAAAGTTGTAAAGCATCTTCAGGTGGGATTTCATACCTTTCGAAGATTTGATCTTCTTTGATAATCTCACGCATTCTTTTTTCAATGTTCTGCAGGTCATCTTCTGTAAAAGTGGCTCCATCTGGAAGTTCGAAGTCATAATAAAATCCGTCTTTGATTGGCGGACCTATAGCGTAGGTAGCCCCTTCCCAGATGCTTAGAACTGCCTGAGCTAGAACATGTGCTGTTGAATGTCTAAGAACATACAAACCGTCTTCAGTATCCGGTGTAATAACAGAGACTATGTCACCATCGGAAAGCGCCTTGTTTAAATCTATTGTTTCTCCGTTGACTTTTAGAGCTATAGCTGACTTGGCCAAACTTCTACTCACATCCGCCGCTAGATCTGTTCCGGTGGAACCTTCCGGCAAAGTTCGAATCGACTCATCTGGGAGTGTGACTTTAATTTCAGTCATACAACGAGGTTAGCTAATCAGAGAGTGAATATTCAGTGTTTTTAAGAAGTTAGATCAACTAAATGTCTAATTTTCGTCTATACCTATAAACCGTAAAGCAGCTCTTGTTTTATATCTGCTGTTTAACTGAAGTATTACTGCGCTAAAAGCCTCAATAGCAGTTGCATTGGATAAACCACCTGCATCTAAAGGTCTTATTCCAGGAATCTTGGAGAGTAGTTCTGAAGTCTCTTGTGTTGCTTTCACGTGATCAGAACAAACCAGCACATCACTTTCAACTTCCTCTTTCAAATCGCCTAATTCATTGGCTGGTACGTGGTGCATGGCTGCTGCTACATAAGAGTCCTGTATTACAGACTGAACGGTTGCAGCTACAGATCCTCTTGGTGGTACCAAAGGTTGAAATTCACCCGCAACTCGGGCTATTGCATTGGACATGCAAACAACGACTTTACCGTGAAGTTGATCAGCTACTGAACGGGCAGTTGTAGCAGCTGCATCCCACGGAGTTGCAATAACTATTAGATCTGCTTTTGCGGCATCAAGATTTTCTGCTGCAGTGATTTGCAATTCTTTTTCAGGCCAATCGGAAATTATCTCGTCGCGAATTTCCATAGCCCTATATTTACTTCTTGAACCTACTATGACCTCATATCCCACTGAAGCAAGTCTTGCCGCTAAAGCTTTTCCCGCAGGTCCAGTCGCTCCTAATAAGCCTATTTTCATGGTGATGATCATAGGCAAATTTGAGCTTCGAAACACTGATGTAATGTTTTTTATGCACATTAATGAAATAAATCACGAATTATAGTTGTAATCACATAGTCTTTTTGGAGAAAGGAGCTTTTACTTTGGGTTTATTGGACGGTAAACGGCTTCTCATCACTGGAGTTCTGACTGACGCTTCGCTTGCATTCGCTGTTGCTGAACGTTCGATAGCAGAGGGTGCAGAAGTGGTTCTTACAGGAGCAGGGCGCGGACTGAGCCTTACTCGTAGAACAGCGAAAAAATTGGATCCCCAACCAGAAGTTTTGGAATTTGATGTTACTTCGCTTGAACAGGCAACTGACTTACACAACTGGCTGAAAGACAATTGGGGAGAAGTTAACGGAGCCCTTCATGCAATAGGATTTGCTCCTGAAGCTTGCCTAGGAGAAGACTTCTTGTCAGCCACATGGGATGACGTAAAGGTGGCAATGGAAATCTCCGCCTATTCTTTTAAAACTGTTGCAGAAATAGTGGCACCTTTAATGCCTAAGGGGGGTTCAATTGTTGGACTCGATTTTGATGCCCGTTTTGCATGGCCTGCCTACAACTGGATGGGGGTTGCAAAAGCAGCACTTGAATCAACTTCTCGTTATCTAGCTAAGTCACTAGGACCTTCTGGAATAAGGGTCAACCTTGTTGCAGCAGGGCCGATAAAGACCATGGCCGCGAAAAGTATCCCAGGTTTCTCGGAATTTGAAGATGCTTGGGACGGGCGCTCCCCTTTGGGTTGGGATGTTGAGGATCCAGATCCTGTTGCACGTTCCTGCGTAGCATTATTTTCTGATTGGCTGCCCGCCACTACTGGAGAATTACTGCACGTAGATGGTGGTTACCATTCCATTGGTGCTTAATCCCATTCAAAATTACCGTAGGAAAATATAAACTTTTCACTTTCTTCATCGTCAGTGTGATTCAAAGGCATCTCCATGGGAATTCGATCAGTGCAATGACTATTAACTATTTGATAAGGGTTAAGCTCGTTGCCTCTGCCTAAGGGACCAGCATGAAACTCAAAATGCAAATGAGGTCCGGTAGCATTTCCTCCTGCTCCAAGTTGACCAATCACATCTCCCGCGGAAACTTTTCCGGACTTTTTCCCGAATTTATGCAAATGGGTTCCAAAATAATAGTCGCCATTCTGAGCAACAAGCTTAAACGACCTGCCCCCTACTGTGTCCCAAAAGAAAACTATCTCTCCATCTACGGGCGCAATAAGGTTAGCGCCATAAAAACCTACAATATCGACTCCCCGGTGAAGACCTCTTGGTCTTTTCTCGTTCCATGAATCATAAAATTTAACTTTCCCTTCAACAGGACAAAGCCAGTTTTCAGAGTTGACCATTTTCATTATGGTTTCTATATTTTCTGATTTTCTCTTGTTTTCCTGAAGGAATTCTTTATCCCCCTCATCGATATCTTCTAATTTGCGAGCGCGGTCGATCGTAAGGGTTTCTGCCTCTCTAATATGCCCGAGTAGAAGCTGAGTGGCATCGTTCAACGATTGTTCAATTAGATTTTGACGTGATCGTATCGAATCGAGAAAAGTCTCTAAGTCCACGAGAGCATTTTTAGTCTTATCAATACGATTTTTTACAATTGAAATTATTTCCGAAGCTTTGGAAGTGAAGAATGGAAGATTCGCCTCGCGTCGAAGTAAGAATGGTGAATCATTTTCTCCTACCTCTACAATTTTGATTTGGTTGTCTTGCGCAACTGAATAACTGGCATTTGCCACTGTTAGCACAGAGATGACAACGAGAGCTTGCAATAATTTAGACATCAATTAACAGTACATTTCTGTGTTGTCGATATAACGGAATTCAAGAAATCATCCGTTCTTATTGGTTGCAAGATCAGATTCGTCTTCAATGTCTCCGACTAGTTCTTCAATTACATCTTCCAGCGCTACTAAACCTAGAATTTCTCCACCTGTATTTTTCACACCTGCAACATGGCTTCTTGATCTGCGCATCTGTAAAAGTAAATCATCTAGTGGTAAATCAGGTGTAACTATCAACATTCTCCGAATCATTTCTAATGGAACTGGTTCGTTTTGTGCTTGCTGTGGTAAGCGGAGAAAATCTTTAACATGTAAGAATCCAAGTAAATCATTCTCTGTGTTTCCAATTACTGGAAGTCGAGAGTGGCCACTTGCTACAACAATTTTTTCAATTTCAACTAGATTCATTTTTCTATCGACTGTGATCATTTCGCTGCGCGGTATCACGATCGATGAAACAGGTCTTTGTCCTAAATCCAGAGCACTGGTAAGAAGCTCGTGCTCAAAACTTTCTATAAGTCCTTCATCCCTAGACGCTTTGATAACCGCTAAAAGCTCAGTCATCCCTACTGCACTATCGTTCCCAACTTGCAACTTGTTGCTTAATGGTCTGACTGCGATTGCAACTATTTTGTCTAAAAGCCAAATCACAGGTTTTGCAATTTGTACAAAAAATCTCTGTATAGGCATGATCCTAAGAAGAGTTCTTTCGGGGTCAGCGATAGCTATGTTCTTAGGAACTATTTCGCCGAACATCATCTGGAACATTGCTGCTACTGCTATTGCTGAAATCCAGGAAGTTGTCTCTGATACCCCACTTGGTAAACCTAAATTTTCTAGAAGCGATCTGATCAGCTCGCCTATTGAAGGTTCAGCAAGAATTCCAAGAATGACACTGCTCAGAGTTATGCCTAGCTGAGCTCCAGAAAGTTGTTTACGTAAATCTTTTCGAGCTTCTAAAGCCCTTATTGCAGTTCTGGACCCTCCTTCAGCTAGTTCTTCTAGTCGTGAAATGCGACTTGCTACCAAGGAAATTTCGGTAGCTACAAAAACAGAGTTGATGAAAATAAGAAAAATCGCTGCTGCAAGTATTACAAAAAGCATCTAGATGTTCCTTGTTTTTGAATCGTTCGGGGAAACTATGCGAAGGTTGGCTACCCTAAGCCCCTCTACAGCAACTACTTCTATTTTCCAGCTCTCCACTTCTATAATTTCACTTGGTTCTGGAAGATGCCCAAGTCTAAAAAGAACGTAACCAGCAATTGTCTCATATGGTCCTTCTGGGATTTTCAAGCCAGTTGATTCTTCAACTTCATATAAATTCAACCGACCGGAAATAATCGTGCTTCCCAAACCTTCTGCTTTAGTTCTGACCTCTATTTGGTCATATTCATCTCCTATCTCGCCGACAATCTCTTCGAGTACATCTTCGATGCTTACTATGCCTGCTGTTCCCCCGTGTTCATCTGCAACCACTAATAGCTGATTGCGCTTTTGACGCATGTCATCCAAAACGTCATCTAAGTCTCGTGTTTCTGGAACTGTTAAAACAGGTGTCATCAATTCTTCCACTGACAACGTCAACCGTGTTTGTATAGGAAACTTGTATAGGGACTTGATGTGAACAACTCCTTGTATATCATCCAAATCAATTCCGAATACGGGAAACCTTGAAAATCCAGTTTCAACAGAAAGGTCAATAAGTTTTTCCGCTGAGTCTTGTTTTTGCACTGCGCATACTTCTACTCGTGGAACTAAAACATCAGCCACTGTCTTCCCTGTGAAACGTATTGACCTTCTAAGCAGGGTCACCTCATCAGAATCAAGAACGCCCTCATCACCGGACGTTTCAATAAGATGTTCGAGTTCACCCAACGTATGAGAAGCAGACAACTCATCTTTCGGTTCGATTCCTAATCTGTTCACTACGCGATTCGCACAGTAATTCAAAAAAGCGACTACTGGATAAAAAAGCTTTCCATATATCTGAATAAGTGGTGCTAAAAGGAAAGTTATTTTTCTGGGGGCCGCTAAAGCTGCGTATTTAGGTATCTGTTCGCCGATTACCAAATGTAAAGAAGTAGCTACCGCAACAGCCAAAAAAACACTTAAACCTGAGTGGTCATTCCCGCCGGTAAGGATCTTTGCGACCGTAGGTTCAGCCACAAAACCAAGAGACAATGCCGAGAGGGTAATTCCAAATTGAGCCCCTGACAGATAAACAATTAGATTTTGAAGGAGTTTGCGAACCCTGCGGGCATGTGAAGAACCATCATCAGCTTCTGCTTCAACACTGGCCCTGTTAACCGCTACAAGAGAAAACTCTGCAGCAACAAAAAAAGCATTTAGAAACAAAAGAAGGGCAGCAATGACCAAGCCGGACCAGATCGACATCGTTCTTACACTCTAGCGAGCTAGAAAACTCCTCGGACCGCACAATACTCAAATCATTTGATCGCTGATCTTGTACTGTTAACCAATGGAATATCCGGCTCAGTTAGATTTAGAAAAAAAGAAACTCACACTTTCTGACACTTCTATAGATCCGGATATTACGAAACGTTGGTTCAAGCGTTTATACCCGATCATCAAAGAGCAGAAAAGACCCTTTCTGATTACAGCTTTTTGTGGAATTGCAGGTCTTGCAATCCAGGTATCAGTTCCGATGGTTATGCGCAAGGCAATAGATAATGCTCTAACAGATGGATCTGGGCAAATTGCTTCTTATGTTTGGGGACTGTTGGCGATGGCTGTATGCGCGTTTGCCCTCAGATTCACTTACAGGTTCTTACTATTTAAAACCGCGTACCGAATCGAAACCCAGCTCAGGTCGTTGATCTTTAAACACCTCACGAAGCTGTCGTTTTCTTTTTTTGATCGGACAGCTAGTGGTGAAGTTATATCTAGAGCAAACTCTGATATTCGTTCCATCCAACTACTTTTAGCTTTTGGTCCTTTAGCGATACTTTCACTATTCAGTTTTCTCTTAGCTTTCATTTTCATGCTTTCTATACACATACCTCTTACTCTTGTAACTATTTCCTGCATGCCTTTCGTATATATCCTTGCTCAAAAAATGCGAGACAGAGTTTTCCCACTTTCCTGGGTTACTCAAGGCCGTATGGCTGATTTGGCGATGGTCGTTGATGAGAATGTTAATGGATCTAGAATTGTGAAATCTTTCGCGGTAGAGAAAGATCAAATCAAATTACTAGCTCAGATGGCCCAACGGTTACGCTGGTCTTCGACTGCTCTAATTGACGCGAGAGCACGCTTCAACCCCTTAATTGAATCTCTTCCCCGTTTGGGCATGGCAGGTATTTTAATGTACGGAGGGTGGCTTTCTATAAATGACAAAATCGGCATTGGTGCCCTTATAGCTTTCAGTAGTTACGTAATAATGATCTCTGTTCCATTCCGAATGCTTGGGTTTGTTCTCCTGCAGGCACAGAGAGCTGCCGCTTCATCGTTACGCATTTTTGAAATACTTGATGAAAAACCTGCTGTGTTAGACAAACCTTCAGCGAAAAGAATTGTTCATCCTGCAGGAAATATAAGCTTCAGGAACGTTTCATTTACCTATCCGAATGACGAAAACCCCATTGTTTTGGATGGCTTAAATCTTGATATAGAAGCGGGTGAAACAGTAGCTTTAGTTGGGCGAACAGGATGTGGAAAATCAACCGTTGCTAGGCTATTACCTCGGTTCTATGACGTAACCGGTGGTTCGGTTCTCCTAGATGGAACGGATACAAGGGATTTATTACTTGAAGATCTTAGAACACACATAAATGTGATTCCTGATGAACCGTTTTTATTCTCCGACTCGATCAGAAACAATATTGCTTTCGGTAAACCTGATGCAAAAGAGAGTGAAATACTCGATGCCGCTAAAGCAGCTCAGGCAGACAGTTTCATTTCTGATCTTGAGAATGGATATGAAGAAGTGGTGGGTGAACGTGGTTACACCCTTTCAGGAGGGCAACGACAAAGGATAGTTGTAGCTAGAACACTTTTATCGAATCCCAAGATTCTTGTATTAGATGACTCAACTAGTTCTGTCGATGTGGAAACAGAGTCCTTGATTCACGCCTCTTTTAAAAAACTTTTGCAAAATCGAACGACTTTAGTTATAGCTCACAGGCTTTCAACAATTAGTTTGGCTGACAGAGTTGTTTTGCTAGAAGCCGGAAAAGTAAAGGTCGAAGGAACCCATGAATATCTCTTAGAAAACTCACCCGAGTATGAGTCAATATTGTCTTCAGGTCTAATGCAGGAGGCAAAGTAGGAAATGGGTTTCGGTGGTGGCATGGGAGGTTTCTCTATTGGACCTTCATCAGTTCAGGCAAATGCGGAAGCAGGTTTACCTTTCGCGGAGTTGCCTGATGACTTTCATGAAAGAATCGAAAAAGTTGTAGAGAAAGAACCTGTACATCCTGACCCGCAAATTTCTTTTTCACATAGCAAATGGGACCGTTCACCTTTCACACTCAAAACTTTTCTTTCATCACATAGTCTCATGCTCTGTTTTGCCCTTCTTCTAGTAGTTCTTGAATCAGGGCTTCAACACCTTGGACCTTTGTTGACACAAATCGCGATAGACGATGGAGTCGCAAGTAAAAATACACAAGTTCTAATAACAACTTGCATTTGCTATGTGATCTCGATCGCTCTATCAGCAGGAATTTCTTTCATTAGGGCATCTTTCACGGGGAGACTAGGCGAAAAACTCGTTTACAAGTTACGGATACGGGTATTTAGTCATTTACAGAGACAATCTTTCAGCTTTTTTACTAATGAAAAAGCTGGAGTTCTTATGACTCGAATGACAAGTGATATCGAGTCTCTAACTGTTCTTTTTCAGGAGGGACTAGTCAATTTTGCAGTTCAAATAGTGACATTGGTAGTGATCACTATTTATTTATTAGTCCTTAATCCATATCTCGCACTTATCACTCTTCTTTTAGTGCTTCCAATCAATATCCTTTTGACTCTTTGGTTTAGGAAGGTTTCTATTTTCGGGTATTTAAATGTACGCGACAAAATTGCCGAAATTCTTTCTAATCTTTCTGAAAGTCTTGCCGGTATGCGTGTGATTACTGCATTCAACCAACATAAAAATCGATCCAAACTACATGACGATATAACTGTCGCTCATTTTCAAGCAAACATTTTTACAGGTCGAGCTCAAGCCATCTTTGGACCAGGAACAGAAGCAGTAGGGATTGTCACTCAGGCAATAGTTTTACTTATCGGTGGAAGAATGGTCTTGAACGGCGATCTAAGTATTGGGGAATTAACCGCTTTCATATTGTTCCTGACTTCTTTCTTCGCACCAATTCAAAGCCTCGTTCAGCTATACAATCAGTATCAACAAGGCAATGCATCAATAGCAAAACTTCGTGAACTTCTTTCAACTGTTCCCAGTGTCTCCGAAAAGGATGAAGCGTCAAAGATGCCAAAAATTTCTGGGCATGTTGAATTAAACTCAGTTAACTTCAGTTATGAAGCAGGTAAACCCGTCTTAAAAGATGTGAGTCTGGTGATTGAACCTGGAGAAGTTGTAGCTCTAGTTGGTTCAACTGGTGCTGGAAAGTCAACTATCGCAAAACTTATTTCTCGTTTTTATGATCCTAATGATGGCCAAATATTAATTGATGGTTACGACTTGCGAAATGTGCAACTGGAATCATTAAGAAAACAAGTTGCTGTAGTTCCTCAGGAACCATTTCTTTTCAATGGGAGCATGAAAGACAATATTATTTTCGCCCGTCCTGATTCTGATATAGAGGCTATTGAAAAAGCTTGCGCTGCGGTTGGTCTGACAGACTTGATAAGTCGTCTTCCTGACGGAATCAATAGTGCTATTCATGAAAGGGGTGCTTCTCTCTCAGCAGGAGAACGTCAGCTTCTTGCACTTGCTCGGGCTTTTTTGTGTCAGCCTCGACTTCTCATCCTCGATGAGGCGACTTCAAATCTCGATTTACTATCGGAATCGTCGATCGAGAAAGCTCTTGACAACTTGCTCGAAGGTCGGACTTCAATAATTGTTGCTCACAGAATCGCGACTGCTATGAGAGCGGACCGCATTGCAGTAGTCGAAAGTGGATCGATTTTTGAAATAGGTACTCACGAGGAACTAGTCCAAGTGAATGGAAAGTATGCAACTATGTATAAAACCTGGGCTCGACAAGGCGGAATGGAGTTGGACCAACAATGAGTCTTTTTGAAATACTTGCTGGCTGCTTTGTTTATGCGGTCGGTTGCACTCTTCAAGGTGTTTTAGGTTTTGGAGCAAACCTTTTGGCTGTACCAATTCTCGCTCTTATTAATCCAGATTTTGTCCCAGGACCAGTACTTCTTATAAACCCTTTATTGTCAGGTTTTTTTACTATTCGGGAAAAAGGAAACACTGACAAATACGGTCTGACTTGGACCATGATTGGAAGGCTTCCGGGGATTGCTTTAGCTGTTTTAGCTCTGAGTGCCGTAACTGAAGAAAAGATTGGTGTTCTTTTCGGCGGTCTTCTACTTTTTGCTATTGCTCTGAAATTAAGTGGTTTGAAATTTGAAAGGTCGCAGAAAAATTTGATGCTAGGTGGATGCATGAGCGGGTTTATGGGCACAGCTGTAGGTGTTGGAGGACCCCCTATAGCTTTGCTTTACCATGATGTTTCTGGTCCTGTTCTAAGAGCAACTCTCTCTCTTTATTTCTTTATTGGAACAGCAATCTCAATAAGTGCACTGGCTGCAACAGGAAATTTTGACTCCGGAGATCTGCTTATTAGTGCTTTTCTTCTTCCGGCGGCGATTGCCGGAATGGCAATCTCTGGACCTCTAAGGAAAACACTCAATCAAAAATGGATAACTTCAGGTATTTATTTTCTCTCCGGAACAGCTGCGATTATCTTATTGATTAGGTCTTTATTCTGATGTTGAATATTTTTTCAAATTTCGGGTGATCAAATGTCTCTTTTGAAATTAACTTCTATCAACAAAACAGAATCTGATTCAAAAATACTTGACGATATAAATTGGGAAGTTAACATCGGTGAAAATTGGATCGTCTTTGGACCCAATGGATCAGGCAAAAGTTCTCTGCTCAATATCGCTTCTATGAACCTTCACCCAAGCAATGGAGACGTAGAACTTCTCGGTCACCTTTTAGGGAAAAGCGACCTACGTTTACTCAGATCAAGGGTGGGATTTATGTCCAAAGCTTTGGAGAGTAGATTTCGGACAAACATAAAAACTTTAGAGGTAGTTGTAACCGGCCTCACAGGAGCAACCGAACCCTGGTGGGATACTTTTACCTCTTCTGATTGGGAACGAGCTCACGAATTGCTAAAACTCGTGGGGTGTGAAGGTAAATCTGATCAGTCGTTTGGCTCTTTGTCTACGGGCGAAAAACAGAGAGCCATGATCGCTAGAACTCTTATGCCTCAGCCTGAAATATTTTTTCTAGATGAGCCAACTGCTGGTTTGGACATGGGAGGTCGTGAGGAGCTTCTAACTGTACTTGCCAATCTAGTCAATGAAAAAACCTCTCCTCCGATGATTCTTGTTACCCATCATTTAGAGGAAATACCATCTGATTTCAGTCATATTCTTTTATTGCGAGAAGGAAAGATAATTGATTCAGGAGTTATAAACGAAGTCCTCACACCAGATAATATTCTCAAATGCTTTGACCTGAAGGTTTCGATAAACAAAACTTCTGGACGTTGGAATATTGACATATCTGAGGAAGAAAATGAATAACACCCATGCGCTTATACTGACCGGAGGGCCTCTACCTTTCTTTGAACACCTTCTCCCTGAAGCGCAAATAGTGATTGCAGCTGATTTAGGTGGCGATCATGCTGCAAAACTAGGTTTCGAGGTCGACTTGATCATCGGCGACTTTGATTCATGTTCTGAAGATGCATTAGCGAGAGCAAAGGAGGTTCGTAGTTTCCCAGCTGACAAAGATGTGACAGATCTGGAATTAGCACTTGCTGCGGCCATTGACAAAGGCGCTTCATCTGCGACAATACTGACTTCTTCTCGAGGAAGACTTGATCATTCTTTAGGAAACATTTTGGTAGCCAGTTCGGAACGCTGGTGTGACCTTAAAATCGACTTGATTGTCGACAACAATCTCATAAAAGTTATCCGAAGTAAAACAAAACTATCAGGTAACCCTTCCGACGTAGTCACACTATTTGCTATGGGGAACACTGCTTTTGGGGTTACCAGCAAAGGACTGAAATGGGAACTAGAGGGCCTGGACCTTGTACCGGGTTCAGGGTTAGGCATTTCGAACGAATTTGTCCAAAGTGAGGCTGAGATATCAATAGAACAAGGAACTGTTATCTCAATTCAAGCGTTTCAAAGCAACTGAAAAATAACTTTCAGATTGCTCATAACGCTGTATTTCCGCATACGTCTGAAATGGAATAGATTTAAGTTGTAAAACTATCTATGAGGTTCCACCACTGACGCCTATGCCTAAAGAAACAACAGAACTAGAGACTCTAATCGATAATCCAAAAACACTCTTAAGGCAACCAGAGAAGGTAATGGAGCCCATGAATCTCGGTGCCGCCCGAATGACTCGGTTTAGTTTTAGCCGGTCAATGATTCGGCGAGCCTTTCTGAACAGTTGGGACATTAAACGTCTGATAGTCGACTTCGACGAATCAGGAAGTGGTCAAATTGTTTACAGGATTCTTGCTGAGGGAAAAATTTTCCATTTTGTTGCTTTCACTTCAAGACTCGATGAGACATTGCACACAGATCGTGTAGTTGCAGATGCCTGGGATGTAACTGCTGCATTAGTGGAGGGAGAGTTAGAAGAAGATCTTATGCAACTTCTAAAAAGTGAAGTGCCAAAACAGGAATCCAGCAGATTGGATTCCAGAGTGCTTGTACTGACAAGAGGAAATAGAAGTGTCCGATTTTACGACTACTTGGTGGAATGCCTAGCAGAAGGCAACCAACCTAAATCAAAAAAACTGGGTGATGCCGGTTACATAATGCGAAGCACAGCTTTCTATGCAAACGGAAAGTTCGGCATGAAATCTTTCCTAGGGATCGGTGAGAACCATCCACTGTCTGCTCCTTATAGAGCTCAATTCCTAGCAGCATGGCTTTTTAGGGAAGTTGGTTACGAATCAGTGGAACATTGTGCAAAAGCACGCAATCCAAATGCTGCATCTTTCAACAGTGATTGGAACCGCTTCTTAGGCTTAGGAAATGCCACAGGTTTGGGTCTAGTGCCTTGGGCTATGAAACACCCCGACCAGTTGAATGCCTGGGTCGCTATCCGAGAGTTGGCTCTGTCTAATGTTCGTTCTATGAAAGGTTCAGGCGAAAATACTCGTGAACTGGATGAATGGTTGAACAGGGCTTATGAACACTTCTCTTCCCTGGGAGGCGGAAACCGCGGATCGTGGTTGGGACCTGATTCTCTGGCTGAAGCAACCTTAATAATACGTAGTACTTTTAAGTCGCTAAGCAAAAATGATTTTCCCTTTGATGATCTATATCTATGGGCGGAAGAACAGGACTTTGAGATTACCGAATTAGTAGTTTCACTTTTATTGGAGCTTGACACTACTAGCGATGAAATCATTGACCGACTTTTAACTGTCAATACCAAAAAACCGCTAATTTCGGACACCACAGTAAAAGATCTAAAGACACAAATCTATGCAAAATACTCTTGGATAAGTAAATTAAATCTTGATGATCCACAAGCTAGCTACTACTGGTGGGTGATGTCAGACAACGCCGAAGAACCACGCCGCGCGCAAAGATCAATCGTCGACCCTCTCCATAGAGAACTTCCTATAGACATTGCTTTACGATTAAAAAAGCTAATTCAAGACCTCGAAGCAACAAATGAAGAAACTGCTGTAAATGAATTTATTCATTCTTACCCAGAGCATGGAATTGCGATAAACCGCATTCTTTGTGATTTCGGACCGTACAGCGAACCTAGAGACAATGTTTGTGATTTCGAACATTTACCTTTAAATCTGCAACGCTTTCAGCTAGCAATGTATGGAATGGACAACTTCTCTCCACAATCAACTGACTGGTTAAGAGTTACCCTTTTTCAGGGAGCTCCAAGAGTTTTCGAAATAAGTTCTACAGATTCTGATAATTGGATCTTGCCAAAGCAACCGGGAGGTTTAACCTGATGCGCATAGACGGATTGGAAATAAATAACTGGAGTCGTCAAACGGTTGAACAAATCAAATCCGGTGGTATCGATGTAGTGCATGCAACTTGTGGGGTTTGGGAGGATCCCGCTGGCGCCTTAACCAGGATTGGCGATTGGAGACATTTCGCTCGGGAAAACGCAGACATGGTACGCATAGTTAAAAGTGTAGAAGAAATGCACTCTGCGAAAAATGAAGGGATTCTGGGTGTCTTGCTGGGTTTTCAAAATAGTTCCATGCTTGGTGATGACCCTGAAATGGCAGGTATCTTTGCTGACCTTGGGATACGAGTAATTCAACTCACTTATAACATTTCAAATCATCTCGGCTCGAGTTGTTGGGAACCTGAAGATGGTGGATTAACCAGATTGGGTCACCGTATGGTAAGTGCATTTAACCAAGTTGGGGTACTTATCGACATTTCTCATGTTGGAAACCGTACAGGTCTAGAGGCGATTGAAAACTCTGAAAGTCCGGTTGCTGTGACTCATGGCAACCCATTTTCATTTCATGACTCACCTCGGAATAAACCTGACTACCTTTTAGAAGAACTCGCAGCCCGTGGAGGTGTCATAGGTTGCACCCTGTACCCACTCTTTATAGGTGGTGAAAAAGTTTCGCGTTTAAATTGGTGTCAAATGGTTGCTGACACAGCAGAAAAAATTGGTGTGAACCACATAGCTATTGGCAGTGATTCAGTGGTCGGATGGCAACCCACTGACTTGGGATGGATGCGCAATGGAAGATGGGACAGACCAAAAAAGGCTGAGGACATGCCCAGTTTTCCTACTTGGCAGAAATGGTTTAAAGGACCAGAGGATTTCAGTTCTTTAGCTGAAGGGCTTTCCGAAGTTGGTTTCTCTTTAGAAGATACTGAAAAAATTTTAGGATCTAATTGGCTGCAACTTTTTGAAAAAGTATTTAAATGAACAAAATTAAAACTGTCGTAGCACCACGCGAGATAAAGGATCAGATCGAACGCGCCAGCCGCGTACTTGGCTGTGAAGCTAGTGTCGCTGAACATCTTGGAGAAGACATTTCTTTCTGTGAAATTTATTACGGTGAAGGAATCTCCACCTGGCTTAAATTAGCTTCCTCTGAAACAAACTCCTTTACTGATCTTCTGAAAAATTCATTTCGACTCGAATCACTATGCGACAGTACTTCTTCTGAAGTGCGTTGGGAAACCCCTATCCCATTTGCTTTGATTGCTCGCTCTTTACACAACTATGAAAAGTACCCAATTAATTGGTCGTGTGAACCTGAGGCGGTCTCTGGTAATAGTCAGATCAATTGTGTTTACCTGAAACCAAATGAACCTGCTCGTGTACTTTCCAATGAGAAAGTAGAAGAAGCACTGTCATCTGGGGTGGAAGTTTCCTCAATTCATTGGGATGAACTAGACGGAATTGCTTCTGAGTTTCTTTTATCAGAGGAAATACTAGATGCACCTTGAAATGAGACTTTGATCGAAAGGAGCTTTGAATAATGATGACTGAAAATACATTGATTTCTCTGCAGGAAATAGAGACAACCACTAATAAAGCCCTTCTAAATCACGGTGCATCTCCAAAAATTTCTGCGCTAGTAGCTCATGCTGTTCGCACCGCAGAAGAGAGAGGTAACAAAATCTGTGGTCTTTATTACCTTGAAAGCTATTGCATGCAACTAAAAACAGGCAGGGTTAATGGATCTGTAAAACCGACCGTAACCAATGCCAAACCTGGAGTGGTGCGAGTTGATGGACATTTTGGTTTCGCTCAATCGGCTTTTGAAGAAGGCTTTAGTAAATCCATAGAAGTGGCTCGTGACAACGGCATTTGTAGTTACTCGATCGAACACACCCAAACATGCACTTCACTAGGATACTTTACTGAAAAACTAGCACAAGCAGGGATGCTAGCGATTGGCGCCACCAATGCCTCTGCGGTAGTGGCACCCCCGGGTGGGTCAATCCCCGTACTTGGCACTAACCCAATCGCCATGTCAGTTCCAAATGGTGAAGGAGGAGTGGCTTTTCAATTTGACTTCAGTACAAGTGCTATTGCTCTAGGTAAAATCACAATGGCAGCAGAAGCCAATGAGCCGATTCCTCTTGGTTGGGCGGTCGACAAGCACGGGAATCCAACTACTGATGCTAATGATGCTCTAGAAGGCTCATTGCTTTCCACGGGAGGATATAAGGGCTATGGCTTTGGGCTGATGGCGGAACTGCTTGCTGGGGCACTAACTGGATCTCGACTCAGTGTGGAAGTTCCCCCCTTGAAAACTCCAGAGGGTGATCCACATGATTTAGGTCAGTTTTACATCTTGATTGATATAGAAGCTTACGACGAGAATTTTTTGCAGAGAGTAGAAAAAATTGCCGAAGTAATTGAAGTACAACCTGATGCGCGTCTACCAGGTGCAAATATCTCTATTCCCACGGAAGTTGAAGTCAATTCAGAGCTCTGGTCAACCATTCAAGAACTCTCTAAGGAATCTAACTATAAATAATTCACGAAAAGTTTTTTTTAGCTATCCGTATATCTCGAGCCGCATCAACTGGTAAAAGAAATTTATCTGATGAAGGAGATATGCCTCTTGCTATAAGAGTCGTGGCTAGGTCGTTAATTGTTTTGAAATTTATGAATCCTTTCATTCCTCTATGTACGACTGAGCGAGAATCAGCCACCCATAAAAACCATTCAGTCAAAAGTGGAAGTTGGATAACGATTCTTGATTTCTTGCCTGTGTGCGTTTCATAAATAACCGGTGGGTCTTTTCTTCGACTCCAAGCTTTCAGGTTTTTCTGGATTATTTCTTCTTTTACTCTTAATTCTTTTGCGAATTTTTTTAGATTTCCTTTACGTTCTATGAATCCCAGAGAATCTGGTCTAGCACCTGCAAGGTCTACCAACTTGAACCATTGGTTTTGGAGATCAGGACCGCGCATCCCATAGCTTCGAATTGCAACCTTTTTTTCATTTAGAACCCCTAAAACAGGTGCTCTGATTGAACTTCCCAATAGATCTGAAGGCGAACAAGAGCCGAAACGTTGTGCAGCTTTAAATCGTTCAACAGCTAATTCTCGGTTTTTTTCTAAACCTGCCATTACATAAGGTTACGACTTAGCGTGCCATGATAGAGGGAGCCTCAAAATTAAGCCATTTTCAGGGTCATAAGTGACTTTTTAAAGATCAAATATTTAGGATTTGATTGGTAAGGGTTAATTCTTCCTCTGGGCAAAATGTTTCAATTAGTAATCGAACATATGTTCGATTACTATTTACCTATGGTTAACCTCCACTTAATAGATGGGTCGTGTGAAAATTGCATCCAACTATTTGCAGCTCTTGAAGAACTAATGGCAAAGACTGGACCGGTCGCCATTCTTTTCACTGCGGAAGGTTCCATTGTTCTTTACATGGAAGACCGATTCATTTTAGAAAACAAGACTCCTGAAAGAAGTAGCCGCACTCAGGAAAATCCATCCCTCCTAACAGGTAAAGAATATAGAAGAAGATCAAAAAATAGAGCGGAGAAGCGCATCAACATCCCCAACAGCAAACTGGGAATTATCTATAAGGAAACAAGGGAATAAAAAAACCGCCCAAACGGGCGGAAAACAACGAACAAGCCAACAACCTATCACATCTAAATTTTCAATGTCGGGTCGTGCTTATAGTTATTTAAGATTTTTTATTAAGTCTTAAACTCCTAGAGGTATAACAAGAACGTTTTTCTCTTTCGAATCATTGTTAATGACTTGGGCTTCTGCGGGACTTTCAATTCCCCTCTTTAAGAATCCCAGAGCAAAAAATCCATCCCCGCTGGAAACTTCACTCGTAACAGTTCCGATTTCTTCACCATTTTTCAAAAGAAAGCCTTGACTCGCAAATACATCTGAACTCCCACTTATTTTTGCAAGCCTGTAAGGTGTGCCGCCTTTTCTACTATCAACACGTGCTACTAGCTCTTGTCCGGTGTAGCAGCCCTTGGTGAAACTGACGGAAGAGTCAACTATCCCTAATGAAGCTGGAATTGTAGAGGCATCAATTTCTTTACCCATCTTTGGGATGCCTGCTTTGATTCTAATTTCTTCCCACACTTGATTATCCCCTGAAGAGTAATCTTCAGGCAGGTCGCCACTTCTGAAAATATAATCTGTGAATTCAAAATCGAACCAAGAGTAGGAAAGTGTGAAACAGTCAGAAAAATCTCTCTTGATCTGAGAATTACCGACCTCTGTATAAAGAGTGCATATTGAAGCCTCGAGGACGCAATCAGTGCGTAACAAAAATCTCTCAAGTCTCGCTGCAACTAGCTCTCCGAAGCCTTGATCCACATCAAGTAAGTACTCGTTTTCGCTGTCACGAGTAACTCTTAACCATGCATCTACTTTCCCAGAAGGCTGAAGAAGGAATGAGAATCTGGCGTCACCATCTGACATGTCATCAATGTCTTGACTCAACTGGCCCTGAAGGTAACTTTTCGCTTCAGTTCCAGAAACTCTCAAAAAGTCTCTTTCACGTTTTACTAGATTCAATTCCATTACTATGACCTTATGTCGAAATCGACAATAAGATTTTATTCTTTACACAAAATCGATATGGTCGACTAGAATTTTTACCTAACCGTAAATACCCCAACTCGTAGAGGTGTGACCAAAAATGACAAACCGTATAGGCGTAGTTGGAGGTGACGGAATAGGACCGGAGGTGATCTCTGAGGGCCTTAAAGTCATACATGCCTCTGGCGTCAACTTGGAAGTCGTTGAAGCTTGTAACCAATTGAACCCTAAGATCGAAGGCACAAAAGAAATCGGCGATTCCATTGCTAGTCATTTGTGAAAACTCTTGATCACTGGTCTTTTATATAAATAGTGATGAAAAACGACACTTCTGCTAAAGACTTTGATTCGATACCAATTTCCTGGCGCGAAGCTGGAAACGAAGGAGAGTTACTACTTTTCCTTCATGGTCTTGGTGGCAGTCGAGACGCATGGGAACCACAACTAAAAGCCTTCTCAAACTCTTATCGCTGTGTTGCATGGGACATGCCGGGATATGGAAGTTCTGAAAGTTTAAACGATTTGACTTTTAAATCTATTGTTGATTCGATAACCAGCTTTTTAGACACACTCCAAGTGGAAAAGGCTCATTTAATTGGACTTTCATTCGGAGGCATGCAAGCTTTACATGCAGCTATTTTGGCACCTGAAAGAGTTAGCTCACTTGTTATCGCAGATTCCAGTCCTTCATTCGGTTTAGATGGCACAGATCCAGAAGCTTGGATTGAACAGCGTTTGAAACAAATAAAAATAGGCAAGGAACCAAAAGACTTTGCTGAGGAAGTCCTACGTTCAATTTCTGGACCCGACTTCGAAGGTATCGAACTTGAAAATGCTATACACGCCTTTTCTCGCATCACTCCTGAAGCTTTCGAGGCATCCTGTCGCTGCTTAACCACCCATGATGTGCTTAGTGAACTAAAGTTAATTGACTCTCCGGCTCTCATAATTGTCGGAGAGTTAGACGAGGAAACTCCCCCTTCGTACGCCCATGCACTGGTTGAAAAGATGCCAAACGCCACTTTTCTACAGATAGAAGGATCTGGTCATTTAACTCCTAGCGAAAAACCCCATGAATTCAATTCTGCTGTTGCTTCTTTTCTTTTGTCCCTCTGATAACTGATCCAGTTTTTCAATTTCCTTTATATTTAGAGTAGATTCTTCGTGTGAGAGCACTTGTTATTGAACATGATGAGCATGGCGGAGCTGAGAAAGTAGGAGAGAAACTTATCAGCCTTGGATTTCATATTGACTCATTTAGAGTACTTGATGATCTTACGAACCCCGTTTCAACCCGTCCTTTTCCTGAACCCCAAAAATATGACCTATTAGTTGTAATGGGTTCCACTTGGTCAGTAAACGATCAACAAATCGAAAGTTGGATCGCGCGTGAAATAGAAATGGTCAGATCTGCACACGATTCTGGTGTCAAAGTACTTGGTATCTGTTTTGGTGGACAAGTACTTTCGAAAGCATTAGGCGGTTATGTAGAACGTGCCTCTCAACCCGAAATTGGTTGGCATGAAGTTAAAGCAAAGGATCCTGAAAGCCCAATAAACGGCTTATGGTTTCAATGGCACTATGACAAATTTTCTGTACCAGATTGCGCTGAGGGATTAGCTGAAAGCGAAACCTGCACACAGGCCTTTGTATCAGGCTCAAGTCTGGGAATTCAATTTCATCCAGAAGTCTCATCAGCTCAACTCGAAAAATGGATTGTGATCTCTGAACAGGAGTTGATTCAAAACAACCTTGATGCATCAGAACTGCTTGAGGCAACAAAAACAAACGAAGCTGAAGCATTCGTTAGGTCCGAATCTCTGTTGGACTGGTACCTTGCTGATTTGATGGAAAAATGAATGACCTCAAACGAGAAACGCATGGTCTGAAAATTCTAGAAAATGATATTTGGGCTGAACGTATTCCCCATCAAGAATTTAAAGAACTCAGGGAGAACTACCCGGTTGCTTGGTTCGATGAGCCTGATGGTAATGCGGGATTCTGGGCTATCACTAGGCATTCAGATCTCGTAGCTGTCCACCGTGATTTCCATACGTTTTCGTCGGAAATAGGTGGAACTGAACTTGAGGAACTGGAACATGATGTTGAAGCGCGCGAAGCGCGTAGAACCATGCTCGAAACCGATCCCCCTGAACACACTCGAATCCGAAGAATCACTTCAAGGGAATTTACACGTAGGGCAATTTCTAAATGGGAGGTTCAAGCAAGATCTCTTATGTCTCAAATTATTGAAGAAGCGATCAAAAATAAACGGATAGATTTTGTTGATTCTGTTTCTCGGGACCTCCCAATAAAAATGCTCACAAAACTATTGGGAATACCTGAAGAAGATTCAGAAAAACTTTTCCATTGGGCTGACGCGACGGTTTACCACGCTGATCCAGATTTCACAGATCTTGTTTATGACCGTGATGACACTGACCCTTATCGACTTCTCCCCTTTCGAAGTCCTTATTCACTTAAAGTTTTTGAGTATGCAAGAAAACTTGCTGAATCTAAAGAAAAAAACCCTGAAGTCGACATCGTTTCTATGCTTGCAGCGTCGGATGAACTAACTGAACAAGAGTTTCTAACTTTCTTCTTATTACTGGTAATTGCAGGAAATGAAACCACTAGACATGGTCTCAGTCATGGAGCACTAGCTTTAGCCAAATTCCCAGAGGAACTAGACCGTCTAAAGGCGAATCCTTCTCTTATCGACACTGCCACTGAAGAGATCTTGAGATGGTCAAGTCCGCAAGCACATTTTCGCCGCACTGCCCTTTTCGACACTGAAATTGAAGGCGTAAATATTTCAAAAGGTGACAAAATCGTTACCTGGTACATTTCAGCTAATTATGATGAGAAAGTCTTCGAAAATCCTTTTTCATTAGATTTTGCTAGAAATCCAAACCCCCATGTGACTTTCGGCGGTGGGGGTCCTCACATTTGTTTGGGGGCATGGTTGGCCCGTTTAGAAATTAAAGTCTTCCTTGAAGAACTCTCTTCAAAAATAACCTGCATAAAACTCGAAGAAGAACCAACACGTATCAGATCAAATTTTATCAATGGTATAAAATCTCTACCTGTAACTCTCGTTGTGTGAACACTTCATATCCCCATCTTTTTTTCAGCTTCATCAAGAAGATTATTTATTTCATGTTCTTCAGCAAAACCAAAAATATATCGGTCTGGTCTAATTAATACTGCATCATTACTATTCAAAAGTAGGTCAATTTCTCGAGAATGCTCATCCAGATCTTCTTTTGAAATTGTCCGACACCACCTTCTGGTATTTTTTTGACTCTGATTGGAGACTAAATACCAGTCGCTGCCAACTACCGAATCTAAAAGCATTCTTTGGCCTTCATGCGACACCTCGGGTTGTCTACCCTGATGTCCTATTCTTTCATTTTCTGCATCAGAAAAAATTCCTGATTTTAATGATGGCAGCCTGGACCACCTCTCAGGATCATTTATGTCCGCTTCAGGGAAAATTGGGCTCTCAGAAGTAACGAGTGATCCGGCTGTTACGGAAAGTTTTATGCAGTCCTCAACATGCGGACGTCTTTCCTCTTCATAACTTTCAAATATTCTCTCACTTGCACCTTCTCTGATTACTGCCTTTAATTTCCATGCAAGGTTAGATGCATCTCTAATACCTGAGCACATACCTTGCCCCATAAATGGAGGCATCTGATGTGCAGCGTCACCTGCTAAGAAAACATTTCCAAAACGCCAGCTGTCTGCAACAACAGCATGAAACCTGTAAGGAGCTACTCGTACTATCTCACCTGTATCACCAGTAATCCAATTTGATAAAAGTTCACGAACTCTTTCAAGTCCTCTAAAATCATCTGGGTTCTCATTTTCAAATATTCTGAACTCCCACCGGTGATGACCATTTGCTGAAGGGACATAAGTTGCTGGGCGATTAGGGTCACATACTTGTTGGATAATTGATGGCAATCCTGGGTCTTTGTCAATCATCAAGTCAACTACAAGCCATGTCTGATCAAAATCAAAATCGGTGAGTTCTATACCTAAAGATTCTCGTGTTGGACTCGATGCACCATCACAAGCAACTATATATCTAGCATTAAGGTCGGTTATGTCTCTGACCTCAGATCCGAAATTCAACTCGACACTAGGCCAACGACCTATCCCTTCACGAAGAATACGATCCAGCTGGGGCTGCTGAAAAACATAGTCTTCCTTCCAACCTAATATTGGATCTCTTTCAAAATCCTCATAGTCGAAAAGCGGGTTACCTTCTTTGTCTACGAACTCCATACCTTGGCTAGGTTCAACAATTTCCAAGATTTCTTCTGATAAGCCAATACCCTGGAAAATCCGCATTATTTCAGCGTCTAGATGACAAGCTCTAGGCAACGGATATTCTGAGTCGGCAGCCTCATGGACAACTGTTTTAAGACCTGATTGTCCTAGCAAGTTGGCCATAGTGGCACCAACGGGTCCACACCCAATTATGGCTACATCTTCCACGTTATATCTTTAATGTGGAGCTTCATCATGCCAACAAGTTGTACCCCAGGTTATTGCAAGCATTGTGCAATCAGTGTTTGGAGCTGCTCCATGCCAATGAGCTTCGTTGGGAGGCGCTACCACCAAATGACCCTCTTCTAGAATTACTTCTTCCGTATCTTTCGTCCCAACTCTTCCACGACCTTTTACAAGGAATAAAAGTTGACCACCAGGATGATGATGCCAGTTCGTAACTGCACCCTCCTTAAAATGAACAAAAGCAGTGTCCGGCTCCTCTTCAGTTGGTGTCTCATTTAACATTTCAAGATCAACTTGACCCGTGAATAAACCCCCGTACGTGCTACTACGATCGCCCCCTGTGATTACTTTCATTTAAGGTCTCCTGATACGAACCGATTTCTTAAGCTGCCAACCCCTTCCAGTGTGGCCTCCACAATTTGTCCGTCACGAATATATGTCGGTGGCTCCATCGAATCGCCAACACCACCGGGAGTACCTGTAAAAATCAGATCCCCTTGGTTCAAAGTCACATAACGAGAAAGCCACTCAATGAGTACAGGAACAGAAAATATAAAGTCTCCTGTGCGAGCATTTTGGCGTTGTTCTCCATCCACATTCAACGAAATTTTTAGATCTTCTGGATTCTCAAACCCATCAGATGTAACCAATACCGGACCAATCGGGCCAAAGTGGTCATAACTTTTTGCCATTGAAAACTGTTTTAAAGGAAGTCTAAATTGTTCATTTCTATCACTGACGTCATTTCCTAGCATGATTCCAGCTATATGTTCCCAAGCGTCTGATCTCGGAATACTAAGACCAGACTTTCCTATCGCTAAAACCAACTCAGCTTCATAATCAACCATCTCCAAATCTCGCATCGGAATGTCGGAATATGGTCCTGTGATACAAGTTGGAAACTTTGCCATCACGTGCGGTTCTGTAGGTATCTCTTTTTTTGCCTCCTCTGCGTGACTTCGATAATTAATAGCTATAGCGATTATCTTTCCTGGACTGGGAACAGGAGGACCCAACATTAATTCGTCCAACTCATGACTCGCATCATCTAATGTCAACTCCGAGAGAATCGAATGGTTCAGTTTATTAGTCATCTCCATCGGATCGCTGCTGATACTCCCACTCGTAGCTTGTTCTATATCAACAACTTGATCATCTATTATCACTGAACCTCTACCATTAACATTTGCTAAACGCATCTATTCTCCAATCAGCTTCTCGTCCAACCATCTTCAGGTCGATCAAACCACATATGAATCTGACCTGTACCAGCTGCAGATTCATAATCTGAATATTTTTCACCTTTTGCTTGACACGACCTTCCACCTAGTGCCCCTGCCATTATCAGATAGTGACCAAAAAAACCTTCAGGTGCATAGGTACGGTAATCAGGATAAAAATCAATTACTGCCGCATGGTCTCCATCTTCCCATAATTCAATGACTTTTTCATCCGCTCTTCGGGCTTCTGGGGTACGAATATTTTCCAAAGAGGCCGATTCATGTTTTGCAAAATCCCTTAAAGGCCAAAATCGATGACTAAGTCCACCTGAGGCGAGAATGACAACTCTACGGTCCAAGGATTCAATTGCTTCTCTAAGTAGTTCACCTAAAAGCAAGAAATCATCAACTTCAGCTGTCTGACATACCCCTACTGAAACCCAATTTTCTTTTCTTTGTAGAAAACTCAGTAAGTTTATTGTCGGGTAATGAACCGGCAAGTACGGGTCACTGCAGGCAAGTATTCTCGTATCTTCTCGACCTGCAGCTGCTTTTTCCAGTTCGAAGGCTAATTCCGAGTCTCCTGGCATGTCATAGGGAACTTGAGACATTCCTCTAGGAAGCTCATCAGAAGTAAAAATACCCTTTCTTCTGTCATGTGACGTGATTATATGCTCCACCGTTGTGAACCAATGTGTGTCAATTACAACAACCGTTTCTGGATTTAACATATCCAAACGTTCAGACCTCAAACGATTCAAACCTTCCACCAAGGAAAAATCCTGTCCGTCATTAAGTTTTTTTCTTTCCTCCTCAGACATAACTATTGGTGGAACATGTGATACTACTGCTGCACCTATTATCTCACCCATGCAAATTTCCTTCTAAATTTTAAAGTTTCTAAAAATCGGATATATATCTAAAGATTAATTATAGGAAGTGTTCCCATTAGAAAATTATCGAAAAATCGACTAAACATACTCTTTGGGTCGGATTATTGATGGATTTTTAAGAATTATCGACAAACTTTAAATCACTTACAGCAAGAGAGGTCTCATGGCAGAAAATGACTACAGGAGAATACGAGTACTATGGCCTGACCATTTAAATCTCGCTAGAGGTAAGTATTTGCCAACGCATCTGGCTGATCGCGGGACTCGACATAGTTTGACTGTTTTCGCTCTTGGTTACGACCGTGATATGGGTCCTGTACCAGGAACTGGATTTCTTGAGGGCATGCCTGACATGGAATGTCATTTCAACATGTCTGATGTGCGTCCATCATGGGAAGAAGATATCGGGGTGGTAATAGGCGATCTTGAGAGACATGGAACTCCAATAGAATTCGCTCCCAGAAAAGTCCTTCAAAACGCCGTTGAAGCTTGGGAAGCACACGGTTTTACACCAAAAGTTGGAATCGAATTCGAAGCATATTTGATGCAGCCCGACGACAATGGCAAGTGGGTTCCCTACAACGCCCCAGGATCTTTTGTGTATGGAACGGGTCCCCTGAACGATCCTATGGGTGTAGCTATGGCAATAGATGAAAAAGCTGACCAGTTAGGTTTCAGAATCGAATCGTTCAACACAGAATTCGACGTTGGACAATTTGAAATGACTTTAGAATATGACGACGCAATGGCTTGTGCAGATGAAGCCTTTTTGTTTAGATCCATGGCAATGGACACGGCAGCCCAAAGAGGATACAGATTAACTTTTATGCCAAGACCAATTCTGGAATTTGGCGGTAATGGGTTACATGTAAACTTCAGTCTTTTTGACAAAAAGGGCAATAATCTGATGCTTGATTCTAAAAAAGAAGACGGTCTATCTGATATCGCAAAGTCATGCATTTCTGGTCAGCTTTTTCATATGGAAGCAATGTCAGCTCTTTGCGCACCGACAGCCAATTCTTACAAACGCCTACAACCGGGACAGTTGTCTGGTTATTGGAAAAATTGGGGACATGACCACAGGTGTGCAACTGTTCGAGTTAACCCTGAAAGAGACCAATCCACTCGATTGGAAAACAGAATGCCTGACGGTGCTGCAGGAGTGCATATTGCAATCGCTTCAGTTCTTACAGCCTCTCGTTTAGGTTATGAGTCAAATATGGAATGTCCAGAAGCCGAAGATGGAGATGCTCTCGAAGTTGCTTCAACAGAAGAACATGCTCCCAACCATCTTGGCCAAGCTATTGAAAAGCTTTTAGAAGATGAAACTTTCAAAGATGCGATAGGGGCAGGAATGGTAGATCAGTTTACTGCAGTCAAAACTGTCGAATGGGAGAAGTATCTGGCCGCCAATTCCAGCTGGGAAGAATCTTTAGAACATTTTACAGACTGGGAAGCTTCCTACTATCTGCCCTACCTGTAAGCAGAATAGATTTTCATCAATGCCCTATAGTGACTCTTTAACACTTTCTTCACTAGAAAAAGACCCTGATCCGATACTCGCAGAATTACGAAAATACGAACCCGTGTGTTTTGTACCTGCACTCGAAATGTGGTTCATAACAAAATGGGAAGATGTTGCTTTCATGGAATCTCATCCGGAAATCTTCAGTGCCGACACCAACCCGTCTTTTCTTGCTAGGGCTCTCGGACCAAATATGTTGACTATGGACAAACCGAATTCTTCAAAGGCACGCAACGCTATGCTGCCTGCTTTTCAAGCTGGTGGAGTTGCTGGAAGTTTCGTTTCTGCGCGCTTACCAGAATTAATTGATCAAACTATTGATCAATTCATCGAAAATGGCAAAGTCGAAATAATGAAAGATTTTGCAACCCCTATAAGCGCTTCCTCACTTGCAATTGTTCTTGGCTTGGATTCACATGCTTGGGAAGAAGTATGGGAATGGTGCGAAGGTCTTTGTGCTGATATAGCAAACTTTGAGAACGACCCCACACTTACGAATAAAGGTAATGCTGCAAGAGACTCATTAGGGAAAGTTTTAAATAAGAATTTAGAAGAATTGTCGAAGAAACCTAATCAAACGGCTCTTTCGACATTTCTTCATTCAATAAACAGTGACCCACCTCTTTCTCAAGATGAGATAGTTAACAACGTTAGATTGATGATAAGTGGTGGCATAAATGAACCGCGAGACGGTATCGGACTCGTGGTAAAAACCGTATTAGAGAATCCTCAACTTCGTGAAGAATTGCTTGAGAATGACTCCCTTTGGCGCAAGTGTGTTGAAGAGGTGTTTCGCCTTCACTCACCTGTGGGAACGATCACAAGACAAACTAAATGCGAAGTAAAAATGCGGGATAAAACAATTCCAGCTAACTCTTTAGTTTCAGGAATTCTTAGATCCGCAAACCGTGATGAAGAACACTGGAGTAATCCTGACTTATTTGACCTTCACCGTAAAGAAGGGCCCCATGCGGCATTCGCTTTGGGTGAACACCGCTGTCTAGGGGAATGGCTTGGCAGACAGGTGGTAAAAACTGCTTCCCAGAGACTTTTTACTCGTATAGAGGGATTTGAGTTAGAGCCAGATTTTGAAATTGAACTTAAGGGATTCGAATTTAGGGGACCCTTAGAATTGAACTGTGTTTGGGGGAAGCATGTCTGAAAAAAAGGAAGTTACTTTCGTAACTGGAGGAGCTTCGGGAATTGGAAAAGCTGTTTGTTTGGAACTTTCTTCTAAGGGCAATTCAGTAATCATTGCAGACATTGACGAGGTTAAAGGTGGGGAAACCTGCGAGGAAATACGTTCTAATGGCGGAGAGGCTATTTTCCATAGTGTAGATGTTCGAGAACGTGACCAAATCAGACATGCAGCCGACAACTCTGTAAAAAGGTTTGGGAAAATAACTGGTCTTGTTAATTGTGCCGGATTAGTAAAGATGACCTCGCTAGATGAATTAACGGAAGAAGAGTGGGATCTAGTTGTTGACGTGAATTTAAAGGGAACTTGGTTGACCACTCAAGAAGTTTCTCGTGATATCGCAACAGCCGGAGGAGGAGCTGTGGTAAATATCTCCACCGTGGAGGCTGAGGTGGTTGTTTCTTCAAAAGGTTATTGTCAAGTCCATTACAACGCTTCTAAAGGTGGTGTTAAAATGCTGACTAAAGCCCTCTCAGTTGAACTGGCTAAAAAGTCAATTCGTGTAAATGCTGTTGCCCCTGGACCAATTGCTACTGATTTTGTATCTCTCGAAGGCATTACTGCACCCGAAACACTCGAAGAGTTGAAGGAGAGATTGCTTATACCAAGAGTCGGACTCCCAGAAGATGTAGCAAAAGCAGTTAACTTTCTTTTATCTGAAGAAGCATCCTGGATCACAGGGGTACATTTACCTGTTGACGGTGGGTGGCTGACTAGATAAATGCTCGCTTAAGAGCCACCCAAATACGCAACCCTGACTTTTTCATCACGCGAAATTTCTTCAGGTGATCCAGTTGAAATGATACGTCCTTGATCCAGTACGTATACACGGTCACAAATCCCTGTAATAAAATTCAAGTCATGATCGATCACAACAACACCCGCTCCTATGAGTGAAGCTACACTCCGTACTTGATGTATCATTGCTTCTGACTCATGGTCGCTCATTCCACTGGTTGGCTCGTCTAGTAATAAAAACAAAGGGTTTGCTGCTGCTGCTCTTGCCAACTCCAATCGACGAGCATTTCCGTAGTCAAGCTCCCTAGCACGCCTATTACTTAAATCATTTAAACCAGTCAAGTGTAAAAGTTGTTCGATCGTGTCTGTTCCTAATCTCGTCTTTGCATCTGGGGAAGCCAGTCGAGCAACTTCAATGTTTTCTCTTACTGATAAAAGGTGGAACAGTCTCAAGTTCTGAAATGTTCTAACAAGCCCTGCTCTGGCTATCATGTGTGGCTGCAAGCCTTCAATGCTTTTACCGTTGACCGTTAAGGCTCCTTCATTACTTTCTACAACTCCGGTAATGACATTAAGCAGAGTGGTCTTGCCAGCCCCATTTGGACCTATTAATCCAACGACCTCATCAGTTGTAGCACGTATTTCTGCTTTATCCAGTGCTCTAAACCCTCCGAAATCTACCACTACACCTTCGACCTTTAGACTCTGAAGGTCGCGTATTTGATCTTTCCCTACTCTGCTCTGTTCTCTCTCTTCAGTCTCTTTTTTCGGTATAAATTTTTTAAGCCAATTATCTAATTCCCAATCTCCTAATAAGCCCGCCGGTTTGAAAATCATAAAACCCAACATCGATGCCCCAAGGAAAATATCGGTTAGTCCGCTCCGCAATATCCAGTCAAGCGCAGCCATATCTACGGAAGGTCCTGCTAAGTATCTGGTGAACTCACTACCGGCAGTAATAATTACCACCCCTACGATTGCTCCTGTGACACTATTTCGGCCACCAACAATCAGCATGGTTAGTGTGAGCAATGTGAATTTAAAAAAGAAAAGTCGAGGATTGATGCTTCCCAATTCAAAAACACGTAAAGAAGAGCCTATGGAAACTATTGTTACGGACAACAACAGCGAAACCATTTGCTGAACCGCTGGGTCAATGCCAACTGCTCG
Organism: Actinomycetota bacterium; assembly: GCA_002721755.1. GTDB lineage: Bacteria > Actinomycetota > Acidimicrobiia > Acidimicrobiales > MedAcidi-G1 > MedAcidi-G1. The sequence goes on from PBLL01000041.1 coordinate 41,245, forward strand.
GGCCGCCAAATCATCTTCTCTAGCAGCTTGTGCGAGTCTACCCAAACGGGTTTCCTTGAATAGTCTTGCTGTGATCATTGCTAATAAAAGAGCTATATAAATCCATCCTCTTCCTTGCAGTGTCACATTGCCCAAAGGACTGAACGACAAACCTGTTTTACCTCCCCGTGTTAGATCAATCCAGTTTTTAGCCACCTCGTGTACTACAAATAGCAATGCAAGAGTTATTACCGTTGCTGCTACAGAACCTGACCGAGCACCCGACCTCGCTAAACCCAAACCTATGATGAAAGCGACGATGACTGTTAAGAGAATCGATATAAGAACAGATTGAAAAGGGGTTAAATCAACTTCTGAAAGCCCAAACGGAGCATCTGGTATTTGCGAATTTTTTCTTGTAGGTGATATTGCGCAAATGGCAAATGCGTATCCAGCAATTGCACCAAAACCTATATGACCGAAAGAGAGAACGCCCGTATTCCCAACGTATATCTGTATACCGAGAACAATTATTGCGTTGATGAGCATCTGCGTTATCAAACCGTCGCGAGCTGAGCCGCCAAAAGACGCATATAAAAGACCCCCTAAAACAAGAACAGCAAAAATAGAAATGGGTCCTATAAGAGTTATCAAGCGTGACTGCAACAGTTCTTTTGACATCACACACGCTCCGCTCTACGCACTGAGATAAAGCCTTGTGGACGGAAAACAAACAAGAAAGCTATGAGTAAGAATACAATCCCATCCGTTAAGCCGACCAGCCCTTCTGGAAGTCTTGATATGAGCATCACTTCCACCAGACCAAGTGTCACTCCTCCTAACACAGCTCCACCTAAACTTCCTAAACCACCTATAAGAGCAGCTAGTACGCCTTTCAACATCGGTGTAAGTCCGGCTGTTGGACCAGCTTGTCCACTTCTCATGAGCCAAAAGACCGCGGCTACTCCTGCGAGCAACCCCGATAAAGCAAAAGCACCACGAATGATCCTGTCACTTCTGACCCCCATCAACCTTGCAGCATCAAAATCTTCTGCTGCTGCTCTTAGACTTATCCCGAACATTGTTTTTTGCAAAATCCAAAATGTCGCTATAAGAGTTAACAATGTGAAGAATATGACTGCTACATCAAAGACTTCAAAACTTATACCAGCAATTTTGACAGTATTGAAAATCCAATCTGGTCTTGGAAACTGTCGGAAATTAGCTGAAACATACATTACAAAGAGTGCTTGAACCACGAAATGAATTCCAAATGAAGTCATCAACATTGTGAAATCGGGCGCGCCTCTTACCCAACGAAAAGCTAAGAACTCTATAACCACAGAAGTCATGCCTGCTATCAAAATCACCGCTGGCGCAATAAGCCACCAATCCCATCCTGCTTGGAAAAGTCCATACGCTGAATAGGCACTTACCGTAATCAACTCACCATGGGCAAAGTTGACAAGGTGCATAACACCGAAAATAACTGCGATACCCAAAGCTATTAAGGCGTAGATTCCGCCGCGCCCTAATCCATCGACAATCTGTTGAATCAATTCAGTCATGATTACTGTCCGTTTTACCTATATAGGTTTCGAAAAGATCGTCTCGTGAAATCAACTCATCAGAATCACCTGAAATTACGATATTTCCTGACCTCATGACATAACCCCTATCAGCAACTTCCAGTATGCGCCTTGCATTTTGTTCTACTACTAAGAGGGTTTGTCCATTTTGACGCAATTGATCAATCAATTCGAAAACAACTTCAGCTAAAACTGGCGCTAAGCCAAGAGCAGGTTCGTCCATTAATAAAATTTTAGGTTCACTCATTAAGGCTCTTCCAATGGCGAGTTGTTGAGCCTCACCGCCCGATAAGTAACCGGCTTCAGTGGCTAATTTTTCACCGAGAACTGGAAAAAGAGAGATCACTTCTTCTTTCAGTTCTAAGCGTCGTGCTGAAGCAACAGTTACTCCACCTACTAAAAGATTTTCGTCAACTGTTAAGTCTCCAAAAATTCTCCTGTGTTCTGGAACCAATGCAAGTCCAGAACGCAATATGCGATCAGGAGACCAGGAGGTTATCTCTTCGTTTTCTAACCTGATAGAACCTGAAACTGGGTTTAACAGCCCGGAAATAGTGGACAGAAGCGTTGTTTTCCCGGCTCCGTTGGGACCGATGAGGCAAACCACCTCACCGGCACCAACTGATAAGCCGACATCTCTTAAAGCTGAAATCGAGCCATAACGGGTCGTTAAAGACTCAACTTCGAGCACTGCTTATGGAGTCCTAGTCGATCGTGGCTGCAAGCGTGGGTGCACCACCTACCACTTGATGCACATATACAGGCTTTGCAGGTACCCCAGTCGTTCCAACATAAGTCAGATCTCCCGTAGCCCCATTTACGTCCTTTGCTGATGAAATTGCCTCACCAATGACTTTTGGATCAGTTGATTTGGTTCTCACGAAAGCGTCAATTATGACGGCTATAGCGTCAACTGCCAATCCACCAAATGAAGCATTTTCAAGGGGGGATCCACTTGCTGATTCATAGCTATCAGCAAGAGCCTTGATTCTGCTTCCTTCTGATGGAAATGAGTGAGTCGTGTGGTAGAAACCCTCTACCCCGTCGGTAAAGTATCCTCCAGTTGCCTCAAAAGCATCGGTTACTAGATAATTGGTGGTTACACCGGCACTATCCAACTGTCCACGTAATACTGCACTTTGGAAAGAAAGCATGGCGGAATAAACCACGTCAGGTGCTTGACCCGCTCCGGCCATTTCATTGACCTGTGCTGAGAAATCCATATCTTCAATTGGGACAAAGTTGTAATCTGAAATTACGTTTCCACCACCTGCTGTAAATACCTCTGTAAATACTTCTGGGTTATAACCGAAATAAGGACCTGGAGCAGAAAAAGTCACAGCTGTGGACCAACCTTGATCTAGTGCAAATTCAGCTGCTGCAGAAGCCTGCGCAGTGTCGTCAAAAGCTACAAGATATGCCAAAAGAGAAGAATCGGCAAGCATTGGTTCAGTCGAAGCGACAAACAAAACTGGCATATTTCCAGCAGCCACTTGAAGTAGCGGTTCGCCAAAATCTGGGAATGCTGGTCCTAGTAGAGCTGATGCTCCACCATCAATAAGAGACTGGCTCGCCCTTTGTGTAACTTCAGGATCACCAGCAATATTTTCAACTGTCATTTCAAGTTTTGTTCCAGACATTTCTGAACAATTGTTTAGATCAGTTGATAAAACCTCATCAATATCGATTCCGTTCTTTGAATCAATTCCACCTGAGCAGTTAACCAATGCAACAAAATGATTGGCTGCTTGACTTGCTGGCATGTCAGCGAATCCTCCCAAATCAGAAAAATCTGCAGCATAACCTATCTTCAATGTGCTTGGTGCAGCTTCTTCATCACTTCCACATGCAACTGCAAGAAGCGAAAAAGCGATTAACACACCAGCTATCGTCGACTTTCTCATATCCCCCTCCTAATTACTTACCTTTGGATAACAAATCAGCCTAGAGCATTTGCATGAAAAGAGCTATCGGGGTAGAAAATTATTGAGGGGGTCTTATGCCTCTAAACTCCCAATCGCCACCCAAAGCGGTTGAAATGACTTCTTCTGACTCACTGGGCTGAGCTCCGAAATCACTATCTACAAAGAAGTCACCTTCAACAATGTTGTTCTCAAGCTTTCCTAATCCTTCTACTTCTACTTCTACTTTGTCCCCAGGTTCTACCGGTCTTGAATTTGCCGGCGTTCCAGAAAAAATCATATCTCCTGGGTTGAGTGTCATAATTCTTGCTAAATCAGCGACTAGATAGTGCATGTCCCACTTCATTTCATCGGTATTACCATCTTGAACCACTTCACCATTCACGTAGGTGCGTATTTGCTTAGATCTAAAATCCCATTCTTCATTTAGCCCAGGACCTACAGGGCAAAGAGAATCCGATCCTTTCACTCGCAACATCGACCCAGCATCAGTATCACGAAAATCATGGAGGCCGAAGTCATTTCCGATGCTAAAACCTCCAATGAACTCAGAAGCTTGATCAGGCTGGATGCCTCGACATTCCTTACCCACAATGATCACAATTTCACCTTCATAGTTGAGCCAATTACAGCCTCTTGGTCTAATGACATCCCCCTTATGGACATTGAGTGAAGACAAAGGCTTTTGAAAATAGGTTGGAGCTGGTGGAAGATTCGCTTGAAACTCCTTTACGCGACTTGAATGATTAAGGTGCACACATAAAATTTTTGTTGGCTCTGCAGGGGGTAAATATTGAACTTCGGAAGCGTTAAAGGTACTTCCGTCACCTGCTACACATGTGTCCCCATCGACACGTACCTCCAAAAATGTGTCTTCAAACTTTATTCTCCTTGTCTCCACTCGACTCTCCAATTCATTCAGTAATCCAATTCGTTGAAACCTAGTGTAAAGTTTCTTAATGGCAAGACTTAAAGGTTTTATTTTTCCAAGGGATTCTACTGGCAAGACTTCTATCGTTCCAGATCCGCCGTGGCATTACTCGGGTGACATGTTGACAATCGAATTCAGAACAAAACCTGAATCAGTAGCTGAGTTGCTGCCAGATCATCTCTCTCTTGCTCCAGATGATCCTGGTGCCGTCGCTGTCATCTGGGCTGATTGGCAGTCTTGTTCGGCAGATTTCAACGAAGTGACAGACCCTGATCGACTTCAATACAAAGAATGTTTTGTCGTGGTTAGATGCCAATACAAAGATCAAATCTACAGCAGATGTGTTTATATTTGGGTCGACAAAGACTATGCGATGGTTCGAGGTCATATTCAGGGATACCCGAAAAAGATGGCAGATATTTGGCTCACCAGACCGATAACTGTCGGCAAGGCAGGACCGAAATTGGAGGAAGGGGGAACTTTCGGAGCTACATGTTCTGCTTATGGAAGAAGACTTGTCGAAGCCAAATTTACTATCAGCGGACTCAGTGAAAATTCTGGCTTTGTAAATGCCCTGCCAATGATTCATAACAGATTTTTTCCTCGAATAGAGGCAGATGGAACAGACTCCTTAAATGAACTTGTCACGATGAGAGGAATAGATGGCGAATCTAGTCAAGCTTTCACAGGAGATGCTGAAATTAAGCTGTTCGAATCTCCAGTAGAGAGACTTGAACGTTTACAGCCAATCGAAATGATCGCAGGTTACTGGCAGAGTGTAGGGGTCACGTGGAACGGTGGTACGACACTGGAAGATCTACGTGATTGAAACCCACCCCTGGGCTCCAATAAATGACGATGGATTTGCCGATCTGCCATCACATGACACCTGGGTTTCAGGTGTCCCATACTCTACTTTCAAGAGAATGCGCGATGAACAACCTGTTTGTTGGACTAAAGAAATAGATGGTTCAGGATTTTGGTCGATTACTCGCTATCAGGATGTAGTTGAAGCAAATCACCGCTGGGATGAATTTTCATCAAAAAATGGCATCCGACTTGAAGAAATGGACCACGATGAAATTGAGGCTAGACGGACGATGATGGAATTAGATCCTCCACAACATACGCGGCTTCGAAGGTTAGTGAATCGTGGTTTTACGAGAAAAACTGTTGAAACATTCGAAGAACCAATTCGTGATCTAGCAATTGAGATAATAGAAAAAGCTTTGAAAAAAACTGAATTTGATTTTGTTGATGACGTAGCACGAATTCTACCAATGCGCATGCTGGGACGCCTGCTTGGTGTTCCTGATAAAGACGGTGAACTTTTGGTTGCGTGGGGTGACCAACTTTTATCCAATGCCGACCCTGAGTACACAGATCATGTGGTTGACAAAGTGGACACAGAAGAATTCAGATTGATTCCTTTCCGTAGTCCAGCTGGATTAGAGGTTTTTAAATACGCTCAAAATGCTGCATCGGAAAGAAGAAATTCTCAACATCAAGATTTGATCACTCGCATGCTGGAACCGACTAGTGATGGGCAACCACTTACAGATCTCGAATTCAACAATTTCTTTACTTTGTTAGTCGCTGCTGGCAATGACACGACAAGATACTCATTAACAGAAGGTCTTAGAGCACTTATTGAACATCCTGATGAAATGCAGAAACTTCGAGATAACCCCGAACTTATTGGAAGCGCTGTCGAAGAAATTCTTCGTTGGACAACTGTGACTACACATTTTAGAAGAACTGCAACTTCTGACATGCATCTCTCTGGGCAGGAAATAAAGGAAGGGGAAAAGGTAGTGCTTTGGTGGGTGTCAGCTAATTATGATGAAAGAAAATTTGATGATCCTTACAAATTTGATATCTGTCGGAACCCTAATGACCATGTAACTTTTGGAAGAAATGGGCCTCATCTTTGTCTGGGTGCATGGTTGGCCCGAATGGAGCTAAGAGTAACTATTCAAGAGCTTCTAAAGCGCACCTCACAAATAGAAATTACTAAAACTTCGGAGAAACTAAGGTCACATCTGATAAGTGGAACAAAACACCTATTCGTAAAAACCACTTAAGTTCATATCAGGTCAACTCTTTAATCAATTTGCCTGATTCAACAACCGGGTTATCATCCAAGAACACACTGCAACTTCGCATCGGGAGGTCAAAATGACCACGACAGAACCTGCCAGCAACTTCATTTGCTCCAGTGGACCATAAAAAGTTGCCTGCAAAAGCACGCAACTCAGTTCCATTAAAATCAGATTTGTCATACATGGGTAAAGAATCCCATCTACAAAGATGGTTCATTCCCCAACCTAAGTGGCTTATTGCGTAAGCATCTTCTTCATTCCATGCTTCCAAATAGGAAGAAAAAAGCTCAGCATCAAGTCCGTCTCCATCTATTTCCGTAATGTAATCTGATTCAATTTTTATACTGATTGTCGAACGAAGGTATTCCTTAAAGGTGAGGTTTACATCACCAGGTTTCATAACAACTGTGCCATTTACTGATCCCGAGTCTGGAAAACACAGGACAAGTCCACCAGGCCAATGCGAAATCCCGCCAGGTTCGCCAGCTATACCATCAGAACCAGCTACTTGCGCTCCTTTTAAGTCGACTGTCAAATCAGTACCAGCTTCTGAAAAAACTCTCATTTTCGATGCTGAAGAAAGTCTCTCAACACCATCTTTCACTCGTTTCGTCAAAGTAGGGTCATGACCAATCCTGTCAAAAACTTCAGGGTGCTCGTTTGAAATCATAAGTATTCTTGTTCCATCTTTGAGTATTCGATCTCGCTCCGGAGCATGCAACAAACCTTCTACTGTGCAGTCGACTACAAAAGTTGTAGAAGCTAAATCAGCAATTAAGGCTTCGTTTCCGTCTATAGCCAGACTCGCGCCAGTGGACCTTATCGGCACCGGACCATAATTGAGAGGCGTTGAGACGGTAGTAGTGGATAATTTAGAACCAATTTTCTCAATTGCTTGCTCTACTGTTTTTACGAGCTCTCTACGGCTCTGAGTTTCTGCGAGCACCATGACTCTGTCTTCGTTATTCACACCACAACGAAGAAAGTGATCTTTAAATATGCCGACTCTTTCTAAGGAAACATCATTCATAAATTTCACTTCAATCATAGAGACCTGATCGACCAAGCCTATCCATACAAATTTCAGCACTCCAAGGAAGCATTGTTGCCCCACACCGAGCATCTCGATACAGACGCTCTAAAACCAATGGACGTAACAAAGAACGCCCACCACACACTCTTATTGCCATGGATGCTATTTCAGGTGCAGTTTCCATTGCAACAAGTGTTGCTGCCCACGCTCTAGCCAACTGATCCTGTGATGGATTTGGACCAACTTCCGACAAAACACGATATGTAAGAGATTGAGATTTTTCATATGCCAGTTTCATTTCGGCCCATCCGTGTTGTTTCTGAAAGCTATCTCTTCGTTCAGTTCCTCCGGATTCTCCTTTTAAATACTCAGCTGTAAAATCCATCACAGCACGTTGTATACCTAAATATGAAAAACTCAAAGTCATATAAAAGTAAGGCCAGCGAGATGCGACCTGATCAAAACAACCTGGTGGTAAATATTCATTTTCTGCAGGAACAAAAACATTCTCGAAAGTTAAAGTTTTAGAAATAGTCCCACGCATTCCCAGCGGGTCCCAATCTCCCTCTATTTTCAGTCCTTCACTACCTGCTGGAATGCCTAAGAACCTGATCTCATTCTCACCCTCAACGAGACAAGTAATGTTGTGCCGGTCTGCGGCTTCAGACAGAGATGCAAAAATCTTTTTCCCTGTGACACGAAAACCTCCTTCTACTGGGACAGCCAGACTGCTAATACCGGCACCTTCTCCGGCTTGGTGACCTTCGCTGAAAGGTTGTGCGTGTATATGTCCATCTTCTACGACACCTTGCCACATCAAAGAACGTTTATTTTCATGATCTCTACGCTGTTGGGAAGACATTTCCAGATCATCCGATATCTGTCCAGTGAGAAGCATGCTCGCAGTGTGCATGTTGAAAGTAAGTGCAGTTGAGCCACAGTGTCTTCCCAGCTCTTCTGAAACAAGTGCATAAGTAACAAAATCTGCTCCCATCCCTCCGTGCTTTTCAGGAATACATAAAGCCAAAAAGCCGGCTTCTCTCAAATCTGAAAAATTCTCGTATGGAAATGAGGCCTCCAAATCGTATCTGTCTGCCCTTTCGCCAAAAACAGAACCTAGTTCATTCATTGTTTCAACTAGTCTCATACGTTCAGGTGTCTGTAAATCATTCATGATTCATCAGCTTTCTTTATTTGTAAGGTTTTTAAGTCTGAATGAAAATCTAATGCGTAGTCACCACCCTCACGACCCAGCCCACTGATGCCTAATCCGCCAAAAGGAGCAGTTAAATCACGAACTAAAAAACAATTAACCCATACAGTTCCAGCTCTTAGTGCTGAACCTATTATTTCTGCTTTTTCCTTTGATCCCGTGAAAAGTGTCGCTGAAAGTCCATATTCAGTACTATTTGCAAGTTTTACAGCCTCTTGTTCATCCTGAAATGTCTGAAAAGTGAGAACTGGACCAAAAACCTCTCTTTGCACAATCTCACTATTGTTTGAAGCGGGCTTTACGAGAGTGGGTTCATAGAAAAGTTGTTGGTCATTCAACCTCCTACCGCCTCTGATAATTTCGTCACCGTTTTCCAATGCCCTATCAATAAAAGACTCAACTCTTTGAAGGTGGTCAGGATGTATAAGAGGCGTAATAGTGGTCTCGTCATCAAAACTGTCTCCAAGAATATGACCATCAACGTTTTGATGGAAGCACTCTAAAAAGTGTTCACTGATTTTGTCTGAAACTATAAGTCTCGTGGCCGCAAGACAAACTTGCCCCGAATCATCGTATTGACCAGCGGCAGTTGCAGCTGCTTGCTCTACATCTGCATCTTCAAGCACAACTAATGCTCCTTTACCGCCGAGCTCTGCTGTAAAAGGAACAACATTTTTCGCAGCTTCGATTCCTATTTTTCTAGCTGTTTCGGTGGATCCCGTAAACGAGATCCTTCTAACTCTTGGATCTTTGGTTAAAAAAGATCCAACTTCTCCCCCAATCCCTTGAACTACATTAAAGACTCCGGGAGGAAACCCTGCTTCATCAACTAGATCAGCGAGAATGCTAGATGATAGTGGCGCCCACTCAGCTGGTTTAAGAATGACGGTATTACCTGCCGCTAGTGCTGGAGCTATCTTCCACGTCGCAAGCATAAATGGTGCATTCCACGGGGTTATTACCACAGTGGGTCCCGCAGGAAGTCGCTGAATCAAATTCGTTGTGCCGTTGGACTCCCAAGTTCTTCCTTCATATGCACTAGCTAAATCCGCATAAGCCCGAAAATTTCTAGCACCGCGAGGTATGACTCTATTAAAAAGGCTTTCATGTCGCATGGCCATGTCAGTACATTCAACTCTTGCAATATTTGAGACTTCTCTATCAATGAGATCTGCCAAACGATAAAGGAAAGAAGCACGTTCCTGTGGACCGAGGCTTGCCCAATCTTGAAATGCATCTGAAGCGGAAGCAACTGCTAGATCAGATATCTCATGATCTCCAGCTGACATCTCAGCCAAAACCTCTTCCCATTTGAGAGGAGAATGGACTTGAAATACTGATGGTGACGAAACCCTTTCGCCACCTATGTAGTGGTCAAGGGAAATTACACTTCCGGCTATTTCCATTCTTGGTCGTTCAGTAATTGGAATCTTCCTTTAATAATCAATAAAACAACTGTGCTATGAACCTATTTTAAGGCCTGTAACCCTCTAAATATTCTTCTAATACATCATGAAATCGTTGTACACGAGATTCCTGCCCTGCCAGCCTGACTCCCCTGTATCCGCGAGACGATAATCCTAGTTGTTGTCCGGTGCTGATAGCTAGGTCCTGATCAGCTATCTGACGGTTCATAAGCTCCGTTCCATATTCAAAAAATCTTCTTTCTTCGGGTTTTGTCATACCTATTCGTGCTGCTGCACCATGTGATAAATACATAAAGTTGTCGTAAGAATGCCTCTCAGGATCGCGACGGTGTGGCCTCATTCTCTGAAGTCCTATATATTCGGCTCCTGCAAAACTGATTGTTACATTCGGGAATATGTTGTAGTGATAGGCATCTGTTAATTGATCGTCAAAAAGGTCTTCAAACTGGTAGCCACGCGTAGCACCAAGTTTCCTCTTAACAGATTGAACTTCCTCTCGAGTTTCAAACTCCCTGCCTTTGAAATCGTCCGGATTTAAGTTCCAAGGCTCCAGCATTTCTGCTAGTTGTTCGTCCACTTCTAATTCTTCACCAGAAAGAGAATGGGAAGGGGTGACCATCGGTATTGCCATGCGGTTGTGGCCTTCTTTGCACCAATCAAAATGGCAAAATTTATAGCTATGTTCTATCCATTTCAACCCTTGAGGATGAACAGCAGGCAAGTGGTAGGACTCGCACGAATTGTCTTGAGGAACTTTCCAATTGCACTTGACATCAACTGTGGAAGAAAGTCCACGTATCCAATCATGACTTTCATAAGCTTCAAATTCTTCCCAGACGGGACCCAGATAGTCTTTCAAGCTCATACATTCGGGATCCATGTTTATCCAAATGAAACCAGCAAAAACTTCGCAATTAACTTCCGCCAAGGTTAAATCGTCACATGGGTTACCTTCGCTAAAGTCCTCAGGGTCTTGGACATACTCCAGTGAACCGTCGCGAGCCCATTTCCAACCGTGATAAGGGCAAACTATTTGATTGGCTGAACCTTCATGGTTGAAAATCAGGCGTGAACCACGGTGCTGGCAAACATTATAAAAAGCTCTGATAGAACCATCATTTTGTTTGATCATGATGAACGATTCAGGTCCGATCTCCTCCACCTGATAGGAACCCGCTTCATCTAATTCAGATGAACGACCCATAAGCAGCCAAACTTTTGTCCACATGTTCAACCACTCGCGTTCAAAAAATTCTCTCGAAGTGTACTGTTCTCCTAAAATGGGTACGTTTAGAAGTGGTGGACGGTCCCAGGGTCTGGCCAATGCCATGACTTTCTCGGAAGTGCTCAAGGCAATTCCAAAATGGTTACTTCACCTGTAGTTCCGTCGATTTTCAAAGTTGTTCCATCAGCGATTAGTTTTGTAGCCTCATTGACCGAAACCACACAAGGTATGCCCAACTCTCTGCTCACTATTACAGCATGACTTATTTGGGCACCCACATTTACAATTACAGCTTCTACA
>PBLL01000042.1 GCA_002721755.1 Actinomycetota bacterium
AGAAACAGAAGAAACAGAAGAAACAGAAGAAACAGAAGAAACAGAAGAAACAGAAGAAACAGAAAAGTAACGAAAACTACAATCTTGACTACCATCCCGAATCTCATCGAAAATGCTGTAGATAATTTTCAAGACCATGAAGCTGTCGTGGATGGAAACCTACGATGGACATTTAAAGAATATGGCGAACAGATAAATGCAGCTGCCAAAGCCTTTATAAGCAAAGGAATTAAACCCGGGGACCGGATAGCTGTATGGGCTCCGAATACCGCACGATGGCCAGTAGCAGCCCTAGGAGCGCATTGTGTAGGCGCTGTCTTAGTCCCTATCAATACAAGATTCAGAGGTGAAGAAGCGGAATACATCCTGAGTCGCACATCAGCGAAAATTCTTTTTACCGTTACCGACTTTTTAGACACTAACTATGTGGACTTATTAAAAGATTCAATCGACCAATTAGATCTAGAAGAAATCGTTGTATTGAAAGGCTCCACTCCTAAGGACTGTACGACTTGGGAAAAATTCATTGAATCTGGAATCTCAATAAATGAAACAGAGCTAGAAGATAGGTCTAAACAAATTACTGGCGATGACCTTTGCCACATTCTTTTTACTTCAGGCACTACCGGAAAACCAAAAGGAGCAATGCTTGAGCATGCTGCTGTATGTCGTTCATACCAAACATGGTGTGATGTAATTGGGCTAACTTCAACTGACCGCTACTTAGTAATCAATCCTTTTTTTCATACTTTCGGACTCAATGCAGGAATTTTGGCTTGCCTTATGACCGGAGCCACCCTAATACCTCATCCCATTTTTGATGTCCCTTCAGTTATGAAACGGATTCCTGAAGAAAAAATCACCATGTTGCCTGGAGCTCCGACCATCTATCAAACCATTCTCAACCACCCTGATTTAGAAAATTTTGACATGTCTAGTCTTCGACTTGCTGTTACGGGAGCAGCAACAATCCCTGTTGACATGATCTACGGAATGAGAGAAAAGCTCGGCTTCGAAACAGTTGTAACTGGTTATGGTCTTACCGAGGCTTCCGGAATAGCCACTATGTGTAGACACGATGACGACCCAGAAATAATCGCCAAAACTTCTGGTAGGGCAATAGAAGGAGTCGAAGTCATTGTGGTGAATGAGGCGGGATCTGAAGTCCCGCCAGGAGAGCCAGGTGAAATAATTATCCGTGGTTACAACATAATGAGAGGATATTTAAACGACCCCGAACAGACAGCCGAGACAATCGATCAGGACGGATGGCTACATACAGGCGATATAGGTGTTATGGATCCAATGGGATACCTAGACATCACAGATCGTAAGAAAGATATGATCATCACGGGTGGTTTCAATGTCTACCCCGCTGAGGTTGAAAATTCACTAATGAACCACCCTGAGATAGGACAAGTAGCTGTGATTGGCGCCCCCGACGAACGAATGGGAGAAATATCAATTGCCTTCGTTGTGCCAGCTAAAAACTCCTCTCCTGAGCCGAGGGAAATAATCAATTGGGCACGAGAACGTATTGCTAACTTCAAAGTCCCTAAGCAAATCATTTTTGTTGACTCTTTACCCACAAATGCAAGTGGGAAAGTACTGAAATTTGAATTACGGGAAAGAATTAAAGACTCAAATCAAGTTGACTAGACACACCCGCTAACCCACTATCCTTAAGTAGACACCCTCTTAAAGAACAACTATGAGCAAAGAACGACCGTATCCCGATGTTGGGAAAGCTGATTTCCCAAATCTTGAAGAAAAGATTTTGGAAAGATGGAAAAAAGAGAAGACATTTCAAGTTTCTGTTGACAGCAAACCTGAAGAGTCGGAATTTGTGTTCTACGATGGTCCACCTTTCGCTAACGGTCTACCTCATCACGGACACCTACTTACTGGTTATGTAAAAGACGTAGTTCCTAGATATCAAACCATGAAAGGCAAAAAAGTCGAAAGGCGGTTCGGTTGGGACTGCCATGGGCTGCCAGCAGAAATGGAAGTTGAAAAAGAGTTAAAGGTTTCTGGACGAAATGAAATTACTGAATACGGAATAGAAAAATTCAATGCCCACTGCGAAAAATCAGTTCTGCGTTTTACAGAAGAATGGGAAAAAACTGTGGTTCGACAAGCAAGATGGGTCGACTTTGAAAATGATTACAAAACTATGGACCCTTCTTACATGGAATCAGTCATGTGGGCGTTCAAGCAGCTGTGGGAAAAAGATCTAATTTATGAAGCTTTCAGAGTAATGCCATATTCATGGGGAGCAGAAACCCCGCTTTCAAATTTCGAAATAAGACTTGACGATGCCACGCGCCCAAGACAAGACCCAGCTGTAACTGTGGCTTTTGATTTAGAGCTAGAGGAAAATGAATCTGACACGGTTCGTCTACTTGCTTGGACGACTACCCCTTGGACCCTGCCTTCCAATCTTGCTCTGGCAATTGGACCAGAAATTGAATACTCAAAAAGAAAAGATGCAAATGGGACAGTCTGGATCCTCGCTAAAAATGCCCTAAACCGTTATGAAGAACAACTCTCGGAAACAGAAGAAATCGAAGTAATTAAGGGTTCTGAACTGATTGGTAAAAAGTACAAACCTCTATTCAATTTTTTTGAACATCGAACAGATGCATTTGTAGTCTTACAGGCCGACTGGATAGATGATCAAGAAGGCACCGGAATAGTACACATGGCACCCGGTTTTGGTGAAGAGGATCAAATGGTATGTGAAGCTAACAACATCCCTATAGGCGAAGCAGTTCCCGTGGATGATAAGGGATGCTACACAAAAGAAATAAAAGACTGGTTCGGAATGAACGTTTTTGATGCCAACTCTGAAATTATTTCTACTTTAAAAAGCAACGGACAATTAATCAGGCATGACAGCTATGAACACAACTATCCACACTGTTGGAGAACTGATACTCCGATAATTTATAAAGCTATTTCTTCTTGGTACGTCAAAGTAACCGACTTGACAGATCAACTTCTTGCTAACAATCAGGCAATCAATTGGATACCCAACCACGTCCAAAATGGAAGATTCGGAATGTGGTTAGAAGGAGCACGAGACTGGTCAATTAGCAGAAACAGATTCTGGGGTTCTCCGATACCTGTCTGGAAAAGCGATAATCCGGAATACCCAAGGATTGATGTTTATGGCAGCATCGATGAAATAGAAAATGATTTTGGTGTTAGACCTGAAAACCTCCACAGACCTTTCATCGATGAGCTCACAAGACCTAACCCTGACGATCCAACCGGAAAGTCCACAATGCGTCGTGTCTCTGAAGTCCTAGATTGCTGGTTTGAATCAGGATCAATGCCTTTCGCTCAAGTTCACTATCCTTTTGAAAACAAAGAATGGTTTGACAATCATTTTCCGGCTGACTTTATTGTCGAATATATAAATCAAACCAGAGGCTGGTTTTACACTCTCCATGTTCTTGCAACCGCTCTCTTTGACAGACCTGCTTTTCAGAACGTCATTTGCCATGGAATCCTCACGGCAGAAGATGGAGCGAAACTCTCAAAGAAACTAAGAAACTACACAGAGCCAAATGAAATTTTTGTTAACCAAGGATCAGATGCTCTTCGTTGGTATTTGATGTCAGCAAATATCGTAAGAGGTGGAGATTCACGTATAAGCGATAACGGAATAGATGATGTAGTTCGTCATGTCCTACTACCCATCTGGAATGCTTACAGTTTTTTCACCCTGTATGCGAATGTTGACGAATACAAAGCAGAATTTAGAACAGAATCCGAACATTTATTGGATCGCTACCTACTAGCAAAAACAAGACAACTCGTTGAATCTGTCGAACAAAAAATGGAATCATACGATCTTCCAGGATCTACTGAATCGATTCAGGGATTTATTGATGCATTAAACAATTGGTATATAAGAAGAAGCAGAGACAGGTTTTGGGAAGAAAGAACTGAAGAGAACCTAAAACAAAAAAAGGACGCCTACGACACGCTTTACACGGTGCTTAAAATTTTTTCTCAGGTTTCTGCACCATTTCTACCAATGGTAATGGAAGAGATTCACACTGGATTGACTGAAGAACCCAGTGTCCATTTAACTGATTGGCCTGAATTTGAAAAACTTCCTGAAGATGCCGATTTGGTTGCGAACATGGATCGTATACGTGATGCTGCATCAACTGCGTTAAGACTTAGGGAAGACGAGGGGATTCGTGTACGCCTACCTCTGTCTTCAATGGTTATCGCAGGAGCTAAAAGTAACTCTTTGAATAATTTTCTCGAGCTTCTTAAAGACGAGGTGAATGTAAAAGAAATAGAACTAACTGAAGAATTGGAAAATTACGCTACGTACAATTTGCAACCTAACGGATCTTTATTGGGACCCAGATTAGGTAAAGATGTCCAATCAGTTTTCACAGCCGCTAAAAATGGTGACTGGCAACTCAACGGAGATGGAACAGTAACAGTTGCGGATATTTTATTGAATGAAGAAGAATTCGAATTAGGACTGCAGCCACATGAAGGAATTACTGCCGCATCTCTAAATTCTGGAGACGCGGTGATTGTCCTAAATACAGAAATAACCGAAGATCTCGCCAAAGAAGGAATTGCTAGAGATGTAATAAGGCAAGTTCAACAAGCGCGAAGAGACGCCGGCTTAGTTGTTACCGACCGGATACA
Source organism: Actinomycetota bacterium (assembly GCA_002721755.1). Classification (GTDB taxonomy): domain Bacteria; phylum Actinomycetota; class Acidimicrobiia; order Acidimicrobiales; family MedAcidi-G1; genus MedAcidi-G1. The sequence continues at coordinate 4,684 of PBLL01000042.1, forward strand.
AATTTGGCTTGATGGTGGAGAAACAATTCTCGAAGCTGTTAAAAGTTTTGAGGAATACGTAGCCAGCCAAATCTTGGCAACAGATATTTTTTATGAACAACCCAGTAAATCTGAAGCACCAGCCGCACAAATCGAAAGCGAAATCGAAAGCGACCTTCTGACTTTTTCAATTCTTGTAGCTCGATAAATATTTCAAATACTTTTCCTTCGAAAAAATATTTGTAATCTCTTGACAAACGTGTAATTACATGTGTGAAATATAAACCTTAGCGAAATCGCGGATCCCACCACTCATAACGAGCCACGGTTGGGCGAACGAAATCTCTAAGAGGGGAAACGGAAGGGAATTATAAATATGGCGCTCGCAGAGGACCGCCTAGACCTAGAGGAAACAGAACAAGCACGAGAGCCGGAATTCGGCTCTGCTATGAAAGTCAAAAAGAGAAACGGTGACTTTGAACCGGTAGACGTAAACAAAATAGTTCGCGCCGTAGAACGCTGCAGCGTTGGTCTGGACAGAGTTGACCCTATGCGAGTGGCAACACGAACCATCTCAGGTTTAAGAGATGGTGCCACTACTGAAGAACTAGATGAACTCTCAATTAGAACCGCTGCAGGTTTCATTATTGAAGAACCTAACTACTCACGATTAGCCGGAAGACTTCTATCAACTGTTATCGACAAGGAAGTAAGAAACCAGTCAATTCATTCTTTTTCTCAGTCAATAAATATTGGTTTTGAATTAGGTCTAATTCATGAATCCGTAGCTGATTTTGTTTCTACAAATTCTCGCAAATTTGATGACACTATTGAACATGATCGGGATCATCTATTTGAGTTCTTTGGTCTAAGAACTGTCTACGATCGTTATCTTCTGAGGCATCCAGACAACCGCTTTGTGATAGAAACTCCACAGTACTTCTTTCTTCGTGTCGCTTGCGGCTTGTCAAGCACGCCTGAAGAAGCAATCCGTTTTTACAAATTAATCTCTTCGCTTGAGTACCTCCCGTCTAGCCCGACTCTCTTCAACTCCGGTACTACACACCCCCAAATGTCAAGTTGTTACCTTCTTGACTCGCCAGAAGACAGCCTGGAAGGCATCTACAAGAGATACATGGACATCGCTCAGCTCTCTAAATTCGCTGGTGGAATAGGGGTAGCTTGGCACAGGGTAAGGTCACAAGGATCTTTGATAAAAGGTACAAACGGTCTTTCAAATGGAATAATTCCATGGCTCAAAACTTTAGATAGCTCTGTTTCAGCTGTTAACCAAGGGGGTAGAAGAAAAGGAGCCGCATGTGTCTATCTGGAAACTTGGCATGCGGATATAGAAGAGTTTCTCGAGCTTCGTGACAATACAGGAGATCACCAGAGGCGAACCCACCATTTGAACTTAGCTAATTGGGTACCCGACCTGTTTATGGAAAGAGTAGAAAAAGATTGGCAATGGTCCCTTTTCGATCCTAAGGAAGTACCTCATCTAACAGATTTATACGGGTCAGAATTTGTGACCGCCTATACCAAAGCTGAAGAAGAAGCTCTCTACGTAAAACAAATACCTGCTAGAGAGCTCTATAGCAAAATGATGCGAACACTTGCTCAAACCGGAAATGGTTGGATGACATTTAAAGATGCTTCTAATACAAAATGCAACCAGACCGGAAAAGACAATAGGGTTGTGCACTTATCAAATCTCTGTACAGAGATATTAGAGGTGACAAACCAAAGTGAAACAGCCGTCTGCAACTTGGGTTCAGTTAATCTTGGTGCATTAGTAAAAAACGATTCTTTCGATTTTGAACACTTAGGGGAAGTTATCCGCACGGCGGTTCCTTTCTTAGATCGTGTAATAGACATAAACTTCTACCCAACACACGAAGCAGACAACTCAAACAATGCTTGGAGACCAGTTGGTCTTGGACTAATGGGACTTCAAGATGTTTTCTTCAAAATGGGTTTGCCATTCGATGACCCCAAAGCACGAGAGCTGTCAAAGAAGATTTCAGAGGAAATTTATTTTAATGCTCTTTGGGCATCAACCGAACTGGCAGAAAAATCTGGACCGCACCCCAATTTTCAACAAACACGAGCAGCTTCAGGTGATCTTCAGTTCGACCTTTGGGGCATAGAACCAAGCAATCCAGAGCGTTGGGAAAGTCTCAGAAAGAGAATCTCTAAGTACGGGCTTCGTAATTCTTTAATGATAGCTATCGCTCCAACCGCAACGATTGCCTCTATAGCTGGCTGCTATGAATGTATAGAACCACAAGTGTCAAACCTGTTCAAGAGAGAAACTTTATCTGGTGAGTTTCTTCAAATTAATCGATATCTGGTTTCTGAACTCCAAAAAAGATCTCTTTGGACAGAAAGTATGGGCAATGCATTGAAACAGTCAGAAGGTTCTGTACAAGAAATTGAAGGAATGCCAGATGACCTAAAAGAAATCTATAGAACAGCTTGGGAAATACCCATGCGTTCATTAATAGATATGGGGGCCGACAGAGGTGCTTTCGTTGACCAAAGTCAATCTCTTAACCTATTTATGGAATCGCCTACAATTGGAAAACTCAGTTCCATGTACATGCATGCTTGGAAATCTGGTTTAAAGACAACCTATTATTTAAGATCACGACCTGCTACCAGAATTAATAAGACAACTGTAAACGGTGATAACTCAACACAACCTTCTGCAGAGGCGTTTACAGATGCAGAAGCAATAGCTTGTTCATTGGAGAATCCAGAAACTTGTGAGGCCTGCGAATAAATGGCACTCTCTGAAGTCTTTCCTGAACCATCTTCTGCTCCAATAGATGAACCGAGCATCTCTACGTTAAAAAGTCCTACCAATATCTTGGATCCTGGTTTTGATTTGACCCTTAGACCTATGCGTTATCCATATTTCTATGAGATGTATCTAGATGGCATTAAAAATACCTGGACTGTGGACGAAATTGATTTCACTACTGATCTTAATGACTTACGCAGTGGGAAAATGGATTCCGCACACATACATCTAGTCAAAAGACTTGTGGCTTTCTTCGCTACGGGCGACTCAATAGTCGCTAACAATCTGGTTCTCAATCTTTATAAACACATAAACGCCCCTGAAGCACGAATGTACCTATCACGCCAACTTTATGAAGAAGCTCTACATGTGCAGTTCTATCTGACACTCCTTGATAACTACATACCTGATCAGGACGAGAGAGAAGAAGCTTTTGCAGCTATACACAACATCCCTTCAATTCGTAAGAAGGCTGACTTCTGTTTCAAATGGATGGGTTCCGTTGATGATCTAGATGTTCTTGACACAAATGAAAAACGTAAAGATTTTTTGATGAATTTGATCTGCTTTGCTTCCTGCATAGAAGGTCTGTTCTTTTTTGGGGCTTTTGCCTATGTTTACTTTTTACGTGACCAAGGACTGCTTGATGGATTAGGTTCCGGCACCAATTGGGTTTTCAGGGATGAAAGTTGTCATATGAATTTTGCTTTTGCTGTTGTAGACACTGTTAGAGAAGAGCAACCTGAACTATTTGATGAAAGCTTTAAAAGTCGAGTAATAGAAATGATCGAAGAAGCAGTGGAATGTGAATATCAATTTGCTGAAGACCTTTTAGGGGGTCAAGGTGTTAACGGTATGTCACTCGCCGATACTCATGAGTACCTAAAATGCGTTGCAGATCAGCGTTTAGCGAGATTCGGTATAGAGCCAATATATGGTGCGAAAAACCCCTTCGGATTTATGGACCTTCAAGATGTTTCTGAATTAACTAACTTTTTCGAAAAGACAGTGACCGCTTATCAAACTGGTGTAGATGGTGAATTTTCTATGGACGAAGACTTTTAAGCTTGTCCCTCCCCCCTCCGATTCCCCAATCGGACGTAGATGAGGTCCCCTTTTAAGAGGGGACCTCATCTGATTTTGAAGAGCGTTGTCTGATTGCTACAGCACCAGCACCCAGAAAAATAGCCACCCCAAGAAAAGAACCCACTAGCAACAAAGAGTTTGAATCTTCTGAATCTTTCTCATCTGAAGAGGTTTCCTCTTTTGGTTTAATAAAGCTTTCCTCCTGAGGTTTATTGACAGAAAGTTTTAAAGTGCTGGTGGTTGTAACAATTTCAGTTGTCGGTACTGTTAGAACATTTTTTTCAGGTTCTTCATCTCCGTGCTCTTGCAAGAGAGTTGAAGTGGTCAGATGTGAATCAACTGGACCTACTGTGCTTTGTGCATCAACAAATTCTGTAGTTCTAAATGGACCAGAAATTTCATAAGTTATACCCGTACGACTACCGTAAGACCCTGAACCCCAATTAACTGCCGGAATGACATCACGCACTAACCGGCTACCCTCACCTCTTTGAGAGCTTATGTAGAGACGTTTTCTATACGGATCGAAACAAGGTCCTGTTAATGCTGAAAAATCGTGTCGTGGATCGATAATTCGACAAAATGGCTCAACTAAACCTTCAGGACTTATAACAACTAGTTCCATATTTCCATTTGTCTCAGCGACGAAAATGTCGCCCGTTAAGGCATCAACTGTTAAGTCATCTATACCTGTAAGCGGCTGCCTGCCATTTTCTCCATCCCAAATAATCTCATATTGATTCGATAGAAGATCTATAGCGTGAACTCGATTATCTAGCCTGGTTGCGAAATAAACAGAATCTTTTTCATACCAGCAACCTCTGCCACCTGGCATCAACTTTCCTTCATTTACTTTTTCTCTACTCGGAATTGATTTATCTAATGGATTAGGCACTTCGATCCAACTGATAGTGCCATCGTTTTCCAATTTCATTGCTTCCAACAAACCCTCAACTAAATCGGGCCATTTCGAAGGGCTGTATCTGTAAAAAAGCCCCTTTCTATGATTTTCAGTGATGTATAAGCATTGCCGTTTAGGGTCAACTGCTATCCCACCATGGTTTCTAGAACCAATTCCATCAAGTTTTACAGGAAGTTGTATGCCCCTAGGGTCGCACTCCCAAACCTTTCCCTCATTAAAAAGATCAGACTCGCATGACAACCAAGTTCCCCAGGGAGTTACAGTCCCTCCAGCATTTGAATGACTCCAAGCCAAAATTGGATGTGCGTCAATAATTGCCCCTGAGCTATCAAAATGAATAGAAGATGCGCCGCCCCATGTCTCATCAGGTGTAAGAAAATTATTTACTTCACTATTTGATACTAAGAACCATCCATTATTTCCATCTGGAATAGTTCCGGCACCAGAAGGGAATAAATGCCATTGATAGTCAGTCCCTTCTACTGGATCACCACCGATAGCTATGACTTTTGATTTGAAACCATCTGGAAGCACAAACCCGTTTTCGTCGGGTTTTATTCCTTCAATAGATCCGTAAGGTCCAACTCTTTGGGAAGCTTTTAGTGGTGGGGCATCCAGCAGAAACCCAATCCCAGCTATTCCCGCTAAACCATTTTTTAGAAATGAACGTCGGTCCATTTAATCTCCTGGGTAAACCCAGAACCGACCTTAGTCACTAAAAGATCACTCAGTTGAGTTTTCTTCTTTTGTTGCCCTTCGTCTAACAGCTACAACTACTGCGACCAAAGCAGCAACTGCAGCCGATACTCCACCTATAAGTCCCCCGTTATTTCCATTATCGCTTTTTACAGGAACTGCTGTTTCTACTGCTTTCGTCAAAGTAGTAGTTGGGGTTGCGGTCGTTGTAGTGGTCGTAGAAGTAGTAGTTGGGGTTGCGGTCGTTGTAGTGGTCGTAGAAGTAGTAGTTGGAGCCGCAGTCGTTGTAGTAGTAGTTGGAGCCGCAGTCGTTGTTGTAGTGGTCGTAGAAGTAGTAGTTGGAGCCGCAGTCGTTGTAGTAGTAGTTGGAGGTGGTGGAACAAACCTTCCTCGAAAGGGACCAGAGATCTCATATGTGACTCCGGCATTGTAATGAGTGCCATCTGTGTATGCCGGGACCATTTCAATTGCTTGTTTATTTGATGGGCCTCTTTGTGAGCTGAAATATAAACGATCTCGATTGGGATTGAAACATGGACCGGTCATTTCAGAACCGTTGTGCGCAGGGTCCGCTAGGCGACAAAATGGCGCTACTTCGCCCTCGGGACTGATCACTACGAGTTCCATATTTCCCCCGTCTTCAGCTATGAATAAATCCCCTGAGCCTTCTTCTACAGTGACGTTGTCAACTCCAGTCAATGGTTGTCTGTCATTCATTTCCCCGGTAATTGGGTCAATACCATCCCATATCAGTTCATATTTTTGGTTTCGTAGATCAACTGCATGAATTCGATTATCTCCCTTTGTAGCGAACCATATCCAACCGTTGTGATACCAAATACCTTCACCACCATTGGTGACAAAAGCTCCAGTCAGTTGTTCCTCAATAGGGATAGAAGCGCCTGTGGGGTCATCTATTGCCCCCCAAGAAACATCTCCGCTATCGGAAACAAACATTGCCTCGAGAAGTCCGTTTGAAAGATCAGGGTATGACTCTGGTGTAAATCTGTAAAGTAAACCGTTGCTCTTGTCTTGGGTCAGGTACAACTTTTCATCTACAGGGTCTACTGCTACCGCCTCATGTGCAAAATACCCCATGGCGTCTCTTGAAATAGCAGAATTTTTGCCTGTTGGGTCGCATTCCCAAACTTTTCCCCACAATGGTGGCAAAAAGCCTTCTTCGCATGAGAGCCAAGTACCCCAGGGAGTTGGACCACCTGCACAATTTGAGTGACTACCTTCAAGAATTGGGAAGGCATCGATTATTTCAGCGTCTTTATTGAAATGTATGGAAGAGACTCCTCCATGTCCTTCAAAACCCGTCATAAAGTTAAAAACTTCACTGTTGCACGCGTAGTACCATCCTCCTTCTCCATCGGGAAAGGTAGCCGCACCATCAGGGAAAATGTGCCATTGGTGAGATGTGTTTTCGACTAAATCACCAGAAATAGCAACCACTCGTGAAGTGAAACCTTCTGGGAGAATTATCCCATTCACGTCTGGTTGTATTCCTTCTAGCGATCCATATGGCCCTATTCCCGGCTCGGCAGCAGATGCTGTTGCTATATCTAGTGTTGACAGCATTCCAACGCCTGCTGCACCTATAAGCCCACTTCTCAGGAACTGCCTACGATCCATAGAAAGCACAGTAGTGCTCTAAACTCTTTTGGTGAAATTTGGGTTATTTATTAAATGCTTTAAATGTTCTTTCGAAAAACCTCAAGGAGTTTTTCCGCCGCTGATGTAGCACTAATTTCCCCTGCCAGAACTGTCTTTTCAAGCTCAGGGACTTGTTCAGCTATAGAAGGGTGGTCATGCAAGTCAGAAGACAATCGTTCTTCCACTATTGACCACATCCATTTCAATTTCTGATCTTTTCTACGTTTTTCCCATTCGCCATTTAATTCGAGCGTTTCTCGGTGATTTTGAATTTTTTCCCATACTTCATCAAGACCTTTACCGGTTAAAGCACTGCAATTAACCACTGGTGGTATCCAGTCAGGAATTGCTGACTGGGTGAGCCTGAGTGCGGAAATGTAGTCTTTTGCCGCCTCAAAAGCTCTTGCTTCGTTTTCTCCGTCCGTTTTGTTGACAGCAATCATGTCAGCCAATTCCAGCACTCCTTTTTTAATTCCCTGTAACTCATCACCTGCCCCTGGAAGCATCAAAACTAAAAAGATATCTACCATCTCAGCTACAACTGTTTCAGATTGACCTATTCCTACAGTCTCCACCATGACCACGTCATATCCTGCTGCTTCTAGTACAGCCATCGACTCTCTTGTGGTTCTAGTCACTCCACCTAAAGTGCCTGAACTGGGTGAGGGTCTCACAAAAGCACTGGGATCATTCGCTAAACGATTCATTCTAGTTTTGTCGCCTAGTATGCTTCCACCGCTAACAGTGCTAGTAGGGTCGACAGCCAGAACTGCCACTTTGTGTCCGGATTCTATAAGCTTGCTTCCCATTGCTTCAATAAATGTGCTTTTACCGACGCCCGGGACGCCAGTGATTCCTATTCGGTGCGCTTCACCGGTTTTTAAAGAAATCTGAGCTAAGAGACTTTCTACTACTTCTCGGTCATCTAATCTGCTTGACTCAACTAAAGTAAGAGCCTTTCCAAGGGATGTTCGATCCCCCTGTAAAACACCTTTAACTAGCTCGTCTAGATCAACCTTCACGACAATTTCTCTAAAAGTTCAAGAGCGGCTTCAGCAATTACTGTCCCAGAAGGGAACACTGCTGCGACTCCAGCGTTTTTAAGTACATCAAAATCATCTGGAGGTATAACTCCACCTACCACAATGGCTATGTCCTCACGTCCTAAAGATTCAAGTTCTTCTTTCAACTGTGGAACCAAAGTTAAGTGACCGGCGGCTAAAGAACTTACACCTACAACATGTACATCATTTTCAACCGCTTGCATCGCAGTCTCAGAAGGAGTTGCGAACAAGGGCCCTATGTCGACGTCAAAACCTAAATCTGCAAAAGCAGTAGCAATCACTTTTTGACCACGATCATGACCATCCTGTCCAATTTTTGCAACAAGAATCCTAGGTCTTCTTCCAGAATCAGTTTCAAACTTGTCAGCTCTGTCCCTAACAGTCTGAACAGCTTCATTGTCCCCTACTTCGCTGCTAAATACTCCTGAAATTGTTCTTACCTCCGCTCTATGGCGTCCAAAAATCTTTTCAAGCGCATCGCTTATTTCCCCGACCGTAGCTCGCGCTCGCGCAGCTTTCACAGATGCAGCTAATAAGTTTTGATTTTTTTCCGCAGCTTTTGTCAACTCGTCAAGAGCTATCTGACACTGTTCTTCATCACGTGTGGCTTTCAATTCTTCAAGCTGAGCAATTTGTGATGATCTAACTTCAGCGTTATCAACTCTGAGAACATTTACCTCTGATTCTGTCTCAGGACGATACCTATTTACCCCTATGACTGACTGCTGCCCAGAATCAATACGCGCTTGGGTTCTTGCAGCCGCTTCCTCAATACGCAATTTTGGAATACCAGCTTCTATAGCTTTTGCCATTCCGCCCGAATTTTCGATCTCGTTAATATGTTCCATTGCTTTAACTGCAAGATCATTAGTGAGTCGTTCCAAATAGTAACTTCCACCCCAAGGGTCTATGACTCTACATGAATCGGTTTCTTCCTGAAGAAAGACCTGAGTGTCGCGTGCGATTTTTGCCGAAAAATCTGTCGGCAAAGCTAAAGCTTCGTCAAAAGAATTTGTATGAAGTGACTGAGTGTGACCTTGGGTTGCAGCCATGGCTTCTATGCAAGTCCTAATCACATTGTTATAAGGGTCTTGGGCTGTAAGGCTCCAACCGGATGTCTGGCAATGCGTTCTAAGCGATAGAGAACGTTCATCTTTTGGCTCGAACTGTGACATGAGCCTCGCCCAAATAAGTCGGGCTGCTCTCATTTTGGCTACTTCCATGAAAAAATTCATTCCGATTCCCCAAAAGAAACTTATTCTTGGAGAAAATAAATCTACATCTAACCCTGCTTTTAAACCTGCTCTTACATATTCGATTCCGTCTGCCAAAGTGTAAGCCAGTTCTAAATCTGCTGTTGCTCCGGCTTCTTGCATGTGATACCCAGAAACAGAAATGCTGTTGAATCGAGGCATTTCTGAACTTGTATACGCAAAGATGTCGGAAATTATTCTCATCGATGGTTCTGGCGGATATATGTAGGTATTTCGAACCATAAATTCTTTTAGGATGTCATTTTGGATTGTGCCAGTTAACGCTTTTGCAGGCACTCCCTGCTCTTCAGCAGCAACAATGTACAACGCCATTATTGGTAAAACAGCGCCATTCATTGTCATTGAAACACTCATTTTGTCAAGTGGGATTCCGTCAAAAAGTTTTTGCATATCCAAAATAGAATCAATTGCTACTCCTGCCATTCCAACATCACCCGCTACTCGAGGGTGGTCGCTGTCATATCCTCGGTGAGTTGCTAGATCGAACGCAACAGAAATTCCTCTTTGACCATCTTCAAGATTTCTTCGATAAAAAGCATTTGACTCTTCTGCTGTTGAGAATCCACCGTATTGCCGAATTGTCCATGGTCTGGTTTTATACATTGTCGCATGAGGACCTCGCAAAAAGGGAGCTACGCCAGGCCATCCATTAAGAAAATCTAAACTCTCTATGTCTTTATGGGTGTAACAGTCATTGATTGTTATTTTTTCAGCTGTTTCCCATAGCTGACCGTTGTGTTTATCGGAATTGTTAAACGCAAGTTTTTCGATTTCGTCATTGCTCAATCTTTCAGTCTGATCGAATTCAATTTTTGAAAAATCAGGAATTTTAGTCATAACTATCGCCTCGAATTTTTAACATTGCTTGAATTTTTTGATCATTATTAAGAACTTCTACGATGCCTCCCGAAGATTCAATCTGTTGAAAAGTTTCCCAAGATTTCTGAGCTAACTGTTCTGTAAGATTCTCAACGAACCAAGACCCACCGGCAGGATCAATAACGCGACCTATATGACTTTCTTCCGCAAGCAAAAGTTGGGTATTTCGTGCCATGCGCCTTTCTGGCTCTCCGGTAGAAATATCATCTGAGAGAGAAAATGGAATGACTGTTATTGCCTCTGCTCCGCCTATTCCAGCAGCGAAAGCAGCAACCGTAGCTTTGAACGAATTAAACCAAGGATCTTTTGTATTAATTGCCTTAGTAGGAGTTACAGCATGTTGACTTTGCGTTTGATTCTCCGGTTTTGCTCCACATTCTTTTGTGATCTGTGACCATAAACGTCTAGCTGCTCTAAATTTTGCAATGGTCATGAACTGATCACTACTTGAAGAATAAGTGAAATACATGTTTTGTATAATCGTTTCAATTTCTAATTCTCTTTTTTCGAGTTCTCGTAAATAGTGGACCGCAACAGATAATGAATATGCGAGCTCACCTGCAATTGATCCCCCAAGCTCTGGAAAAAAACTGCTGTCTATGTTTAGAACTTTTGAAGAACCTGATCTATCAATTGCATCTGATATGTCTGATAATTCCTTGGAGTAATCACTCTGTCTTCCATTTCTTACAGACACGCCTATTGGATCTATCCCTAACCCACCATGACGTTCTGACTTCTCTATATCACGCTGATCCCATAATTCGATCATCCAATTTGCAAGCTCTGGAACCTTCAATTGAGGTTTTAACCAAATACTGGTCATATTCAAAAAAACATCTTCGAGAGTCTTACCTAAATCATCGAAACACTTAATACCGATTTTTTCAGAATCAATAAAAAGTGAAGTGGAACCATTTAAGAGTTCGTTCAATGCAGCTTTGTTCGCCAATTCAGGGGTCGATTCATCAATTAAAGCTCGAATATCCCAAGTGCCATTTTCATGTCCACTCAATTTATTTCCTCGCGTAAACGGAGTTACACCGGGAATGCCAGCAGGGTTCGTAGAATTTTGATCTTCAGAACTATAAATTGGTTTTATTTCAATTTCGCCATCGACAATTTCATTTAGTGAGTCGATTGAATGATCTGACAACGCTTCTAAAACCAGATTCTCCCAGTCTCGGCGAGAGTATGCGTTAAAAATCTCAGACATATTTATGGTTTCTTTTCCAAATTGAGAGTTATTCACCATCCTTTGATGGTAGGTGACAAAACGCCCACAAAATAGCTACTTGTGACTAATTACCCTATTTGAAGAACTATTCATCCTAAAAATTGCTGTAATTGATGGGTTTTCACTCGCTATAACCGCCGAACCGGAAGTACTTGTGATCGCTTCCGTGATTATCCTTTTTCTTTTCCAAATACTCAAAAGAATCACAGTGCCAACTAGAGATCTTCATTTACTTCTGAGATGATTCATTTATGCGAATATCAACCCTTTTAAATTACGCGAACGATCCAACTGAATCAGCGAAGCAAGCGAAAGCTTTGGAGTCAGCTGGTGTGGACATGATCTGGATTCCCGAGGCTTATGGTTTTGATGCTGTGAGTCTTTTGGGTTATTTAGCTGCTGAAACAGAAACAGTTGGTCTAGGCAGTGGAATATTGAATACATACAGCCGAACTCCAGCAGCTTTAGCTCAGACTGCTGCAAGTCTTGATTCCCTATCCGGTGGGCGATTCACACTTGGCTTAGGTGCATCTGGACCTCAAGTAATTGAAGGTTTTCACGGAATTCCCTATTCAATGCCTTTGACACGACTAAGAGAAGTTATGGAAATTTGTCGTATGGCCTGGAAGCGTGAACCTCTTACATATAACGGTAAAGTTTTCGATTTGCCTCTACCCGCTGAGCGAGGAACTGGGCTGGGAAAACCATTGAAGATCATTAATCACATGCTTAGAGATGACATACCTATTTATGTGGCCTCTCTGGGAGCTAATAGCGTGGAAGAGACTGCCGCGTCAGCTAATGGTTGGCTTCCTTTCATGGTATTCCCTGAAAGAATGGACACGGTTTGGGGTGATTCCATTAAGGCTGGGATGGAAAGAAGAGACCCTGAACTGGGTGATTTTGACGTTGTTGCAGGAGGTTTAGTTGCTATAGGCGATGACGCTGAACAATATAGAGATATGGCCCGTCCGATGGCTGCACTTTACATAGGCGGCATGGGTGCTAAAGGAAAGAATTTTTATAATGACCTTTGCTGTCAATACGGCTTTCCCGACGAAGCTTTGGCAGTTCAGGAAGCTTATTTGGATGGTCGAAGAGATGAAGCCATGGCCGCTCTTCCTGATGAATTGATTGAAAAGTCGAATATGTGCGGTGACGAATCGTATGTTAAAGACCGATTGGCTGCATATAAGGAAGCAGGGGTCACAAGCCTTAATGTGACACCTATCGGTGGTGACCCTGCTGCCATTTTGGGTCGCCTACGTGAATTAGCTGAACACGTCTAATAATCTAAATGTCCGATAACTTCACCCCTTTTGTCATCTCTGTTAGTGATGATGAGATAGCAGATCTTAAAGAACGTTTAGAGAAAACTAGGTGGACTGACAATTTGCCCGATGTTGGATGGGACTATGGCATCGATGCGAATCTGATCAAGGACCTCGCTGAATATTGGAAAAATGAATTCGACTGGCGTTCTTTTGAAACCTACTTAAACTCTTTTGAAAATTTGACTACCGATATAGACGGACAGCGCATACACACCATCCATGAACGTTCTAATAATCCTGATGCTCTTCCTCTCTTGATAAGTCATGGCTGGCCAGGTTCAATAGTCGAATTTCTAGATGTAATAGGACCTTTGACGAATCCGCAAGATCACGGCGGAGATGAATCTGACGCTTTTCACGTAATCGTTCCTTCTCTGCCAGGTTATGGACTATCTGGACCTACTTCTGAGCGTGGATGGGGACCTACACGTATAGCTCGTGCTTTTGCCGAATTGACAAAAAAATTAGGTTACGACCGCTATGGCGTACAGGGAGGTGATTGGGGTTCAATTATTTCCCGTGAAATATGTCGCGTAGCACCAAAAAATGTAACTGGATGCCATATAACCATGCTTCCTGGAGGACCTCTTGGGAAATCTGATGATATGGAAGATATAACAGATATTGAACAACAGTTACTCAATAGAGGTGCTTGGTATCAAGCAGAAGATAACGGCTACTTTCGCATTCAACAAACGAAGCCTCAGACTCTGGGTACGGGTTTGAATGATAGTCCTGCAGGACTTTTGGCTTGGATTACAGAAAAGTTCTATGGGTGGACCGATAATGATGGTGACCTTTTCAGCACTATTGATAAGGACAAGCTTTTGGCAAATGTCTCTCTTTATTGGTTTACCGGAACCATAAATTCGTCAACCCGAATTTATTATGAGATGTTTAAAACCCTCGAACCTGAATTTGGTGCAACCGGAGAAACTCCTGTGGGCGTTTCAGTTTTCCCATATGAACTGATGATGCCGCGTAGACGGTGGGTTGAAGATTCGATGAACTTGGTTCTATGGGCTGAACATGAAAAAGGAGGGCATTTCGCTTCTTTAGAAACTCCTGAAGTTTTTGTCGAAGATGTCCGAGAATGTTTCAGAGGATTACGTTAAACATGAGCTCATTTGAAGTTCGAAATGGTGAAGTAACTATTGTGGGCGAAACCAAAGGAACTGGACCCCACGTTGTTTGTATTACTGGTTGGGCTAACAGTAGAGATGTCTGGTCAGGTTTAAGTGAAAATCTGTGTAAAGACCATCAGGTGACTACTTGGGACTTACGTGGTCATGGTGACAGTGGGGCTCCTCCGCCAGGTAACTATGGCCGAGAAGAAGCGCTGAAAGATATATCTGCGGTGCTTGATGAAGCTGGAAGGCCGTGTGTTCTAGTTGGACATAGTTTGGGTGGCTATCTTTCGCTTGCGTATGCTTTAGAAAAGCCTGATGAGGTTTCTGCTCTGATTTTGGTAGCTTCCGGTCCGGGTTTCAGAAAAGCCGAAACCCGTGAAGAGTGGAACGAATCTGTTAGACAGGCCGCTGAAAACCTCGATCTTGCTGAAGGTGCAGAAGAGTTGTCTATGCATGTTGATTCGTATGTGATTGACCACTTAGATGAAATAAAGGCTCCTACTTTTCTAGTTTTAGGTGAACGTGATAAGCGTTTTGCAGCATCTGCGGCAGTTTTCGAAAAGTATCTCGATGTTAGAGGAACTTTGATTGTTCCAGACGCTGGTCACATGGTGCACGTAAAAGCCTGTGATGAAGTAGCTCAAGCTGTTAGAGATTTCATTTCTGGTCTCAATTTGGAAGTTAATGACTGAATCCAACCCAGCAGATAATCTGATTGAGCTGTCAGGTGGCTCGTTTTTAATGGGCAACGAACTTGATGCTTACCCTGCAGATGGTGAGGGACCTATTAGGGAAGTTATCTTGTCTCCCTTTTCGATTTCCTCTACTGCTGTGAGTAATAAAGAATTTTCAGCTTTTGTTGCTGCTACAGGTCATGTGACAACTGCAGAACAAAGTGAGGATGATGAACCTCCTTGGTCTTTTGTTTTTGCAGGTTTACTCCCTGATGATTTCCCACCAACAAGAGGTGTTCTGGGTGCAGAGTGGTGGCGAAAAGTTGAAGGCGCTGACTGGCTACACCCTGAAGGTCCTCAATCCAAGTTGGAACCCGGATGCTCACGATGGGATCACCCCGTTGTTCATGTTTCATGGTTCGACGCAAAAGTCTTTGCTGAGTGGGCTGATTGTCGTCTACCGAGTGAAGCCGAGTGGGAGTTTGCCGCTCGTGGTGGACTCAACCAGAAGAAATTTCCTTGGGGTGATGAAAACAAACCAGATGGAGATTTTATGTGCAATATCTTTACTGGTTCTTTCCCTGACACCAACAATGGTGAAGATGGCTGGATTGGAACTTGTCCTGTTGATTCATTTACTTCTAATAATTTTGGTCTTTATAACTGTTCAGGAAACGTTTGGGAGTGGTGTAATGACTGGTTTTCTGCACGTCATGAACCTGATATTCCAGTTACTAACCCAAAAGGTCCTTCAATAGGTCTGGACAAGATTGTAAAAGGTGGTTCTTACCTATGTCATGACAGTTATTGCAACAGGTATCGGGTTGGAGCGAGGATGGGTTTGCTTCCAGACAGTTCTTTAGGTCATCAAGGATTTCGAATAGCGCGTTAGATAAATAGTTGGGCTCTACGCTTTATGTATGGGTTTAAGAAGTGAAATTAATCGTGATGTGATTACTGCGATTCCCGGTGAGTTCAAAAAACCTAGTATTGGTCCAATAGAGGTTTGGCCTCCAGTTGTTTTAGCCCCGATGGCAGGTGTTACCAATGCTCCGTTTCGCACTCTGTGTAGAAAGTTTGGTGCAGGCTTGTATGTGAGTGAGATGATCACTGCCCGAGGGTTGTTAGAAGGACATTCTAAAACTCAAAGGTTGAGCGGTTTCGCCAAGGATGAAGCACCTAGAAGTATCCAGTTATATGGAACTGAGCCGCAAAGTATTGCTGCCGCTACAACTATGTTGGTTGATGAGGGTCGAGTAGATCATATTGATATGAATTTTGGTTGTCCTATGCCTAAGGTAACTCGACGTGGTGGTGGAGCTGCTCTTCCACTGAAACCTAAACTTTTTGAGTTGATTGTTTCTTCGGTTGTTGAAGCTGCTGGATCTGTGCCTGTGACTGTGAAGTTTCGCAAAGGCACGGATGAAGATCATCTAACCTACTTAGAAGCTGGTCGCATCGCAGAGTATGTTGGAGCTTCAGCTGTGGCTTTACATGCTAGAACGGCTGAACAGTTGTATTCAGGTGAGGCTGACTGGGATGCTATTGCTTGTTTGAAAGAGACTGTTCCTTCTATCCCCGTATTTGGCAATGGTGATATTTGGGAACCGTGGGATGCATTACGTATGATGCGCTCAACTGGATGTGATGGGGTCGTTGTAGGTCGTGGCTGTCTGGGTAGACCTTGGCTATTCGGTCAGTTAGCTTCTGTTTTTGGTGCAGGCCATTCTTCAGGAGGTTCAGAGCCTGACGATCCTCCTTTATTAAGCGGGGTTGCTGAAACGATGACTGAGCATGCACAAATGTTGGTTGATTGGACGGGCCCACATGGAATTAAAGATTTCCGGAAACATACTTCTTGGTATTTGAAGGGGTATCAGACAGGACCTGCAGCGAGGCGGGCACTTCAAATGGTTGAAGATATGGATAATTTAAAAGAACTTTTAAGCGATCTTTTGTTAAATATTGGGGCTGATCGAAAGTTTGATCCTTCTGCTCTGAGACTTCCTAGAAGCCATAAAAGTGGTCCAAAGCCTGTAGTATTACCTGCTGGCTGGTTAGATGACCCTTCTGATTTAACTCCTCTTCACATTGAAGCTGAGGCTCTAGTTTCAGGTGGATAAAATTTGGAAGGGCTAAAAAATCATTTAATTCTTGCTTCAAGTTCTCCCCAAAGATTTTCTCTGCTTGTTGAAGCTGGATTCGAGCTTGAAGTTCGCGTGCCTGAAGTAGATGAATCAATACTCGTTGGTGAGTCAGCTGAGTCTCTTGTTGAACGTTTAGCAGTTGGGAAACTTGATGCTGTAATAAATGATGGTGAATGCGGTGTGGCTGCTGACACAGTAGTTGCAATTAACGAAAAGATTTTAGGTAAACCAGGATCACCAGAAATAGCTTTTGAAATGCTGCAAACCCTTTCTGGTGAAACTCATGCAGTTATCACCGGTGTTTCTCTAAGTGGACCTAAAGGTCGTCGATCTTTGGTTGTTTCCACTCAAGTCAGATGGAGAGAACTCTCAGAAGAAGAAATCATTACTTATATTAAAAGTGGCGAACCACTTGATAAAGCTGGAGGTTATGGCATTCAAGGCAGTGGCAAGGATTTTGTGGTTTCTTTTGAAGGAAGTTTCGACAACATTGTTGGACTTCCAGTCAAAGAAGTTATTTCGTTGTTAAGTGAATTGGGTTGTTCTTGCTCAAAATAGTTTTAACTTTCCGGTGGTTCAAGACGGTGATCGGCAGTCAGAAACTTTTGAGCTCCAAACATAACAACAATTAGACCTGTTATAGCTGCTGAACCGAGTATGAGGAAAAGTATCACTGCTTGCATCAGCGCAGCTTCAAGAGGGTCTACTCCTGCCAGTATTAGACCTGTAAGTATTCCGGGAAGGAAAATAATGCCCACTGTTCTTGTTGTTTCTATCTGTGGAATAAGTGCCAGTTTGAGTGTTTCTGAGACAACTCTTTGAACAGCTTTGTGTCTCGTAAATCCGAGTGAGAGCATGGCTTCTATCTCAAGCTTAGAGTCGCGTATGGCATCAACTAATCGTGTAGCAGCGACCACAACAACTCTTAGTGAGTTGCCAACGATCATTCCCGCTACTGGGACCAATACGCGAGATTCAAAAGGGAGAATTTGTAATGCAAAAAGAACAGAGAGGCTTATACCGAGTCCTAATACATATCCTAGTCCTGTCGTCCATATGAGACCTTGGAGGCGTTGTTCACGCTTTGAAGCAGAAAGCGCTGCGAATGGGATCATTGCAGCAACCCATAACCATGCCCATACGACTGACGTCTCATCTTTAAGTATGAGAGTCAAAGCCCATCCAGCTATTACAAGCTGTGCTATGGATCTTCCCGTTGCAATCGTTAAATTGCGTTCAAGTTTGAGTCGCAGTAAAAGGGATATTCCAATGGCAACAACTACCATCACCAAAGAAGCCAATAGCCCCCACCAGCCAACTGTTACTTCTTGCATGAATAAAAGATACTGGGTTATGCAGATAGTTTGAAATTTGTAGGCCGGTGGCCACTACTCACCCAGCTGAGCGTGGCCACCGGCAAAGCCGTCTATCACTTTTCATTGCGGGGGAAACCGTTATGTGCTTGTGATAGAAGACAAACCTTTAATAAGACCCCAATTCGCTTGAAGTTATTCCTAAGCTCGTGAGGGCTGGTGTTAGGGCTGCTACAACAATGTCATGTGAACCAGCTGTTGGTTGGTTGCTTAACTGGTAGACACTATTGATAGCTGCAGCATCAACATCT